>UQVD01000028.1 GCA_900544385.1 uncultured Collinsella sp.
CGTGGCAACACGGGACTGATCGCCCAGGGCCGCGCCCACGGGACGTACGCCAGGGGTCACGATGAGAGCATCGGGGCCCAGCAGCTCGCGCATGTCATGGGCCTCCATCGGCGAGCACACAATACCGTCGATGCCGTTGGCCTGGGCAAGCTTTGCCAGACGAGCGGCTTCCTCGGCGACGGGAGACTCGACGCCGATCTCGACCAGCGAATCCTGATTCATGCTCGTGAGCACGGTGATGGCGACAAGCTTGGCACGGTCCACGCGCGCCTCCTCGGCACCTTCACGGCAGGCAGCGAGCATAGCGCCCGAGCCCAGGCCGTGGACCGAAAGCAGGTCGGCACCGGCAAGCGAGGCCGAGCGGGCAGCGCCGCGCACCTGATGCGGAATGTCGTGGAACTTAAGGTCGAGGAAGACCTTAAAGCCAAGGTCCTTAAAGGTCTTGACGATCTGGGGACCCTCGGCGTAATAGAGCGTCATACCCACCTTGAGCCATGCGGCATGGCCCGAAAGCTCGTGGGCGAGCTCGAGCGCACGCTCACGG
Organism: uncultured Collinsella sp.; assembly: GCA_900544385.1. Classification (GTDB taxonomy): domain Bacteria; phylum Actinomycetota; class Coriobacteriia; order Coriobacteriales; family Coriobacteriaceae; genus Collinsella. The sequence continues at coordinate 545 of UQVD01000028.1, forward strand.
TCGCAGTCGAGGGCGACGATAACGCGGTCGCGGGCATCGGTCTCTAGCATTCGAAAGCACCTACCAGCTCGTTGATGTCCTTCACGCCCTGAGACTCCGCCCAGGCCTCGAGCTCGTGCGCGATCTTGAGCGAAGCGCACGGGTCGACGAAGTTGGCCATGCCGACCGACACGCAGGTAGCGCCAGCCAGGATAAACTCAGCCGCATCCTCACCCGTCATGACGCCGCCGACACCGTTGATGGGGATATCGACGGCCTGGGCAACCTCCCAGACCATGCGCACGGCGATGTGGTGGCACAGCGGGCCCGAGAGGCCGCCCTTGGGCTTGGCCACGCGGGACTTACGGGTATGAACGTCGATAGCCATGCCCTGGATGGAGTTAATGACCGAAAGGCCGTCGGCGCCGGCGGCCTCGAGAGCCTTAGCAATCTCGGCGACGTTAACCGGAGCCATCTTGACGAACAGCGGCTTATCGGTCACCTTGCGGCAGGCGGCCATGACGGAAGAAGCGCCCTCAGGCGTAGAGCCCATGGCGGCACCGCCGGCGGCGATGTTGGGGCAGCTGACGTTGATCTCATAGCCGGCAGCCCAGGGGCACAGCTCGACATACATCTCGAGCGCGCGCACAAACTCATCAACGGAGTGCCCGGCAACCTGGCAAATGACCTGGCAACCGTCCTTGGACAGCTGCTCGAGCCACGGGCCGGACTCACGGGCAAAGGCGGCGACACCGGGGTTCTGCAGGCCTACGGAGTTAATCATACCGCCGGGAATCTCGGCCATGCGGGGCGCAGGGTTGCCCGGCCAGGGCTCGGCGGCACAGCCCTTGGTGGTAATGGCGCCCAGCTGGGAAACATCGAAGAAATTCTGGAACTGCCAACCGTAGCCGAAGGTGCCGGCTGCGGTGTTGATGGGGTTCTGCATCTTGACGCCGCCGAAATCGACGGCCATGTTCACGGTACCCACTAGAAGACCACCACCTTGGAAGCATCGAACACGGGGCCGCACATGCAGGCGCCCTTCATACCGTCGACCGTCTCGACGTTGCAGGTGTTGCAGGCGCCAAAGCCGCAGCTCATCATGCGCTCGAGCGACACCTCGCAGTACGCACCGGCCTCGGCGGCAGCGGCGGCGACTTTCTTCATCATGACGGCGGGACCGCAGCTGGCCACGTAGTCGTAGCCACCCTCGCCGAGCAGATCGGCTGCCGGATCGGTGCAAAAACCGTGCGTACCCAGCGTACCGTCGTCGGTGCACACGTTAACCGTGGCGCCCAGCGCGCGGAACTCATCGATGCCCACGGCCTTGGACGCGGTGCCAAAGCCCAAGCACACGTCGACGGCCACACCCTGCTCGGCAAGCTTACCGGCCAGGCAGAGGACAGGCGGAACGCCGATGCCACCGGCGACGAGTAGGGCCTTCCTGGTGCCCTCGGGTACCATCCAGCCGCGGCCACCGGGGCCCAGCAGGTTAGAGGTGGAGCCAGGTCCCATCTGGGACAAACGACGGGTATCGTCGCCCACGACGGCGTACCACAACTCGACGGTGCCGGCCTCGGCGTCGGCGCGGTAGTAGCTCAGGGGCACGCGAAGCAGCGAGGACGCATCACCGGGCACGGCGATGTTCACAAACTGACCGGGCTTGAGCGCACTTGCAAGCTTGGGGGCCGAGATGACGAGCGAGAAGATGCCGTCGGCGATCTCCCGGTTCGAGACGACCTCGAAGTCGTGCATGCGTGCAGTGGAAGGTGTGGGCATAGACGCTCCAATCCCCCATGCGGTTGCATGGTCCAAACGAACAGAAAGCGCGGCACCGCAAGGGCGCCGCGCACAAAAGCGATAAGGCTATGCTAGCAGATGCAGCCGTCGGCAAGCGTCTGTTTACCGCCGACAAACACATCGGTGGCTCGACCGGTGAGCGTACGGCCGGCAAAACCGGAGTTCTCGGCGCGCGACTCGTAACCGTCCTCGCCGACCGTCCAGGTTACGGAGGGGTCGAACACGGTCAGGTCGGCAACGGAGCCCGCCTTGACCAGAACCTGGTCGAGGCCCAGGATCTCACGCGGTTTGATGGCCATGAGCTCGACCATGCGGCCCATGCTCATCTTGCCCGTGTTGACCAGCTCGGTGAGCACGAGCGACAGCGAGGTCTCGAGGCCGATCATGCCAAAAGGTGCGAGCTCGAACTCGCGGGCCTTCTCCCACGGGGTGTGCGGAGCGTGATCGGTAACGATCACGTCGACGGTACCGTCGATGACGCCCTGACGGATGGCCTCGGCGTCCTCGTCGGTGCGCAGCGGCGGATTGACCTTGAGCGAGGTGTTGTAGGTCTCGTCCAAGTCGTTCTCGGTCAGGAACATGTGGTGCGGGGTGGCCTCGCAGGTTACCTGGACACCGGCGGCCTTACCGGCACGCACGAGCTCGAGGCCGTGAGCGGTGGAGATGTGCTGGATGTGCAGCTTGGCACCGGTCAGCTTGGCAATCTCGATATCGCGGGCGATCTGAAGCTCCTCGCCGGCGGCCGGCCAGCCCTCGAGGGCCAGACGGGTCGAGACCTTGCCCTCGTTGATCTGACCGTGACCGACCAGGTCCTCGTCCTGGCAATGGCTCATAAAGACCTTGCCGAACATCTTGCCGTAGTCCATGCAGCGACGGAGCATGCCCGCGCCCTGCACGCCGCGACCGTCGTCGGTGAAGGCGACGGCGCCATGGGCGACCATATCGCCCATCTCGGACATGGCCTCGCCCTTAAGACCGCGGGTCATGGCGCCCGACGGATAGACGCGGCAGTGACCGACCTCGGCAGCGCGGGACTTAACGAACTCCACGACGGTGCCGTTATCGGTGACGGGATCGGTATTCGGCATGGCGCACACGCCAGTGAAGCCGCCCTTGGCAGCAGCGCGGGTGCCACTCTCGATGTCCTCTTTGACCTCGTAGCCAGGCTCGCGCAGATGTACGTGCATATCCACCAGGCCGGGGACGAGATACTTGCCGGAAAGGTCGCGGACCTCGGCTCCCTCGGCGGCGAGGTTCTCACCGACCTCGGCGATCTTGTCACCGTCGATCAGGACGTCGACGACACCGTCAAGCTCGACAGACGGATCGACGACGTGGGCATTCTTAAGAAGCAAGGCCATTATCGGCACCTCCAAGCAGCAGATACAGGATAGCCATACGCACGCAGATGCCAGCGTAGACCTGCTCCAGGATGACGGAGCGTTGCGGGTGGTCGGCCATGTAGGAGTCGAACTCGACGCCGCGGTTGATGGGGCCCGGGTGGCAGATGATCGCATCGGGCTTCATGAGCTTCTCGCGGTCCTTGGTCAGACCGAAGAGCTTGTGGTACTCGCGAATCGTGGGGAACGGTGCGCCTTCGAGGCGCTCCTGCTGCACGCGCAGCATGTAGACGACGTCCAGCTCGGGCAGGACGGAATCGAGATCGCTCGTCACGTGGTCGCAGCCCAGGACCTCGGGTGCCGGCGGCAGCAGCGTGCCGGGGGCGACGGCGTAGGTCTCGCAGCCCATGATTTTAAGGGCGGGGATCAGCGAGCCGCAGACACGGGAGTGGGAGATGTCGCCGACGACGGCGACCTTCAGACCGTGGAAGTCACCCTTGTGCTGCCAAATGGTGTACAGGTCGAGCAGGGCCTGCGTGGGGTGGTTGTGCTTGCCGTCACCGGCGCAGATGACGCTCGCGGGCGAGTTCTGCGTGACGATGTAGGGCGCGCCGGCGTGCTTGTCGCGCACGACGATGCAGTCGATCTTATAGGCGTTGAGGGTCTCGACGGTATCGACGAGGCTCTCGCCCTTGACCGTGGAGGTCGAGGAGCCGCCAAAGTTGAGGCTGTCGGCCGAAAGACGCTTCTCGGCGAGCTCGAAGGAGCTGCGGGTGCGCGTCGAGGGCTCGTTGAACATGTTGACGATGGTCTTGCCCTTGAGCGTGGGGACCTTCTTGATCGCACGCTCGTTGACCTCGGAGAACGCCTTGGCGGTCTCGAGGATGAGCTTGATGTCCTCTTCGGAGTACTCGGTAATGTCGATCAGGTGCTTATGGTTGAACGCCACGGTACTACTCACCTCCCAGCGGCGCAGAACCCACATGGGAGCCCGGCGCGACGTCGTTGATCTCGACAGCGGTACGGCCGTCGACTTCCTTCATATATAGGTGCACGTTCTCCTCGTGCGACGAGGGAACGTTCTTGCCGACAAAGTCCGGCGAGATGGGAAGCTCGCGGTGACCGCGGTCGACGAGAACTGCCAGCTCAATGCGGCTCGGGCGGCCCAGGTCCATGACGGCGTCCAGAGCGGCGCGGATGGTACGACCCGTGTACAGGATGTCGTCCACCAGCACGACGCGCTTGCCGTCGACGCTGAAGGGAATGTTGGTAGCGTGGATCGCGGGAGCGAAATTGGTCGCATAGTCATCGCGGTAGAAGCTGATGTCGAGGCTGCCGAGCGGAACTTCGACGCCCTCAATCTCCTTGATCTCCTCGGCGAGCTTCTTTGCCAGAAGGTCGCCGCGCGTGACGATGCCGACCAGAGCGAGGTCTTCACAGCCCTCGTTGCGCTCGAGAATCTCGTGCGCGATGCGGGTCATCGCTCGATTGACGGCGGTCTCGTCCATGATGACCGCCTTGGGGGAAGTCGTGCCCATCGATCTCCTTCCTCACATGTCTTGACTGCTGACACAGTCAAAAAAATAGATGCCCGACCGCTCAAAGCGGACCAGACACCCACAGGAAGGACTGCTCTATGGCAGCTATGTAATTCCATGTGGGTATCTCGTACCCCTTTAATGGTCAAGTGATAGTGTAGCCAACCTCGAGCTTAATTGCGAGCATAAATACAGAGCAATCCGTAAACTGAGCAATACGCTCAATAAACCTATATATATTTGTGGGACGAGCTTGAAAACCTTGTTGCGAGCTGGCATAATCCCCTCTGCCGCACGCAAATCGGATCTACGTCCAGGGCCGTGGCGTGGGCACTATCGCCAAAAGAGAAATATCTCTGTGTAGATTGCGCACAGGGAGCTGCTTCTGTGCTATAGTTCAGGCTTGTTTGTTAACGCGACATGTTCGTTTGTCGCCCAAGGAGGGTCAGTTATGTCCAAAGTTTGCGAAGTTTGCGGTAAGCACCCCGTTGCCGGTCGCTCCATCAGCCACTCTCACCGCGTCACCAACCGTAAGTTCCGCCCCAACATCCAGCGCGTCTACGTCGTCGTCGATGGTCACCGTCGCAAGATGAACGTTTGCTCCACCTGCCTCAAGTCCGGCAAGGTTGCGCGCTCCTAAATAAGGTCTTACCAACAAGTACCTCGGACTCTCCGGGTCAAAGACCTCGCGTTCACATAGAACTTACCAAAGGCGCCCTCCTCTACGGAGGGCGCCTTTTTGCACTCATTGGGGACAGACTTAGATGAGTGCTTTCCAAAGCTCACAGTGCATCGACGAACTCACGGCGCTTCGATCGCCACCAGTACGTACCTCACGCCGCCTCGTTCCAGCCCGCGGTGGCCTTGGTTACGCTTGTGGCGCCGATGCCGGTGATACGGGCAATTTGCTTGACCGTGAGATGCGCCCGCCTGAGCCTCAGCAGACAGGCATCGCGATCGGGGCGTGGCAGGGCCTTGAGCATCGCAGGATCTATGCTCGGAAGCACTTCGCGCGCAATGGAAAGGACCTCCTCATCGGGGATCCGCCGGCGTGGAAGAACCTCCACTGACCAGATGCGCTCGGCAACTTCCTTGAGATGCTCGCAATAGCAACGGGAGCCTCCGACAATATCGAGCATAGGGGCCGCATCACAGATGTCAAAGGGATCATAGCCCAGCTCATATGCCTTGTAGCTTGACCAGCGGTACGCCTCGAGTGAGTCGAGCGCACCTTTCACGGGATTGAGATGGATATAGTCGAGCAGTTGCACCGCTTGCGTGTCCGACTCAACAGCGACCCGCGAATAGCGATTATCAAAGAGATGCCCCGTTCTCCCCGTTTTCCCATTGAAATACTTAGCATATGCCGTCAATGCGCACTGCATCGCCTTTGAAAGATTGTCGAACGGATCATCAACCATCAAATGAAAGTGGTTGTCCATAAGGCACCAAGCCAAAACCGCCACTTCATGGCGCGCAAACCTGTCCGAGATATCCGATAGGAAACGATAGCGGTCGGAGTCATCTTCAAAAATAATCTGTTTAGAGTTACCACGGTCAAAGACGTGGTAATAGCCGGTGAGCGAAACGGCGCGGGCGCATCGGGGCATAATCTCTCCTTTCAAAAACTGAACAGGCAACACCTAAAAGGAGAGAAGGAACGCGAAATGCTGAGCCTGTGACCTATTTATATCCAATGAGCGGCAAAAATAGGTCAAGAACGGCAAAATGGCAAATCGATGTCTGTCCCAAATGAGTGAAAGCACTCATGTAAGTCTGTCCCCAATGAGCGGGGCGATGCGCAGGGCAGATAGATTTAGTTGAAACGGTTCATTTGATTGAAGCGTTTTAGTTTGTCTTTTACGGGAATCTGCCCGTTCACCGAATTATTTCTTGCTATCATGCATCATGTAGGGTAAATCTCCGATCGCAAGGAGACACAAATGGTGAAAAAGTCACCGGAAAACACTACTCCCGCCATCGTGGACAACGTGGAGGCGCTTGAGGCCAAACTCAAATCTATGCGTGAGGCCCAGGCTAAATTCGCTGAGTACACTCAGGAGCAGGTAGACAAGATCTTCTACGAGGCTGCTATGGCCGCCAACAAGGCTCGTATTCCTTTGGCCAAGCTCGCCATCGAGGAGACCGGCCGTGGCGTTCTCGAGGACAAGGTCATCAAGAACCACTACGCCGCTGAGTACATCTACAACGCTTACAAGAACACCAAGACCTGTGGTGTCATCGAGCGCGACGACGCTTACGGCATCACCAAGGTCGCCGAGCCGATCGGTATCGTTGGCGCTGTCATCCCGACCACCAACCCGACCTCCACGGCCATCTTCAAGACGCTCATCTGCCTGAAGACCCGTAACGCCATCATCATCTCCCCGCACCCGGCAGCCGCCAAGTGCACCATCGCCGCCGCCAAGCTCGTTCTCGACGCAGCTGTCAAGGCCGGTGCTCCTGAGGGCATCATCGGCTGGGTCGACAAGCCGTCCATCGAGCTGACCAACATGGTCATGCGCGACGTCGACATCATTCTCGCAACCGGTGGCCCGGGCATGGTCAAGGCTGCTTACTCCTCCGGTAAGCCCGCACTCGGCGTCGGCGCCGGCAACACCCCGGTCATCATCGACGATACCGCGGACATCAAGCTCGCCGTCAACTCCATCATCCACTCCAAGACGTTCGACAACGGCATGATCTGCGCTTCCGAGCAGTCCGTCACCGTCCTCGACTCCATTTACAAGGATGTCAAGGCTGAGTTTCAGCGTCGCGGCTGCTACTTCGTCAAGCAGGGTGCCGAGATGGAGGCCCTGCGTGCCGCCATGTTCAAGAACGGCGCTCTCGATCACCGCATCCCCGGCATGGCTGCCGCCAAGATCGCCGAGCTCGCCGGCATCGAGGTTCCCGCCAAGACCAAGATCCTGATCGCCGAGGTCACCTCCACCGATCCCGAGAAGGAAGAGTTCTCCCACGAGAAGCTCTCCCCGGTCCTCGCTATGTATCACGCCAAGGACTTCCAGGAGGCCGTTGACAAGGCAGAGCACCTCGTCCTCGCAGGTGGCCCGGGCCACACCGCCTCTCTCTACGTGCACCCGGCACAGAGCGAGAAGATCGCTAAGTTCCAGCACGTCATGAAGGCCTGCCGCATCGTCATCAACACCCCGTCCTCGCACGGCGGCATCGGTGACCTCTACAACTTCGGCATGAAGCCGTCTCTAACCCTGGGCTGCGGCTCCTGGGGTGGCAACTCCGTCTCCGAGAACGTTGGGGTGAAGCACTTGATCAACGTCAAGACCGTGGCAGAGCGCCGCGAGAACATGCTGTGGTTCCGCGCACCCGAGAAGGTCTACTTCAAGAAGGGCTGCACGCCCGTCGCACTCGACGAGCTCGGCACCGTAATGGGCAAGAAGCGCGCCTTCATCGTTACCGACCAGTTCCTCTTCAAGAATGGCAACACGCGTGCCATCGAGGCCAAGCTCGATGAGATGGGCATCGCTCACGACTGCTTCTACGACGTTGAGCCCGATCCCTCCCTGCAGTGCGCACGTCGCGGCGCCAAGCAGATGACGCTCTTCGAGCCGGATGTCATCATCGCCGTCGGCGGCGGTTCCGCAATGGACGCCGGCAAGATCATGTGGATGATGTACGAGCACCCCGAGGCGAACTTCGAGGACATGGCCATGGACTTCATGGACATCCGCAAGCGTATCTTCACCTTCCCCGAGATGGGCAAGAAGGCTTACTTCGTCGCCGTCCCGACCTCTTCGGGCACTGGCTCCGAGTGCACGCCGTTCGCCATCATCACCGACAAGGAGACCGGCATCAAGTGGCCGCTCGCCGACTACGCGCTGCTCCCCAACATGGCAATCGTCGACGCTGACAACTGCATGACCGCCCCGAAGGGCCTCACCGCAGCTTCCGGTATTGACGTCATGACCCACGCCATCGAGTCCTACGTCTCCATCATGGCTTCCGATTACACCAAGGGCCTCTCCGAGCGCGCCGCAAAGCTCGTCTTCGAGAACCTCCCGAGCTCCTTCACCAACGGTGCCAAGGATCCGCACGCTCGCGAGGAGATGCACAACGCATCCTGCATGGCCGGTATGGCATTCGGTAACGCCTTCCTGGGCCTCAACCACTCCATGGCCCACAAGCTCGGCGCTTTCCACCATCTGCCCCACGGCCTCGCAAACGCAGTCATCCTGACCCGCGTCATGCGTTACAACGCCGCCGAGGCTCCTGTCAAGATGGGAACCTTCTCTCAGTATCCTTACCCCAACGCGCTGCACAACTACGCCGAGATGGCTCGTTACTGCGGCATCGACGGCAAGGACGACCGTGAGGTCTTCGAAAACTTCATCACCAAGCTCACCGAGCTCTGCGACTTCATCGGCGTCAAGAAGACCATCGCCGACTACGGTGTCGACGAGAAGTACTTCCTCGACACCCTCGACGAGATGACCGAGCAGGCATTCAACGACCAGTGCACCGGCGCTAACCCGCGCTACCCGCTCATGAGCGAGATCAAGGAGCTCTACCTGGACGCCTACTACGGCCGCGAGCCTCAGGACTACGCCGTCTGCTAGTTTTAGCACGGTTTTTAACGGCGGGGGTGCACGGGTGTTTCACACCCCCCCGCCGTCGCTTCTATCGCATCGTTGAAAGGATGCAACCATGCTGCTACCCGATTCCAAGACCGAGCTCGTCCGCCGTGGCAACAAGGTCGTTTACGACCTGGGCGACAAGATCGTCAAGGTCTTTAACGAGACCAAGCCCGTCTCCGACGTGTTCAACGAGGCTTTGAATCTTGCCCGCATCAATGAGTGCGGCATCCGCAGCCCCAAGGCTCTCGAGGTTTCCCAGCTCGAGAACGCCAACGGCTGGGCGCTCGTGACCGAGAAGGTTCCGGGCACTACCCTTGCCGAGAAGATGACTGCCGAGCCCCAGCGCTTTGGTGAGTACCTCGAGATGTTCGTCGACCTCCAGATCGAGATCCACGGCTACACCTCCCCGCTGCTCAACCGTCAGCGCGACAAGTACGCTCGCATGATCGACAGCCTTGATCAGCTCAATGCCACCACGCGCTACAACCTTCAGGAGCGTCTGGACGGCATGACCAAGGAGTTCAAGGTCTGCCACGGCGACTTCAACCCCTCCAACGTCATCGTCGGCGACGACGGCCAGCTCTATGTGTGCGACTGGGCACACGCCACCCAGGGCTCCCCTGCTGCCGACGTTGCCACCACCTACCTGCTCTTTGCCCTCAACAGCAAGGATCAGGCTGAGGCCTACCTGGAGCTCTACTGCGACCGCGCCGACATGCCGATGCAGGTCGTGCGTCAGTGGACGAGCATCGTCGCCGCTTCCGAGCTCGCTCGTAAGCGCAACGTGAACGATGAGTTCCTGAAGAACTGGATCGACGTCGTCGATTATCAGTAATATCTGAGCGATTTATTTCGCATCGGAGGCACAAGGAAAACCCCGCAGCTCGCATGGGCTGTGGGGTTTTCCTTTTAGATATCGAGGATGCCACAAGATAAAAGTACGGCCCCGCATCTCCCCGATCTGGAGAAATGCGGGGCCGTCCCGTATATCGAACTACAAGCGAAATCGTCGATTAACGGCGTGCTGCCTTCACAAGCTCGGCGACCTTGGCGACGACCTCGTCGATCGCCACATCCTCGCGCTCACCCGTGGCACGGTCCTTGAGCTCAACGGTGCCATTCTTAAGGCCACGCTTACCCAGAACGACCTGATACGGGAAGCCCATAAGGTCGTTGTCGGCAAACTTAAAGCCGGGACGCTCGTCGCGGTCGTCGACGACAACCTCGATACCCTCGGCGCACAGGCCATCAACGATCTGCTCACAGACGGTAGCGCACTCCTCCTTCTTGGGATCGAGCGGAATCACCGCGACCTCGTACGGGGCAACGGAGACCGGCCAGACGATACCGTGCTCGTCATTGTGCTGCTCCACGACGGCAGCGAGCGAGCGGGACACACCAACGCCGTAGCAGCCCATGATGAGCGGCTTCTCCTTGCCGTCCTCGTCCATAAAGGTGGCACCCATGGCCTCGGAATACTTGGTGCCCAGCTGGAAGACCTGAGAGACCTCGATGCCGCGGGCAGCGGAGAGCGGCTTGCCGAAGTGCGGGCAGGGATCGCCGGCGACAACGGTGACCAGGTCGGCCCACTCGTCGACGGTAAAGTCGCGCTCGGGGCAGGCACCGGTAAAGTGATAATCGACCTCGTTGGCACCGCAGGCCCACTGCTTGGACTCGCGCAGGCTCTCGTCGCACACCAGACGGATGCCCTCGGGCAGGTTGACCGGTCCGATAAAGCCCTTGTGCAGGCCGTTCGCCTGAAGCTCCTCGTCGGTCATCATGCGATAGCCCTTGCCAAAGACATACTCGGCCTTGCAGTCATTGAGCTCGTGGTCGCCCGGGACAATGGCCACGACAGGCTTGCCCTCGGCATCGATGAGAGCCAAGGACTTGCGCGTGCCGTTCTCGGGGAAGCCGAAGAACTTTGCAACGGCCTCGATGGTGCCCATGCCCGGAGTCTCGACCTTGGTGAGCGTACCGTCGCCAGGACCCTCGGTCACAACGACCTTGGTGCTTGCGGCCTCATCGTCGGCAGCGAAGCCGCAATCGTCGCAGTAGACGAGCGAAGCCTCGCCGGCGTCGGCCAGAGCCATGTACTCGACGGAAGTGTCGCCGCCGATCTCGCCGGAGTCGGCGACAACGGGCAGAGCCTTGATGTAGCAGCGCTCGCAGATGTTGGCGTAGGCCTGCTTCATCTTGTCGTACTCCTCCTGCAGACTCTCCTGCGTGGCAGAGAAGCTGTAGGCGTCCTTCATGATGAACTCGCGACCGCGCATCAGGCCAAAGCGGGGACGGAACTCATCGCGGAACTTATCCTGGATGTGATAGAGGTTCACCGGCAGCTGCTTGTAGGAACGCAGCTCATTGCGCACCAGGGCAGTCACGGTCTCCTCGTGCGTGGGTCCGAGAACAAACTCGCGGCCGTGGCGGTCATCAAAGCGCACAAGCTCCTTGCCATAGGCGTCAATGCGGCCGGACTCACGCCACAACTCGGCGTCGACCATGATAGGCATCATAAGCTCCTGGGCACCGGCGGCATCCATCTCGTCGCGCACGATGTTCTCGATCTTGCGAATCGAGCGCCATGCGAGCGGCAGGTAGGAATACAGACCGGCGGCCTCCTTGCGGATCATGCCGGCACGGAGCAGCAGGCGGTGGCTGGCGAGCTCAGCGTCCGCCGGATCCTCTTTAAGCGTCGGCGCATAGAGCTTAGACATATACATTGCTCGGGTCATTTATTTCTCCTCAATAAGCTTGTCGACCTCTGCCATAAGCGCGTCGACAATTTGATCCTCAGCTACTTTACCAATGATCTGGCCATGCGAAAAGAGCAAGGCCTGACCACGTCCGCAAGCAACGCCCAGATCGGCATCAGAAGCCTCGCCGGGGCCATTAACGGCACATCCCATCACAGCGATCGAAAGCGGCGCGGAGTAGTTCTTAAGCCGCTCGGTAACCTCCTCGGCAATGGGAATAAGGTTAACCTGGCAGCGGGCGCATGTGGGGCACGAGACAATCTCGGGGCCACGGCGACGCAGGCCCAACGACTGCAGAATACCCCAGGCAACCGGCGGCTCCTCAACCGGATCGGCTGTGAGCGACACACGCATGGTGTCGCCAATGCCTTCGGAAAGCAAGATACCCAAGCCTACAGAGCTCTTGATGGTGCCCTGGAGCTTGGTCCCCGCCTCCGTCACGCCCAGGTGAAGCGGAACGTGGGGAATCTCACGCGACAGGGCTCGATAGGTATCAAGCGTCGTTTGCACGCTATGGGCCTTGGCCGAAAGCACAATGTTCGTAAAACCGCGGTCCTCAAAGTGCTTGACGAAGCGCTCGCTCGACATCACGAGCTTCTCGGGCTGCGTAAGCTCGTCGCGCTCAGCGATATCCTGCTCGAGTGAGCCGGCGTTGACACCGATGCGAATCGCACAGCCCGCAGCGCCGGCGGCGTCGATGACGGCATTGACCTTAGCCCAATCGCCGATATTGCCGGGATTGATGCGAAGCTTGGCGGCACCAGCCTCGACGGCACCGATGGCGAGCTTATGGTTAAAGTGAATATCGGCGACGATCGGCACCGGAGACTCGGCACAGATGGTGCGGAAACCCTCAAGCGCGGCCTCGGTGGGCACGCTCACGCGCACGATATCGCAGCCAGCCTGCGCCAACGCGCACACTTGCGCAAGCGTTGCCTGGGCGTCAGCGGTATCGGTGCAGGTCATGGATTGGACGACCACCGGCGCGCCGCCACCGATCTGCACACCGCCCACATGCACGGGGCGCGTCAACTCGCGAGGCAAAGGATGGGATAAAGACAATCCAAACACTCCCCTACAGAATAAATCGAAGGATGTCGGAACGAAGCATATAGACAAACAGAAGCGCAAAGAGCGCGATGCCCACATAGCTCACAATCGTCTGGACCTTGAGAGGTAGCTCGCGGCCCACAATCTTTTGAATGATCTCGATGACCAGCTTGCCGCCATCGAGTGGTGGGATGGGCAGCAGGTTCATAAAGCCAAGCGAGAACGAAATGAGGGCGGCAAACGAAAGGAACGTGGCAGGGCCGGCAGCAGCAGCCTTTGAGGACATAACGCTAATACCCACGATCGAAGAAGACTGATCGAGAATCTCCATCGTATGCTGCGGCTGGAGCAGGCGCATCACGCCCTCCGCCGTCTGCGCGACATAGGAGAACGACAGGCGAGCCGACGTGATGGGGTCTAAACGGACCACCTGCGTAGAGGCATACACACCTAGGCGCTCGTCCTTTTTGAGCGCAACCGAGGTCGAATGCTGCTTGCCGTCGCGCTCATACTCAATGGCGATATCGTCCTTACCGGCGGCCTTGCCGATGGCATCGTAAACGTCCATCCAGGTAGAGCACGATACTCCGTCAACCGAAAGGATCGCATCGCCGCCCTCGATACCCGCCTTGGCGGCAATAGACCCCTCGTCAACCTGACCGATCACGTTGGTATCCATCGGCACGGTGACACCCGCAATGGAATAGATACTCATAAGGAGCAAAAAGCCCGTCAAGATATTGACAATAATACCCGCGAGCAGCATAAAGGCGCGCTTGAGAAAGCCCTGGCCAAGATAGGTGTGCGAACGTTCTTGCGCAAGGAACTCGGCCTCGCCGCACGGCAGCTCCCACACATCGCCCTCGGCAGTCGCATGCTCTCGATCGAACCGGTGGCCGTCAAAGGTGGTGTAACCCGCCGCGTCTCGCGGCAGCGTCTGATACTTGGTGGGATAGTAGCTCGGCGAGGGTTTCTCCCCTTCCTCATACCAGGGAGCGATGGAGCCCCAGCCCAGCAACAGAGCACAAGCCTCGAGCACATCCTCCTCGGAAAGCTCGAGCTCGACAGCAAGGTCGGCCACGGTCACGCGACCATGACGATAGATAGCCGCGAGCACGCGATCGGCGCACGAGACATCGGTCGGATCCATACCGCAGATGGCAGCGTAGCCACCCAGCAGCAGCGGGGTCACGCCAAACTTGGTTCCAATGCGACGCGACGTGTAATGGATGTCAAAGCGGCACGGCAGGCCCAAAAAGAACTCGGTCACACGGACGCCGCAGGCACGCGCCGCCAAAAAGTGGCCGCCCTCGTGCAAAAACACGAGGACGGAAAGCATCAGCAGGCCCCAAAAGACCGATGAGAGAACGCTCAGAACAGTATCCATAAAACGAAAAAGCAATCCTTATGGGTTAGGAACGGGTTGCGGCGAGTACCTGCGCAGCCTTTTCACGCGCCCACGCATCGATGTCGCGAAGCTGCTCAAACGAATCGACCGCCTGCATATCGTGGGCATCCATGCAGGATTCCACAATGCGATCGATATCGGTAAAGCTGCAGCCATCGTGCAGGAAGGCATCGACGGCGACCTCGTTGGCGGCATTGAGCACGCACGGCATGGTGCCACCCGTCTTGCCGGCACGCTCGGCCAGTGCCAGACAGCGGAAGGTATCCATGTCGGCAGCATCAAACGTGAGCTGTCCCAACTCGCGAAAATCGATACGAGGCGCCGGGGTATCCCAACGCTCGGGATACGAGAACGCGAACTGGATGGGAATACGCATGTCGGAAGCACCGAGATGCGCCATCACGGAGCCGTCGGCGAACTCGACCATAGAGTGAATCTTAGACTGACGCTGCACGACCACGTTAATGAAATCGAGGTCGCAGTTAAACAGATGCATGGCCTCAATGCGCTCCAGACCCTTGTTCATGAGGGTGGCGGAGTCGATGGTGATCTTGGCACCCATGGCCCACGTGGGATGTGCGAGAGCATCGGCACGCGTCACGCGATCGAGCTCGCCGCGCGTGCGGCCAAAGAACGGACCGCCCGAGCAGGTGAGCCAAATACAATGAGCCTCGCGTGGGTTCTCCCCCAGATAGCACTGGTAGATGGCGGAGTGCTCAGAGTCGACTGGAATAAGCTGGCCCGGTCGCGCCAACGGCATAAGCAAGTCGCCGCCGACGACGAGGGACTCCTTGTTGGCAAGGGCAAGACGCTTATTCGAGGTCAAAGCCGCATGGCTCGCCTCGAGACCGGCGGCGCCCACAATAGCAACGAGCACGCAGTCGACATCGTCGCGACGCGCGAGCTCGCAAACCGCCTGCGCGCCAACTCCGAGCTTCGTTCCCTCGGGCAACTCCTGCAGCACGGCGTCATCGCCATGAGCGACATCGGCCACGGCAACCGCCGGAACCGAGAACTCGCGGGCAGCGGCAACGAGCTCGGAGGTACTGGAGTTAACGGACAGCGCCGTCACCTGCAGGCGATCGGCATGCTGACGGCACACGTCGAGCGCCTGAGTGCCGATAGAACCCGTACAGCCCAGAATGGCAACACGAAGACGCCCGTCGGGACCATAGGTGGTCTGAAAAGCCATTACAGCACGCCTCCGATCATCAGCAGCAGCTGTGCGGTAATGCAACCAAAGATGAGCGAATCGCTGCGGTCGAGCATGCCGCCGTGGCCCGGGATGAGATTACCGGAATCTTTAACGCCCACACCGCGCTTGATGCGCGACTCGATAAGGTCGCCGATAACGCCCAGGACGGACACGACCACGCCGCACAGCAGCGCATAGGGCAGGCTGAGCTTGTAGAAATGCGTCGCCCACAGGATGAGCCAAATCAAAACCGAGCCCAGGATGCCGCCAACAAACCCCTCCCAGCTCTTTTTGGGAGAGATCTTGGGTACCATCTTGTGCTTGCCGATACGGCTGCCCACAATGTAGGCAAACGAATCGGAGACCCAAAGGGACGCGCAAACGCCCACTGAAAGCAGGGCGCCGGCAAAACCGGGCACGGCATCGCGCAGCAGCACGATAGCCGACAGCATAAAGCCAGTGTAGATGGGACCCATGAGCGTCACGGCCACATCAGAGATGCGGGTACGCGGCGACCAGACATACCAAATGCCCACAGCGAGCATCAGGGCAAAAAGCAGGGCATTCAGCAACATCGAATCGCCCAACGCCGACAGCGGAAAGAGTACGGCGGCAGCGATACCCATGCGCTCGTTAGCCATCTTGCCATCGAGTCTTGTCATACGGAAAAACTCATAGCAGCACAGACCGCTCATGACGGAAACAAAGATGGCCGTGGGCACGATACCCAAAACCAGGCACAGGATAAATACAACGGCGTAGACGATACCGGCGGCGGCACGGGTAATAAAGCCCGCCAGCCACGAACCGCTGCCGCTCTTCGCTGCAGGCGCTCCCACAGTGGTAGCTTTGCGCGCAGGCGTCTTGGGAGCAGATGCCTTGGGACGATCGGACACGATTAAGCCTCCTCGGTCTTGCTCAGTCCACCAAACCTACGGTCACGGCCCTGATAGGCCAAAATGGCGTCGACAAGGCCCCAACGATCAAAGTCAGGCCAATAGGTATCGGTGACATAGAACTCGGAATAAGCCACCTGCCACAGCAGATAGTTCGAAAGGCGCAGCTCACCGGAGGTGCGAATCACAAGCTCAGGATCGGGAAGACCGGCGGTATAGAGGTGGGAGGCCACCATGTCGTCATCAATTGCGCCAGGATCGATCTTACCGGCAGCAGCGTCGAGTGCGATCTGACGGACAGCGCGGGTAATCTCGGAACGCGCGCCGTAGTTGACAGCAAGCGCCAGCGTCATACCGGTGTGATCGGCGCACTCGGCAAGACCGCGTTCAAAAACGTCGCGGGTCTTCTTGGGCAGCGCGGAAATGTCACCCAAAAAGACAACGCGCACGTTTTCGCGCTTCAGAAGCGGCAGCTCGTCGATAAACGTCTTGGCAAACAGGTGCATCAAGACGTTGACCTCGTGCTGCGGACGGTTCCAGTTTTCGGTAGAAAACGCATAGGCCGAAAGCACGTCGACGCCCAGACGCACGCAGGCGGTAATAATCTCGCGAAGGGAGACGATACCCGCCTTGTGGCCCTCAGTGCGCGCAAGACCGCGCGACGTAGCCCAACGACCGTTGCCGTCCATGATGCACGAGATATGGTGCGGAATGTTATTGAGGTCAAGGTCGGAAAAACCGACGCCCGCAGGGGCGTCGGCAAAGTACTCGACCAGTTTATGCTCGTCGTATTGCACCTTAGATCTCCATGACCTCGGCTTCTTTTTCCTTCAGAAGCTCCTCGACCTTGGCGACATACTCATCGGTGTGCTTCTGGACCTTAGCCTGCTCGCGACGGACATCGTCCTCGGTGAGCTCCTCATCGCGCTCGAGCTTGTTGTTGAAGTCGCGACGGATGTTACGGATAGACACCTTGGCCTGCTCGGCGTACTCGCGGCACTCCTTGACGAGCTCGCGACGGCGCTCCTCAGTGGGAGCCGGGAACGGAAGACGAACGACGGTGCCATCGGAGTTGGGGGTAATACCCAGATCGGAAGCGCCGATGGCCTTGACGATAGCATTGATGAGCGCCTTGTCCCACGGCTCGATGAGCAGCATGTGGGCCTCGGGGGTCTTGACGGCGGCAACCTGCGTGACCGGCGTGGGAACACCGTAATAATCGACGGTGATGTCGGACAGAATGTTGGCATTGGCGCGGCCGGTACGGACCTTGGAGAAGTTATGCTTGAGGGACTCGAGCGACTTGTCCATATGGGCGGTGATGTTCTCTGCCATGCTTAATCCTCCTGATAGACGAGCGTGCCGACGGGCTCACCCGAAAGCGCGCGCTTGACGGTGTCCTCGCCATCGATGTTGAGGACCAAAATCGGCATACGGTTATCCTGGCACAGAGCCGTAGCCGTGGAATCCATAACCTGCAGGCCGCGGACGAGCACCTCGTGATAGGTAATCTTGTCAAAACGGACGGCATCGGCGCACTTGACGGGATCCTTGTCGTAGATGCCGTCAACCTTGGTGGCTTTAATCAGAATCTCGGCGCCGATCTCGCACGCACGAAGAGCCGCGGCGGTGTCGGTCGTAAAGTACGGATTGCCCGAACCGGCGGCAAAGATAACGACGTTGCCCTTGGAAAGGTGGTTGATGGCGCGACGGCGAATATAGGGCTCGCAGATCTCGTTCATCTGGATAGCGCTCATAACGCGGCAGGGAACATCGTTGTGCTCGAAGGCATCCTGCAGGGCGAGCGCGTTCATAACGGTTGCCAGCATGCCCATGTAGTCGGCCTGAGCACGCTCCATGCCACCGGCAGCGCCGGCCATGCCGCGGAAAATATTGCCGCCGCCGACAACGACGCCGACCTCATGGCCAACGGCGAGCAGCTCCTTGACCTGCTTGGCAAGATGGTCGGTAACCTTGGGGTCGATGCCATACTGGCCGTCGCCCATCAGCGCTTCGCCAGAAAGCTTAAGAAGCACGCGTTTATATCGGATGTCGGACAAAGCGATCCTCCTTTAGATTGAACTCTCAACATTCTATCAAAGGCTCTAAGAAGAGCCATGAAAAAGCAGGCTGTGAGTAAAACCCACAGCCTGCTCATTACCAGCTACAAGAGCTTATTTACTCGCCACGGACCAAACGGTCAAAGGCAACGACGGTAATGGTGTCGCCGAGCTCCTTGGAGACCTGCTCAGCGTACTTCTTGATGGTGAGGGAGCTGTCCTTGATGAACTCCTGCTCGGTGAGCACGGACTGCTTGTAGAACTTCTCCAGACGGCCGACAGCCATCTTCTCCTGGATAGCCTCGGGCTTACCGGACTCGGCAGCCTGAGCCATGTAGATCTGCTTCTCGTGCTCGACGGTCTCGGCCGGAACCTGATCGCGGGTAGCACAGATCGGGGCGACGGCGGCAACCTGAAGGGCAACGTCGTGAGCGAAGGTCTTGAAGGATTCAGCCTGAGCGGTCTCAGCCTTCTCGAAGGCGAACTCGACGAGGACGCCGATCTTACCACCCATGTGGATGTAAGAAGCGAGCGCGCCGTTCTCAGCCTTGCGGGCAGCGAAGCGGGAGATCTTCATGTTCTCGCCCATGATGTGAATCATCTCGGTGAGCTCGGAGGAAACGGTCTCCTCGCCCATCGGCTTCTCGAGCAGAGCGTCGACGTCAGCAGGCTCGGTGGTAGCGACAACCTCAGCGACCTTGGAAGCAAAGCCGGTGAACTTGGCGTTAGAGCCAACGAAGTCAGTCTCGCAGGAGAGCTCGAGCAGAGCGCCGGTCTTGCCATCCTCGGAGACGAACGCGGCGACAGCGCCCTCGTTGGTCTCACGGCCAGCCTTCTTGGCAGCCTTGGCAAGGCCGTTCTTACGCAGAACGTCGACAGCGGCGTCCATGTCGCCGTCAGCCTCGACGAGAGCCTTCTTGCACTCCATCATCGGGGAGTCGGTCATCTCGCGGAGCTGCTTGACCATAGCGGCGGTAATCTGGGCCATTGTGGTTCCTTTCAAAGAGATGAAAAAGAATTAACTAAGACTGATTTACTCGGCCTTGGGCTCAGCGGCCATCTCGGCCTCGGAGACCTGCTCCTTGCCGGAGCCAGCGAGGCAGGCGTCAGCCATGAGCTCGCACATAAGGGTGACAGCGGAGATAGCGTCATCGTTGCAGGGGATGCCGTACTCGACCTCGTCGGGATCGGAGTTGGTGTCGATCAGGGCGACGACGGGGATGTTCAGGCGCTGGGCCTCCTTGATGGCGTTCTCCTCGCGCTTGGTGTCGATGACGAAGAGAGCCTGGGGCAGACCCTTCATGTCGCGGGCGCCACCGAGGTTGGTCTGGAGCTTAGTGAGCTCCTTGCCGAGAACAGCCTGCTCCTTCTTGGGCAGAACAGCCATGCGGCCGTCCTCGACCATGGCCTCGAGCTCCTCCATGCGGTTGATGCGGGAGCGGATGGTGACGAAGTTGGTCAGCATACCGCCGAGCCAACGCTGGTTGATGTAAGGCATGTTGGCGCGCTCAGCAGCGTTCTTGACGGCCTCCTGAGCCTGCTTCTTGGTGCCGACGAACAGCACGTTGCCACCCTTGGCGACGTTCTTGACGAAGGTGTAGGCCTGGTCGGCGTCGAGGATGGTCTGCTTGAGGTCGAGGATGTAGATGCCGTTGCGCTCACCGAAGATGAACGGCTTCATCTTGGGGTTCCAGCGACGGGTCTGGTGACCGAAGTGGCAGCCGGCCTCGAGCAGGGTGCGGATATTAATCTTGGTAGCCATGTTAAACCTCCTGTGGTTTGCCTCCGCGCGGGGTCATCCTCCAAAACCAACCCGGACATGTGCTACCAAAGCCCGGGCACCACGGTATGAAGTAGCCGCGCGTGCGTGATAAAAACATGTTGCCGTGAAGCAACCCGATGAATTATAGCAGGAATGCCTCTTCCTGCCAACCCGCAATCAAAACCACACACCTGAGTGCGGCGCGGGACGTGCCAGCCACTATTCGCCGCGGGGATGGGCTTGAGCCACAGCCCGCTTAAGCCGATCGGGTGTGAGATGCGTGTAGATCTGCGTCGTGGACAGGCTCGCATGACCTAGCAGCTCTTGAACCGAGCGCAGG
>UQVD01000029.1 GCA_900544385.1 uncultured Collinsella sp.
GATCTACACACTGCATATCGTCGGCAGCGTCAGATGTGTATAAGAGACAGAGGTGCACGCCAAGCGCTCCAATACTGACTATGAGCTCACTTCGATTGATATCAATCGTCAGGTGGGCGAGGTGCTGTGTGAGGCCTTCCCCGATAAAAAGGTTCAAATGCACGACCCCGACGCGATGGTGCACGTACTGGTGGTCCAGGGTAGCGTCTACGTGTATGCGCGCTCTGAGCGCGGCGTGGGCGGTCTGCCGGTGGGCTCTGCTGGCAAGGTCGTGACCCTGTTGTCATCGGGTATCGATTCGCCGGTGGCGACCTGGATGCTCGCGCGTCGCGGTGCCGTGTGCGTGCCGGTGCATTTTTCCGGTCGTCCGCAGACGCCAGATACCAGCGAGTATCTGGTGCAGGATATCATTCGCGCCCTTGAGCCGGGTGTCCAGATCGGCCGTCTGTATGTCGTTCCGTTTGGCGACTGCCAGCGCGAGATTTCGGTAACCTGTCCCAGCAACCTGCGTGTCATCATGTATCGCCGCATTATGTATTCGGTTGCTGAGCGCATCGCGCATATCGAGGGCGCCAAGGCCATTGTGACGGGCGAGTCGCTTGGTCAGGTTGCCTCCCAGACGCTCGAGAACATCATGGCCGTCAACGAGGTCGTGAAGATTCCCGTGTTCCGTCCGCTCATTGGTTCTGATAAGCAGGAGATCATCGCGCGTGCCCAGGAGATCGGAACGTTTGATATCTCGACCGAGGCGGCGCCCGATTGCTGCACGCTCTTTATGCCGCGTCGCCCCGAGACGCATGCCAAGCTCGATGCCGTGCATGAGGCCTGGGAGCTGTTCGATCACGAGGAGATGATTGAGCGCCTTCTCAAGCAGACCGAGTATATCGATTTTGGCAGCAACACGTATAAGGCCCCTAAGACCTTAAAACGCAAACATTCGGAGCTTGCTCCGCGCGAGATATACCAAGATCACGAGTAATTTGTTGCATAGGCCGGCGATGTTTTTGCATCGTCGGCCTTTTTCTATCTGGGCGCTTGCTTCTAAATTGTTCATTTGACGACGCGTGCCTGAATAAATGGACACTTTTCCGCAAGGTTTTGGTCGGGTTTTGGTTAGACCGTGAGCGACGATGTGCGAACCCAGTCGTCGCGACCCCTCTCGCCTGACACGATAGTGTTGGGAGGTGTTTGCTATGGCACAGCGCGAACAACATGAACGGGTCAAACGTATGGATCGCTGGGCGGGAAAGCTGCTCGAGCATAAGGCGGTGGTCGTGGCGATGCTCGTCGTTATTGCGATGGCGAGTGGGTTGGCGATGGCAACGCTGGGCGGCGAATCCGATGGGGTTGCGTTTGAGCGTGATGCCACGTCGGTTGAGCGGGCGGATACGGGTTCTGAGGACGCTTCTGATGATGGCGATCCTTCGAGTGATTCGAAAAGGGCAAGTGCGGCCAGTGAGGTCTATGTCGATGTTGGCGGGGCCGTGGTGACACCGGGCGTCTATCGCCTGCGAGAAGGTGCGCGCGTGTCGCAGGCGATTGATGCTGCCGGCGGGCTTACGCCCGAGGCCGATGTCGCGGGCCTTAATCGAGCTTCTAAAGTAGTCGACGGACAGAAGATTTATGTTCCGCACGTGGGAGAGCAGCAGACGGTTAGCGACGTCGCTGGATCTGGACCCGGCGAGGCGTCTGTCGGCGCATCTGTCGCGAGTGATCTGGTAAATATCAATACGGCGAACGCCGCCGAACTGCAGACGCTCTCGGGCATCGGTCCCTCCATGGCCCAGTCGATTATCGATGAGCGAACGCAAAACGGGCCATTTACCTCGATTGAAGACCTGATGCGGGTCTCGGGCATCGGTGAGAAGAAGTTCGCCAAGATCAAAGATTGCATTTGCATATGAGTGCGATCAAGCGCGAGCATGTGGTGCCTCCGCGACCCCTGATTCCGTGGACGATGGCCCTGTGTGCCGGCATGTGCATGAGCTGCGTCTTGGTGCTCAACATGGCCGCTGATGCGCTGCTGAGGGAGCGGGCGCCGGCGGTCGGGCCGCTATGGACCATTCCCTTTGCGGCGGCGGTATTTGTTGTGCTGGCTCTATCATGTGCGCGGCTTGCCCCTTTGAAGCGGTGGCTGTATGCCGCGTCCGTTGGTCTCGTGGCGGGAGCGGTCGTTTCGGCCTGGTGGGCTGTGTGTGCGCTAAGCGCCTCGAAGGCGCTCGACGGTCGAGCGGCAAGCAGCCTCGAGTTTGTCGTGCAGGGTGATCCATCCATAAACGACGACGTGTATTCCTATGCCTGCGAGGCACGCGCGGACGGTAAGAACTTGACAACGGTTCGCCTATCGTGCGACCGCGAGCTCAAGGTCGGGGCGCACGTGCGTGTTATCGGTCGCGTTTCACGTTTTGAGAACGATGCGTATGGACGATCGCGCGTGCTTCGAGGCGAGGTATGCAAGGTAAAAGCCGTTCGGATTGTGTCGGTCGATGAGGGTTCTCCGGGGCCGCTGCTTCGACTGCGAAATGGGCTGCTTGGGTCCATCGCGCCTGCGACCGACCCGGCGCGTGCGCTCATAGCCGGTGTCGTCTGCGGTCGTTCGGCCGAGTTGCGCGCTCAGCCGGCGGGCGAATGGTTTTCAGTGACGGGAACGGCGCATCTTATCGCCGTCTCGGGCAGCCATTTGGCTATCGTGGGGTTTGTAATCGAGGGTGTATTGCAAAAGACTCGGTGCTCACGTGGTCTTCAGCGGGCGATATTGGCGATAACGCTTGTGGGCTACGCTGCCTTTACGGGCGCCTCGCCCTCGGCCGTGCGCGCGTGCTGCATGGTGTTCGCGACGCTTGTCGTAAACGGCGCGGGACGTCGCCGGCACGGCCTTTCGGCGCTCTTCGTTACCATGTCCATTTTTGTGCTACTGCGGCCGACGGTTCTGTTCGAGATGGGCTTTCAGCTTTCATGTGCCAGCGTCTTTGCCATCCTGTGCTTTTGCCCGTACGCCACCTACGCTTTGGGAGAGCTGGGCGTGCCGACGGGCATTGCCGGCATGCTTTCTGTCACACTGTGCTCGCAGTTGGCGACGCTCCCCATCACCATTCCCGCCTTCGGTACGTTCTCGCTCATTGCTCCGCTGGCAAATGCGGTCATCGGTCCGGTGGTGAGTGTACTGCTCGCTGTGTCGATTGTGCTGGTTCCCTTTTCGCTCGTGGCGCCGTTTCAGGCTTGGGCGCTCGTCGTACCCATGATTTCCGCCCGGTGCACACTGTTCTTTGAGCAGCTGTTTTCCGCCGTGCCGGGTGCATCCGTGAGTGTGCCGCCCGATACGGTCTGGATTTACGTGGTGCCATTGGCGCTGTTGGTTCTCTTGGTCTGGTGGCCGCGCCCGCAGGTGCGGCCTATGGCTGCTGGGCTTGTCTGCCTGGCGTTTCTGGCGGGGATTCCGTACGTCTACTGGGATCGATTTGCGCCGCCTTCGGTGACGGTCCTCGATGTTGGTCAGGCCGATGCGATCTTGGTTCGGCAGGGCTCGACGGTGGTGCTCGTGGATAGCGGGCTCGACGACCGGGTGGTTACCGCGCTCGTTCGAAACAATGTGCATCATATCGATGCCGTCTTTGTAACGCATTGGGACGAGGACCATTGGGGCGGCCTTCCTGCAGTGCTGGGACAGTTTTCGGTTGGGACCATAGCCGTGGCGGCCGACGCGATCGAGGATGCGCCCGCGCAGGTTGTAAACCGCCCTGGCGTTTCATATCGCCAGGTGAGGCGGGGAGATACCCTCGACATCGGTGCGTTTCGCGCCCGCGTGATGTGGCCGTTCGATTCTGTGGATGGAGAGGGGAACGAGGACTCGCTTGTTTTGCTACTCACCTTTGCGCAGGAAGGAAAGCGCTTGCGTATGCTGCTGACCGGCGATGCCGAGCTTGACCAGGAACGTGAGTTTGTGCAGGAGGTGGGGGATATCGATGTGCTCAAGTTAGGGCATCACGGCTCGAAGGTCTCGGTCGACGGCGAGTTGCTGGACGTCTTGAGACCCGAGCTTTCCCTTGCGAGCGCGGGCGAGGGCAACCGCTATGGCCATCCGTCCGACGAGTGTATCGATGCCGTGAAGCAGTCTGGTGGTGCGTTCGCATGCACCATCGAACACGGTGATATCACCATCACGCCGACCGCGAAGGGCTTTACGATGCGATGCCAGCGACCGTGATGCTGCTGTTGGCGCGGGGCGAGCCCGTGGGCTAAAATGGCACGGTACGAATTCGAGAGTCTGCGAGAGGGGAGCGCGATGTCCGAAACCGGGCTGTTGCCGGCATATCTGATCGTCGGTACCGACGGAGTTAAACGTGACCACGCTGTCTCGCGCATGAAGGCACGTCTGGAAAAGTCGGGCATGGTCGAGTTCAACCTCGACGAGCGCGACATGACCAAAGATCCCGATATCGAATCGATTATCGGCTCGCTCAACACCTTTCCCATGGGCAGCGAGTTTCGCCTGGTAATCCTCGATGGATGCTCAAAGCTCGCCAAGGCGGTTTCTGAGCCGCTCGTCGAATATCTGGCGAGCCCCAGCCCTACGACCGTCTGCCTGATCATCGCCGATTCGCTTGCCAAGAACACGCGCTTGTATAAGGCGATCGCCAAGATCGATAAGAAGGCAGTGATTGACTGTTCGGGCACCAAACGCTGGGAGCTGCCGCGTCGCGTACAGCAGATGGCGACGCAACACGGCAAGTCCATCTCCACGGCAGCCGCTGAGGAGCTCGTCTCACGCTCGGGCGAAAACACCCGTATGCTCGATAACGACTTGGCAAAGCTTGCCCAGATGGTCGAGGCGTCTCAGATTGAGCTCGCCGATGTGGAGCGCTGGATCGTGCGCACGGCCGAGGTCCAACCTTGGGACTTTCTTAATGCGGTCTCGGCCCGCGATATGCGGCGATCGCTCGAGCTCTTTAATCTGCTGCCCGCCAAGAGCTATGTGTGGACCTACACCCTGCTGTGCGGACGCATTCGCGAGCTTATCGTTGCCAAGGCGCTTGATGCGCGTGGACAAGGTCGCGAGCTTGCCGCCGCGCTTAAGCTCCAGTCCTGGCAGGTCAAGAATCATCTGGCCTGGTCGCGCCGCTTT
The DNA here is from genome assembly GCA_900544385.1 of uncultured Collinsella sp. Lineage (GTDB taxonomy): Bacteria > Actinomycetota > Coriobacteriia > Coriobacteriales > Coriobacteriaceae > Collinsella. The sequence goes on from UQVD01000029.1 coordinate 5,123, forward strand.
TCTATGGCGGAGCTTGTCGCTGCGCTCGAGGGCGCGGTCGATGTGGAGCTTGCACTCAAGGGTTCGGCCGATTCGGAGACCGCATTTTTGCTCTGGATTACGAACATCTTGAGAAAATCGTGATGATACCTGCCTTTTTGGCAAATTCGTTCTATCTCTTTGAGATGGAGCGTGCTATAGTAGGCGCTTGCATGACCTCACCGTGTCTCAGAGGTGTCATACATTTTTTGCAAGGAACTCGAAAGGAACTCCAGAAGTGGCAAACATCAAGTCTCAGAAGAAGCGTATCCGCACCAATGAGGCAGCTCGCATGCGTAACAAGGCTGTCAAGTCCGAGCTCAAGACGCTGACCAAGCACGTCCAGTCCGCCGTCGCCGAGGGCGACGCCGAGAAGGCTCAGGCTGCCCTCAAGACCGTTACCAAGCGTCTCGACATGGCTGCCGCCAAGCATGTCATCCACAAGAATCAGGCTTCCAACCGCAAGTCCGGTCTTGCCAAGCTCGTGAACAGCATCAACGCTTAAGTTGTAAATTTCACACCACACAGATTACGCGCATAAATGGAGCCTGTTTTATGGAACAGGCTCCATTTTTTGTGCCGCTCGGGTAAGATAGTCGGCATGAATACTTCAATTGACATTTCCCACATCCGCAACTTCTCGATCGTTGCGCACATAGACCATGGCAAGTCCACGATCAGTGACCGCATCCTCGAGCTCACCCATACCGTTGAGGAGCGCGACATGGAGTCGCAGCTGCTCGACACCATGGATATCGAGCGCGAGCGCGGCATCACGATCAAGTCCAATGCCGTCCGCGTGTCCTATGACGCCGACGACGGCGAGACGTATCAGTTCAACCTCATCGATACGCCGGGCCATGTAGACTTTACCTACGAGGTCTCGCGTTCGCTGGCCGCTTGCGAGGGCGCGGTGCTCGTCGTCGACGCTACCCAGGGTGTCGAGGCACAGACCGTCTCCAACGCGACGCTCGCTATGAACGCCAATCTGGATATCGTGCCCGCCATCAATAAGATCGACCTGCCCTCGGCCCATCCCGACGAGGTCAAGACTGAGATCGAGGACGACCTGGCGATTCCCGCCGATGATGCCGTGTGCGTATCGGGCAAGACCGGCGAGGGTATTCACGATCTGCTAGAGTCCATCGTCTTTTTGATCTCTCCTCCTAAGGGCGATGCAAATGCTCCGCTCAAAGCGCTCATCCTGGATTCGTACTTTGACGAGTATCGCGGTGTGGTGGCCACGGTGCGCGTCTTCGATGGTTCCATTAAAAAGGGTGATACGCTGCGTATGATGCAGGCCGAGGGCGACTTTTTGGTCGACGGCGTGGGCGTCAAGCGTCCTGCCGAGACCCCGGTTGATGCGCTGACGGTTGGCGAGGTCGGCTACGTGGTCACGGGCCTGAAGGACCCCGAGGCCGTTCGCGTGGGCGACACCCTTACCTGGGCGTCGAACCCCTGCCCCGAACCGCTTCCGGGCTACCGCGAGGCCAAGCCTATGGTTTATACGGGCCTGTTCCCGATCGATAACAAGGATTACGAGAACCTGCGCGACGCACTCGATAAGCTTCACGTTAACGACCCGTCGTTGGTGTGGGAGCCCGAGACGTCCGTGGCGCTCGGCTTTGGCTTCCGCGTGGGCTTCCTGGGCCTGCTGCACATGGAGGTCGTCAAGGAGCGCCTGGAGCGCGAGTTCAACTTGGACCTCATTGCCACGAGTCCCTCGGTCGACTATCACGTCTACAAGACCGACGGCGAGATGATCGATGTCCGCAGCCCGCAGGACCTTCCCGAGGCCACGCGTATCGAGCGCATTGAGGAGCCGTACCTCAAGGCAAAGATCATCTGTCCGCCTGAGTACACGGGCGCCGTCATGCAGCTCGCCATCGAGCACCGTGGCGTCACGACTGACATGATTCATCTCACGAGCAAATCGGTCGAGATGCGCTTTGACATGCCGCTCGCCGAGCTCATCCTGGACTTCTTTGACCAGCTCAAGAGTCGTACCAAGGGCTATGCCTCGCTCGACTACGAGTTCAACGAGTACCGTCCCTCCGAGCTTGTGAAGCTCGATATCTTGCTTTCGGGCGATGAGGTGGACGCGCTGTCGTTTATCGTGCACAAGGACAAGGCCTATGGCCTGGCCCGCGGTCTGTGCGACAAGCTCAAGGAGATCATCCCGCGTCAGCTGTTTGAGGTGCCCATCCAGGGTGCTATCGGCAACAAGATCATTGCCCGCTCCACCGTCAAGGCGCGTCGCAAGGACGTGCTTGCCAAGTGCTACGGCGGCGATATCTCGCGTAAGCGCAAGCTGCTCGAGAAGCAGAAAGAGGGCAAGAAGCGCATGAAGGCCATCGGATCGGTCGAGGTCCCGCAGGAGGCCTTTATGGCGATCCTCAAGGTGGACGAGTAGGTCTATGGCGCTTTCTGAATACAGCAAGCGGCTGCTGGGCGCCTATGCCGAGCAGCCGTTCCTTATGGCTCCCATGGCGGGCGTGACCGACCCTGCCTACCGCATCATGTGCCGCCGTCGCGGTGCCAACCTTGCCTACAGCGAGATGGTGAGCGTGGCGGGCCTTGCCTATGCCAGCAACAAGACCTGGCGCCTGGTGCTACCGGCCGACGAGGAGCAGCAGATTTGCGTGCAACTCTTTGGCTCCAAGCCCGATCAGTTTGCGAGCGCCGTCGTTGCCGTCGAGGAGCGCGTTGGCGATCGCCTGTCGCTCATCGATATCAATATGGCATGCCCCGCCCGCAAGGTTGTTACCAAGGGCGAGGGCTCGGCGCTCATGCGCACGCCCGACCTGGCGGAGAAGATCGTCGAGGCCACGGTGGGCGCGGCGCACGTGCCCGTGACCGTCAAGATTCGCAAAGGCTTTTATGCCGAGGACCGCAATGCCGCGACATTTGCCCAGATGCTCGAAGGCGCCGGTGCCGCCGCGGTGGCGGTGCATGGCCGCTGCGCCACGCAGCTCTATACGGGCCAGGCCGATTGGTCGGTCGTCGATGAGGTTGCCGATGCTGTCGAGATTCCCGTGATTGGTTCGGGCGATGTATTCTCGGCCGAGGATGCCGCGGAGCATCTGCGCAGTTCTGGTGCCAGCGCGGTGTTTATCGCGCGCGGCATCTACGGCAATCCGTGGGTGTTCGGTGATGCTCGCGCCCTTGCGCTCGATGGCATGCCGGTGCCGGCGCGCAGCTCCGTTGAGCGCCTAGACGCCCTGCGTGAGCACCTAACGCTGACGCATGAGCTCCTGCCGCTCATGTCGCGTGCCCGCACGTACGCAAGCTGGTACTTAAAAGGCATGCCCCATGCCGCCGCTTGGCGTGCCCATGTGGTGCGCTGTTCCACTTACGAGGAGTTTATGGCGCTGGTCGATGAGATCGAGCGTGATGTGGTGGCCTGCGAGGCCGCCCTTGCCGCTGGCAAGTCGGTGCCTGCTCATCCGCTGGAGGCCTAATAGTGGCCGTTACCGCGCTGTACGTGCACGTGCCGTTTTGCGCCCAAAAGTGCCGGTACTGCGACTTTGACTCGCGCAGTTTTGCTCCGTGCGATCTGAGCGCTGCGCTCGATGCCTATTTTGAGCAGTTGTTCGCGCGCCTCGATGCTTTTGGCAAAGCTGGGGCCTTTGACCAGATCCGCACCGTCTATGTTGGCGGCGGTACGCCGTCGCTGGCGGGGGAGCGCCTGGTGGAGCTGGCGCGGCGTATTCGTGCGTCGTGTGCCCCCGTTGAGTTTACCTGCGAGGCCAATCCCGAATCGCTGACCGCCGAGCTTGCCGCTGCGCTTGCCAAGGTTGGTGTCACACGCATCTCTCTGGGCGTGCAAACGCTCGATAACGCCGAACTTACCGCCATCGGCCGCATTCACGATGCCGATCGGGCGCTCGCTGCCATCACGACGGTTAAGGACGCTGGGCTCGATGTGTCGTGTGACCTGATGTGTGGCCTTCCCGGGCAGACCGCCGTAAGCTGGCAGCGCACGCTCGATGGCGTGCTGGCGGCGGCTCCGCATCATGTGTCGGTCTACCCGCTCACGCTCGAGGAGGGGACGCCCCTTTATCGCATGGCGTGCCGTGACGAGTCGCTCGAGCCTGATGAGGATTTTCAGGCCGCATGCATGGACGTGGCACGCGAGCTCCTGGGTGCCGCCGGCTATCACCCGTATGAGGTGGCGAGCTACGCGCTCGACGGCCATGAGTGCGCCCATAACATTGCCTACTGGACCGGACGGGGCTACCTGGGCCTGGGGCGTTCTGCCGCGGGCATGCTCGATGCCGAGGATTTCGACCGTCTTGCAGGTTTGTTCCCCGGCGCGTCTTCTCGAGGTGATGCGTACCGCGTGCGTCTGGTGCAACGTGACGATGACGCGACGGTGTTCGAGGCCGAATATCTCTCGCAGCGCGAGGCTGCGGCCGAAGACCTGATGCTTGCTTGTCGTATGACGCGCGGTGTCGCGTCCGACCTGTTGGTTCGCGTGGCTCGTGTCATCCCGGCCGATGGGCTGACAGCCGCTTGCGATCGCGCGCTCGAATTGGGTCTTGCCACTTGGGTGCCCGAAACGCTCGGGGTCCATGAGGGACCCTTTACCTCGGCAGATGTCGTCGCGGGCCATGTTCGAGCTCGTTTAGCACCGACACACCTGGGCTGGCTCGATGGAAATATGCTGTTCGAGCTGTTTTGGGATCTAGCTTAGGACGCTCGGGTAGAATTACCGGAATATATACGCTGCTGTGAGCAGGAGGTTGCCGCGCATGGCGACGATGAACGAAAAAGATTATTACGAGATTCTGGGTGTCTCCAAGGACGCTACCTCGCGTGATATACAGAAGGCCTTCCAGCAAAAGGCCCGCAAGCTCCATCCGGACGTCAACAAAGAGCCGGATGCCGAGGAAAAGTTTAAAGAGGTTTCCGAGGCCTACGCCGTGCTTTCGGATGAGCAAAAACGTGCGCGCTACGACGCCATGCGTTCTGGCAATCCCTTTGCCGGTGCTCCTACGGCTTCGCCTTATGGTGGCGGCTACGCCGGCAGCACGGGTTATGGCAATCCTTTTGAGGGCGGCTTTCCCTTTGGTGGCGCCTGGGGCCAGCAGCGTCGCGGGCAGGCTGCCTACAATCCCGAGAACGGCGCCAATGTGGTCGTCGATATCAAACTCGACGCCAAGGAGGCCAAGGGCGGTGCCCGCAAGACCGTCCGCTACACGCGCTTCGATACCTGTAGCAACTGCGGCGGTTCGGGTTCTGTCTCCTCCGAGCATGCCCATACCTGCCCGAGCTGCGGTGGCCGCGGCCACATCGACGTCGACCTGTCCTTCCTGTTTGGTGCGGGCACGTTCCAGTCGGTCTGCCCCGAGTGCGGCGGTTCCGGTAAAGTCGTGGCCGACCCCTGCCCTGATTGCGGTGGCAGCGGTCGTGCTCGCGTAACCTCCGAGCAGACGATTGAGTTTCCTGCCGGCACGCATGATGGCGACGAGGTCCGTATTAGCGGCATGGGTCATGCTGGCACCAACGGTGCCGCGGGCGGCGACCTGGTCGGTCGCGCCCATGTTGAAGCCGAGCGCTTGGAAGGCAAAGCTCGTACCGGTTTTTACCTGATGGGCATCGTGGCGCCGTTTTTGGTACTCTCGGCCATCTCGGGCGTGTTCTCGGCCTTTGCCGTGATGTGCTTTATTCCGTTTACCATGGGCCTGTTCATGGTGCTTTCGGACGGCGTGCTTCATCGCAGTCTGCTGTGGTGGAAGCGCGGTGCGATGCAGTTTGCCAACGGTTTTGCCAACGGCTTCATGTTCGCGCTCGTGTCGGTTTGGTTTGCGAGCTGCTCGCAACGGGCCATGCTTTCGCCGTACCAAATGCAATAACATCAAACCCTCTGTTTGCGGCCGCCCCAGCTTGGGTATAGGACGCACTGTGACAATAATGAAAGTCGGAAGGATTCGGTCGTGTCGGAAAATAGGGATTACTACGAGGTGCTTGGCGTCGACAGGGATGCCGACGCGCGGACGATTAAGCGTGCGTTTTTAAAGAAGGCCCGTACCGTACATCCGGATGTTTCGGACGACCCTGAGGCCGAGGCCAAGTTCAAGGAGCTCAACGAGGCATATTCCGTTCTTTCCGATGAGCAGAAGCGTGCTAACTACGACCGTTACGGCACTGCCGACGGCCCTGGTGGTTCGGGCTACGTCGACATTAACGATATCTTTGGCGGCATGGGCATGGACGACCTCTTCTCGTCGTTCTTTGGCGGCGGTGCCGGCGGTGGCGCCCGAAATCGCCGTGAGCGTCGTCGCGGCCGCGACATGGCCATCTCCCTTTCGGTGACGCTCGAGGAGGCGGCACTCGGGTGCAAAAAGACGATCAGCTATGACCGCCTTGCTCCCTGTGAGGATTGCAATGGCACCGGTAGGGCCGAGGGCGCGCAGGAAAAGCAGTGCAGCCGCTGCCACGGCACGGGCTATGTCACGACGGTCCAGCGTTCGTTCCTGGGCCAGGTTCAGTCCTCTTCGCCTTGTCCCGACTGCCACGGCGAGGGCACGGTCATCGATCATCCCTGCGAGACCTGCGACGGTCAGGGCCGCACGCCTTCGCATGAAAAGATCGACATCGATATCCCCGCCGGCGTTTCGACCGGTCGCCAGCTGCGCGTGAGCGGCTTTGGCGAGGCTGGCCTTCGCGGCGAGCCCTCGGGCGACCTGATCGTCAACGTGCGCGTCGCCGACCACGAGCGTTTTAAGCGCAACGGTGACGACCTGTACCTCGTGAGCGATATTTCGATTGCGCAGGCAGCGCTCGGCTGCGAGATCGAGGTCGAGGGCATTATGCCCGATGAGGTCGTCAAGGTGACGGTCCCTGCTGGTACACAGTACGGCGACACCGTGAGCGTCAATAATTACGGCATGCCGCGCATTGGCGGTGGCGGTTCGCGTGGTCGCCTGATCGTGCAACTGCGCGTGGTCGTTCCCACCAATCTTTCCAATAAGCAACGCGAGCTGCTCCGTGCTTTTGCCGATGAGATGGGCGATGACGTCGCTTCCGGTAAGAAGTCGGTGACCGACCGTATCAAGAGTGCCCTCGACGATATCCTCGATTAAGGAGCCCGCGTGCTCGCACCCCATATTTCCGTCGTCAACCTCGGCTGCCGTGTCAACCGGGTTGAGTCTGACCGTATCACTGCCGATCTTATGCGCCTGGGCTTTGCTATTGTGGAGCCCCAGGATGCCGATCTGATCGTCATTAACACTTGTGCCGTTACGGGCGAGGCCGAGGCCAAGACCCGTAAGGCCGTCCGTCATGCGCTGGCCCATCCAAACGAGCCCTATGTGGTCGTGACCGGATGCGTGGTCAATTTGCATCCCGAGGAGCTGCTGGAGCTTTCGGATCGCGTGATTGCCGAGCCGTCCAAGATCGATGTCGCCGAACGTGTATGCGAGGTGCTGGGTGTTGAGTCCGATAGCGTTCCCGCCTGCAGCGATGGCGAGGTGGTCGATGCGCTCGGTCGCTCTCGCCTGGGCGTGAAGATTCAGGATGGCTGCAACCATCGCTGCACCTATTGCATTGTGTGGAAGGCGCGCGGCCCCGAGCGCTCCGTGCCCGTCGAGTCCGTGCTCGAGCAAGTTCGCGAGGCCCAGGAGGCCGGCGTGCCCGAGGTGGTGCTGACCGGTGTGAACCTGGGTGCCTACGATGGCAAGAGCGCGACCGACGAGCACGTCGAAATCGATGAGCTGCTCGTGGCCATCATGGAGCGCACGTCTATTCCGCATGTGCGCATTTCCTCGGTCGAGCCCATGGATATCTCCGAGCGCCTTCTTAAGGTTATGGCGCGCTACCCGCAGCGTATCGCCCCGTTTTTGCACCTGCCCGTGCAGTCCGGCTGCACGGCGACCCTGCATCGCATGGGCCGTCCCTATAGCGCCGAAGCCTTTGAGGACACGGTGCGTATGATTCGCGCCAACTTGCCCCAGGCGTCCCTTTCGTGCGATGTCATCGTCGGTTTTCCTCGTGAGACGGACGAGGAGTTCGAGGAGTCGCTGGCGCTGTGCCGCCGTGTGGGTTTCTCGCGTATGCACGTGTTTCGCTACAGCAAGCGTCCCGGTACCCTTGCTGCCGACATGCCCGACCAGGTGCCACCCGAGGTTATGGCCGAGCGCAGCCGCCGTATGCGGGCCGCCGCACAGGAGCTCGCTATTGCCGACGCTCGTCGTCGCGTGGGCACGGTCGAGCGTGCCGTGCTCGAGTATGGTGACAACCTGACGCTCGGCTCGTTCCATCATGCCCGTCTTGACGATACCTGTGGACTTACAGCCCCGTGCCTGCTCGATGTTGCTATCATCGGAGTCGATGATTCCGGCTTGGTCCATGCACGCAGGGAGGTTCATGGAAGCCTCGAAGATTAGACTTACCGTTCCCGAGGGAATTGATCCCTCGTGCGTTTTGGGCGCCGGCGACGGCGTCCTTCGCGTGCTCGAGAGCTTGGTTCGCGCTCACGTGGTCGCCCGTGGCGATAGCATCGCCGTGAGCGGCGACCCGGACGAGGTCGAACTCGTGGCGCGCTTTTTCGAGCACGCTTTTCGCGAGGCGGCCGCCGGGCGCACGCTGTCTGCCGACGATGTCTCTCGCTGCCTGGCCGTCCTGCGCGACGGTGAGCACGAGGCTACGTCGCTTCGCGATGACGTGCTGCTTTCGTATCGCGGCCGCGTCATTCGTCCCAAGACGCTCGGGCAAAAGCGCTACGTGGATGCCATTCGCTCGCATACCATCACCTTTGGCTTGGGTCCTGCCGGTACCGGTAAGACCTATCTGGCCATGGCGCTCGCCGTTGCCGCGCTCAAGCGTCACGAGGTGGGCCGTTTGATCTTGACGCGTCCGGTTGTCGAGGCGGGGGAGAATCTGGGCTTTTTGCCCGGTACCCTTGAGGAAAAGATCGACCCCTACATGCGTCCGCTCTACGACGCCCTTTTTGACATGATGGATCGCGAGCGCACCGATGAGCTTATGGAGCGTGGCGTGATCGAGATCGCCCCGCTTGCCTACATGCGCGGCCGCACACTGAGTGATGCCTTCGTGGTGCTCGACGAGGCGCAAAATACCACGCCCGAGCAGATGAAGATGTTCCTGACACGCCTTGGGTTCAACTCCAAGTTCGTGATTACCGGCGACCTGAGCCAGCGCGACCTGGTGGGTCGTCGTGGCGGTCTTGCTGACGTTGAGCAGATTTTGGGCCGTGTCGACGATGTCGCATTTTCTCACCTCGAGCGTGCCGACGTGGTGCGCCATGCCCTGGTGGGTCGTATCGTCGAGGCATATGAAGCTTATGATGACGTGCGCGAGCAGCGCCCGCGCGACCGAAAGGAGTCCCGTTGAGTGTATTGATCAGCAACGATGCCGAGCTCGATACGCTGCTCGACGCGCAGGAGGTGGAGCACATCTGCGAGGTTGTGCTTGCCGCCGAGGGCGTTGAACGTGGAGTCGAGATTTCCCTTTCGTATGTCGACGAGGACGAGATGCACGAGCTCAACCACGAGTGGCGCGGTATCGACCGCACCACCGATGTGCTTTCGTTTGAGTGCGATTCGGCCTTCGACGATGACATTCCCGCCGATGAGACGCTCGAGCTCGGCGATATTATCTTGGCCCCGCAGGTTATTGCCCGTCAGGCCCCCGGTTTTGGCAATAGCCCCGCTGACGAGTGCCGTCTGATGCTCGTACACGGCATGCTGCACCTGCTGGGCTATGACCACATCGAGGACGACGAGGCCGAGGTCATGGAGGCCCGCGAGGACGCCATCCTGCGCGATCTGGCGCTCGAGCGCGGCGAGGACCCTAAGCTAGTCCACGTCGGCCCCATCACCAACCACGCCCACGACTAGGAGCCGTCTATGATTCCCGGATCGAACAAGGACCATCCGTCCTTCTTAAAGTCGTTTTCCTACGCCATGGAGGGCTTCGTCACCGCCGTCAAGACCGAGCGCAACATTAAGGTCATGCTCGTGGCGGGCGTGTGTACCGTCATCGCCGGCTGTATCGTGGGGCTCGACATTGCCGAGTGGGTCACGATTATCATCTGTTGTGGCCTGGTGATTCACGGCGAGCTGTGCAACACCGCTATGGAGGCTATCGTCGACCTAGCGACCCAGGAGCTCCATCCGCTGGCCAAGCGTGCGAAGGACATCGCCGCCGCCTCTGTATACGTTCTTTCCATCACCGCCGCGATTGTGGGCGTGCTGGTATTTGCCCGCGCGCTCGGCTTTATTTAGAAAGGGATTCCCATGTCCGACAATATGCAGCCTACCGATGAAGTTTTGGATGACGAGGTCCTGGATGCGGTGGATACCGAGGAGCTCGAGGATGTCGAGGAGTTCGACCCGTTTGAGGGCATGAGCGACGAGGAGCTCGACGCCCTGTGCGACGAGGACGACAGCCTCGCGGGCTTTGGTGACGTGGAGCCCGGTTTCCGCAGCGGTTTTGTGGCCCTGGTCGGTCGTCCCAACGCCGGCAAGTCCACGCTGCTTAATGCCTGCTATGGCAAAAAGGTCGCCATCACCTCGCCGGTGGCCCAGACGACTCGCCGCCGCATGCGCGCCGTCGTCAACCGTCCCGGCTACCAGCTGGTCTTTGTCGATACTCCGGGTATCCACAAACCCAAGGACGGCCTGGGGTCCGAGCTCAACAAGAGCGCGCTGTTCGAGCTGAACGATGTCGATGTCGTCGCGTTTTTGATTGATGCCACCAAGCCGATCGGCAGGGGAGACGCCTGGGTTGCCGAGCGCGTCAGATGCTCCCGTTCCAAGAAGGTCCTGGTGCTCACCAAGGCCGATGAGGCCGATCCCGCCCTGGTTATGGAACAGCTCAAGGCCGCCCACGAGCTCATGGAATATGACGACGAGATCGTGACGTCGTCGGTCAAGAACTTCAACGTCGATGCCTTTATCGAGACCGTTGCGCACTTTTTGCCCGAGGGTCCGCGTTGGTTCCCCGAGGATATGGGTACCGACGCTTCCGATGAGACGCTCGTTGCCGAGTTTGTGCGCGAGAAGGTCTTGCGCCGCACCCGTGATGAGATCCCGCACTCCGTTGGCGTGATCTGTGATGCGCTTGAGCAGACCAAGAAGGTGCTGCGCGTGCACGCCACCATTTACGTCGAGCGCGAGGGCCAAAAGGGCATCATCATCGGTAAGGGCGGCGAGATGATCAAGCATATCGGTATCGACGCCCGTCGCGATCTTGAGCGCATCTTTGGCACGCAGGTCTTTTTGGAGCTGGACGTGAAGGTCAAGGCCGGCTGGCGCGACGACGAGGCCCAGATTCGCCGCTTTGGCTACAACGCCGAGGACTAAGGACGCGCGGCGCGCATGGCAGGCTCCCGGACATATCGCACCAAGGTGCTCGTCCTCGACAAGACGAAGCTCAAAGAGACCGACCTGATCTTGACGATGCTTGACGAGCGGGGGCGGCAGGTTCGTGCCGTGGCAAAGGGCGCCCGCAAACCCGGCGGACGCCTGGCTGCGCGCTGCGAGCTGTTCTGTACGGTAGATATGCTGCTCGCACATGGACGGTCACTCGACGTGGTTTCCCAGGCCGAGCTTATGGAGGCGCCGCTCGGCGTTGCGCCCGATTACGAGACGACCTGCGCCGCAAGCGCGATCGCCGAGGTCGCGCGCGTGTGCTCGTTCGAGGACGCCGAGGACCCGTTTACCTTTGCTATAACGCAGCGAGCGCTTGCCCTGGTGGGCAGCGGGCTCGACACGGCGCATATGGATCTACTTGTGGCGGCATATGTCTTTAAGCTGCTGTCGCACGTTGGCTATCGACCCGATTTTTCGGCCTGCGTGCTGTGCGGAGACCCCATGCTGTCGTATTTTTCACCACAGGCGGGCGGGCTCATGTGCGGATCGTGCGCGTCGAGCGTTCCGGGTGCCGAGCTCGTGTCGACCGGCGAGGTCGCATGGCTGCGCGCCCTCATATCCATGACCTTCGATGCGCTTATGACCGAGCGAATCGACCCGCATACGGCGGCATTCTTGCTTGGGCTTTCGCATGTTTGGGCTGCGACGCACACCGATCAGCGCCTCCGTGCGATGGAATTCATGTTGGGTCGGTGATGATGCGCAGGCGCGGGCTGCTTGTGGTAACATATCAGCCTGTTGGTACCTCGACCTTGGTTGCTCGCTCCACCGGCGGCTTCCCAGTCCGAGGCGAATCGAGTCGCCCGATAGCGACGCAAAACGAAAGGTGAAACAATGACTGTTTCCAAAGAGCGCAAGGCTGAGCTGACTGCCCAGTTCGGTAACACTCCGGTCGACACCGGCAACCCCAAGGTTCAGGTCGCCATCCTGTCCGAGCGCATCAAGGAGCTGACCGAGCACATGAAGTCCCACCAGAAGGACTTCCACACCCGTCGTGGCCTGCTCATGCTCGTCGGCCGTCGTCGTCGTCTTCTCTCCTACATCAAGAAGAACGACATCGTCGAGTACCGTGAGCTCATCAAGGCTCTGGGCATCCGCGACAACATCCAGTAGGATTTGTACATGCTAAGAGCGTCCTGCGCAGCGGGGCGCTCTTTTTGTGTAAGGGCGCGAACAATCACGCTCTGAAGCGTGGCGGGGCAGGGGGCCCGCGTCACATGAGAAGCCCGCAGGCAAGGGGTCTGCGGGGTAAAGGAGAACAATGACACTCGTATCCAAGACCTTTGAGCTGTACGGCAAGACCTACACCTTTGAGTCGGGCGAGCTTGCCAAGCAGGCCACCGGCGCCTGCCTGGTCAAGCAGGGTGACACCACGATGCTCGACACCGTGGTCGTCTCCAAGGAGCGTAAGAACTACGACTTCTTCCCGCTGACCGTCGACTTCAACGAGAAGATGTACGCCGCCGGCCGCATCCCGGGTGGCTACCTCAAGCGTGAGGGCCGTCCCAGCGAGAAGGCCACGCTCACCGCGCGCATGATCGACCGTCCGATTCGCCCGAGCTTCCCGGACGGCTTCCGCAACGAGGTGCACATCGTCGCTACCTCGCTTGTCGCCGACCAGGTCAATCCCTTCGACGTCATCAACGTCATGGGTGCTTCCCTGGCCATGACGCTCGGCGGCGTGCCCTTCGAGGGCCCGCTTGCCTGCGTGCGCATCGGCCGCAACGTGGAGACCGGCGAGTTTATCGTCAACCCCACCTACGAGGAGCGCGAGAACTCCGATCTGGACCTGGAGCTGGGCGGCTCTGCCGACTTCATCTCGATGGTCGAGGCCGGCGCCGAGGAGATCTCCGAGGACGACATGCTCGCCGCCATGAAGTTTGGCCAGGAGGCCCTTGCCGCTTTCTGCCAGGCTCAGGACGAGTTCGTCGCCGAGTGGGAGCAGGTTAACGGCCCCATCGTCAAGAAGGAGTACCCGCTCGACCAGCCCGTCGAGGAGGTCCAGGAGCGCATCTTCGCCCACTACGACGAGATGGCAGCCGCCCTTCGTGACGCCGACAAGCTCTCCCGTATCGGCAAGGTCGAGGCTCTGAAGGAGTCCATCCGTGCCGAGTTCACCGAGGAGGAGCAGGCCGCTTGGGAGCGCGAGATCCCCGTGGCGCTCAAGAAGCTCGAGAAGAAGGCCATGCGCACCATGGTCGTCGAGACCGGTGAGCGCGTCGACGGTCGTGCCGCCGATGAGATCCGTCCCATCATGGTGAAGGACAACTACCTGCCGCTCGTTCACGGCTCCGGCCTGTTCCAGCGCGGCCAGACCCAGGTGCTCTCGGTTCTTTCGCTCGGCATGCTCAACGAGGGCCAGCGCTTGGACACCATCGAGCCCACCGAGGGCAAGCGCTACATGCACCACTACAACTTCCCGCCGTTCTGCACCGGCGAGACCGGCCGCATGGGCAGCCCCAAGCGCCGCGAGATCGGTCACGGCAACCTGGCAGAGCGCGCTCTGCTTCCGGTGCTTCCCGACGAGAACGAGTTCCCCTACGCCATCCGCGTCGTCTCCGAGGTCATGGAGTCCAACGGCTCCTCTTCGATGGCTTCGACCTGCGGCTCCACGCTCGCCCTTATGGACGGCGGCGTGCCCATTAAGCGCCCGGTCTCCGGTATCGCCATGGGCCTGATCCAGGAGGAGGGCAAGACCGTGGTCCTGTCCGACATCCAGGGTCTCGAGGACTTCCTGGGCGACATGGACTTTAAGGTCACCGGAACCACCGAGGGCATCACCGCCCTGCAGATGGACAACAAGGCCACTGGCCTCACCTTCGACATCCTGGCCCGCGCCCTGCAGCAGGCCAAGGAGGGTCGTGCCTTCATTCTGCAGAAGATGCTCGATGTGATCCCCGAGCCGCGCCACACCACACGCAGCACAGCTCCGCGTATCGTCTCCATCCAGGTTCCGACCGACAAGATCCGCGACGTCATCGGTTCCGGCGGTAAGGTCATCCGTGGTATCCAGGATGAGACCGGCGCTTCGGTCGACATCCAGGAGGACGGCACCGTCTTTGTCGGCGGCACCGGCGAGTCCGTCGATCAGGCTGTCGAGCGCATCAAGCTCATCATTAAGGTTCCCGAGCCGGGCGAGGAGTACACCGGTCGAGTGGTCTCCATCCAGCCCTTCGGCGCCTTCGTGAACCTGCTGCCCGGTAAGGACGGCCTGCTGCACATCTCCCGCGTCGCCAAGGGCCGCGTGGAGAAGGTCGAGGACGTCCTCAACGTGGGCGACGAGGTCAAGGTCGTCGTCATCGAGGTCGACGATCGCGGCAAGATCTCGCTCGATCGTCTTGATAAGCCCGAGGCCCCGGCTCGTGCCGAGGGTGCCTCCGAGGGCGACGGCGAGCACTTCCAGCGCCGTGAGCGTCCGCGTCGCGAGCGCTCTGAGCGCAGCGACCGTCCGCGCCGTCCCGGCGACAACGGAGGCCGAAAGCCTCGCCGTCACCACGACGCCGAGTAACAGCCGTACATAAGCAGCTCAACAAGGGCGACTCCTAAGGGGGTCGCCCTTTTGCTATTCTCGGCGGGGCCGCAGGTAAAGTTTCCTGCTCTACAGTCCTGCTCGCACGGAGAGCATATTAAGTGCTTTCCTTTGCGTGCGGAACTCGCGATAAACTTCATATGCGTCCCTCCCGGGCGCAAGCAAAAGGGCTGGTTAATGCCGCTCGCTATTTAGTTAGACAGTCTATTCAGTAGTCAGATTACAGATCTGTAGATAGCCGCAGCAGCATCTTCCCAGATAAAACCGACCAAAATAAACCTGTCTCTATTTGGCAGGTTTCCCGTGGGGCGGGCACTGATGAAGTTTATCGCGAGTTCCGCACGAACAGGAGGCCACTTAATGTGGCCTCCGTCGTGAGCAGGACTGTAGAGCAGGAAACTTCATCAGTGCCCGCCCCACGGGAAACCGGCGGGATGGACCAGTTCAGATGGGGCTTTGATGCATGGGTGGTCTGTTGGTGGGCAAATGGGTATCATACTGAAGTTACTGCGTCGACTCTATGATGCATGTTTGTACGTTCCCGGCGGTCGGTTTGCCAGAAGCGCCCCGCCGGTTGTTCCAGACCCGTTTCGAAGAAAGGAAACCACACTAACCTATGGCAGCTAAAAAATCATCTCCCTTGAAGATCATTCCGCTCGGTGGCCTTGACGGCATCGGCAAGAACATGACGGTCTTCGAGTGCGGCGACGACATGGTGCTCGTCGACGCCGGTCTCATGTTCCCGGATGACTCCCAGCCCGGTATCGACCTGGTGCTTCCTGACTACACCTATGTTTTGGAGAACGAGGAGAAGCTCCGCGGTATCGTCGTCACCCACGGCCACGAGGACCACACCGGTTCGCTTCCGTATCTGCTGCAGGACCTCAACAACAAGGTGCCCATCTTCTCGAGCAAGCTGACGCTTGGCTTTATCGAGGGCAAGCTCTCTGAGTTCCGCATCCGCGCGCCCAAGTTCCGCGAGGTCAAGGGCGGAAGCCATGTCAATCTCGGTGGCATCTCGCTCGACTTCTTCTCGATGACGCACTCCATCCCCGGCGCTCTGGGCGTGTTCATTCGCACTAACCAGGGCACCGTTATGCACACCCTGTCTCTTATACACATCTCCGAGCCCACGAGACCGATCAGT
>UQVD01000030.1 GCA_900544385.1 uncultured Collinsella sp.
CTGCATATCGTCGGCAGCGTCAGATGTGTATAAGAGACAGGAATGAACTCGCGCTCTGTAAATTGCAATGCCATGGAAACTTCCTATCATGAACTGCCCACACAACGGGCGGTCTTTGCGCAACTGATTTATTCTAGCGTGCCAAGCCGCCGGCGCCCAAAGCTCCACCGTATCTATGGCAATCGACGTAATCGTCCAGCACGAAGACGGCGCCCACCGTTGTATGACAATGGGCAATGAACCTACCGTTGTTGTAGGATTCAGCATATTGACATCTTCGAGCGAAAGGCGCACACGTGCCCCAAGACCATCCGACCGATAATCCCATCCTCAATGCCGCGAGGCGCGAGCTGGCGGAACGTGCGAAAGCGACCGCTCCCCTGTGCACGGCAAACGACGCCTACAACGGACCCGCCCGCATCGTCTCGATCAACACGTCGGCACACAAGGGCACGCGCAAGTCGCCCGTCGCCGACGGGCACGACACCGTTATAGAGCAATTTGGCCTCGCCTCCGACGCACACGCCGGGCATTGGCACCGCCAGGTCTCTTTTTTAGCCGCGGAGTCCATCCAGACGGCGGAGGCACGCGGGCTCGATGTGCACGAGGGCGACTTTGGCGAGAACTTCACAACCCAGGGCCTCAACCTGCTCTCGCTCCCCCTGGGAACGCAGCTCAAGCTTGGAAGCGACGTGATCGTCGAAATCAGTCAGATCGGCAAGGTCTGCCACACACGCTGTGCCATCTACTATCTTGCCGGCGACTGCATCTTTCCCCACGAGGGCGTTTTTGGCGTGGTACTAAAGGGTGGAGAGGTCTACGCCGGCGATGATATCCAGGTAATCAAACTCGGCGACGGCACCTGTTCGTTCACCCCTGCCGAGGCCATCGAAGAGATTGAGCAGGCTCGCCAGAAGGGCACGCTGTAGTTGTAAAACCCCACGTTGAGATGGCTTTTACAGCCTTAAACTCCTCTCAAACAGGGCTCTGTAACGTTAAAGTTGAACTCTATGGTTTCTCAACAATTCACCATTTCTGCAGGTCAAGGCCAAAGCCTCAAGTTCAACTTGACCCTTTGGAACCTTTAAGGTTCAAGTTGAGGTCGAAAGCAGTAGTAGAATACCGTTCGAACCATAACCCACGATTGATTGCAGAGGGACTGGATGCAGCATTCGAATCATCGCACCGCAGCGCTCATTGCGTCGAAGCCGGCTCGTATCATCACGAGCGCCGCGCTCGCCGTTGCGCTGACGGCCACGCCGATGCTCTCCCCCGTTGCGGCGTATGCCGCCTCGCAGGCAACGCAGGACCAGCTTTCCGCAGCCCAGCAGAAGATCGAAGCCGCCACGAGCGCCTACAACGACGCCCGCACCAAACTCGATGATCTGCAAAAGCAGATTGACTCCAATGAGGCAAGCATCGAGGAAATCGAGGCCAAGCTTCCCGAGCAGCAGGCCAAGGCAAGCTCCGCCATGCGCGATCTGTACAAGTATCAGAAGGGCACCAATCCCATCGTGAGCTTCCTGGTCAATGCGCAGAGCCTGGGTGAGTTCATCACGACCTGCAAATACACCAACCAGATCACGAGCTCGAGCGTCGACGAGATCGAAGAGCTCAATAACATGCAAACCGAACTCGAGCAGAACAAGGCCGAGCTCCAGCAGGCCAAGTCACAGCTTGAGACAGAGCAGAAAAACGCCGAGGACGCGCTGGCGCAGGCCCAGCAGCTCCGCAGCGAGGCACAGGCAAAAGCCGAGCAGGAAAATGCCGCCGAGCTTGCCAAGCTTGAGGCCGATAAGGCCGCTGCCGCCGAGAAGCTCTCGGGCGAGGGCGTAAGCGGCAGCAATTCCAGCAGCCAGGCCACCAACACCAACACCACCATCGACACCACGGTGAACAACGCCAATACCGGTAGTTCCGATTACGATTCGTTCATTAATGAGTGGACGAGTCGCATCGACAACTACCTTGCCGGCTCCCCCATGGCAGGCCAGGGCTATAACTTTGCCGTCGCCGCTTGGAATACCGGTGTCGATCCCCGTTGGTCCCCCGCCATCGCCTGCATCGAGAGCACCAAGGGTGCTTATTGCGCCAATTCTTACAACGCCTGGGGCTGGAGTGCCCGTGGCGGCGGTTGGCGCAGCTTTGGCAGCTGGAGCGAGGGCATCTCCGCCCACGTTGCCTATCTGGGCGCCAACTACGGCTCCACCCTTACCCCGGCAGCGGCCAAAAAGTACTGCCCGCCCACGTGGCAGGACTGGTACAACAAAGTCGCCGCTCAGATGAACCGCATCTAAGTGCAACTGCAAAGGGCCCCAATGGGGTCCTTTTCTTTTAGGTAGCGGAGGTATCGACGACGCCGGTCGCATTGGCAACCGCGACTATGACAATCATGCATAGGAGCAGCACACCCAATGCCTTGAGCCAGAGTTTCGCGAGTTTCTTGCCGCGATAGCTGTCGAGCAGTGCGAATCGCCGACGAAGACGGCGCTTATCGAGCAGTGCGAAATGCATAAGCACCATAAGGCCATCGACAAAGAAAAAATACTCGATTATGAGAAGCCACGTCGGGTAGCTTTGGTTTGCTCCGGTGGGGTGAAAGACGGCAAAGTGACTTCCGGCAAAGAACACAAGCAGCGAGAAGCAGACGAGCGTATTCCAAATGCGGCCCAGAGACTCCGGAACGCGAGAGAGCAGGCCGCATGCAGCGGAGGCGGCAGGGTCAGGAGGCCCTGCGGGGTTCTGGAGCCCTTGGGGCGTCAACACCGTCTCCGAGGCCGGAGTTCGGACAGGCGGCGCAGGAGGCCGCACGGGGCGACTCAGATCGTATGCCGCGCGCGTCGCCCGTCCCAACGCTTCCGCACTCGCAAAACGCTTGGCCGGGTCGAGCGCCATCGACATGCAGACGGCATCGGCAAGTGGAGTGGGAATGCCGCGCGCCTCGCATTGCTCGCGCATGTCGAGCCCTGGCTTAGGGTCGACTCCCGTCAAGCAGAAGAACAACAGGGCGCCAAGTGCGTAGACGTCGCTTCGCACGCTCGTCTGCCCAAACCCATACTGCTCGGGCGGCGCATAGGGTCGCGTGCCAAACTTGACGGTGTCGGCATCGGCGCCATCGTGCCATACGCGCGCGATCCCCAGGTCGATAATCACCAGCGATGAAAACGTCAGGCCGTCATCAGGCGTATAGTTGGCACCTGTCACGATGATATTCGACGGCTTGAGGTCACGATGGATCACCGGCGCCGACGTCTCCCCCGCCATTGCAAAACCGGCATGGAGCTCGCCCACGGCGTCGCAAAGGACAGGATACAATTCACGCGCATAATCGGGGGTGGCTCCCAGACGGTCCACCAGCGCCCCGAGCGTCTCCCCTTCGATGTATTCCATAACCACGTTGAGCTCGTCGCCCACACGACGACAATCGACGATTCTGGGCAGGTGCTCAAAACGCCTGCCTGCCCGCTGAACGGCAAACAGACGCTCGTATGCCCCGCCGATTTGAGCCGAAGCATCGATGCGTTTACGGACAAAGGGGCCGAGCGAGCCACCGCCGGTTCCTTCAAAGTACACGAGCTCGGTTGTTTCAACGGTCGAGCGCTTAAGTACACGCTCCACGCGATAGCTGTCGTCGCAATCGAGCGACGCCAGGTGCTCGGCAAGCGCTGCGGTCAGCTCGTCATCGGAATATGTTGGGGTCTGAGTATCCATAGCCTCCATCATAGCGCAGGGCGCAGACACCCCATGGCATCCGCGCCCCGTTCGTTTGCATCGTTGTTCGGCAGCTCCGCCGGCTCAGATATCAGCCGCTAACTCACCGTCTCCTCGCCAAAGCGATACAGCTCCTCGTTGACCTTTTGGAGGCTGCACCCGCGATCGATGCAAAAGATGATAATCGCATCGCGGCGGTCCTTGCAGTTAAGGACGCTTACCCCGGCAGCCGTCAGCGCACGGTTGGTTTCTTTGAGCGTCAGCGCCATCGCAAAGGCAATCTGCAGCACCTTATTGCGGCTCAGATGCCGCGCACCGGTAAAGATCTGATAGCCAAAGGTCTCATTGAGATCGGCCATACGAACCACGCGCGAGCGCTCCAAGCCCTTTTCCTGCAGTAGCTGCTTCAGGTAGTTCGAAAGCGACGGGGCGGCAAAGTCGTGTTCTTTGATATAGCCATCGATGTTTGGCGCGTCGAGAAGCTCATTGAGCAACTCGTCAGTCAGCTTTTTATCGGGCATACGACTTCACCTCCCATACGGCGCAACGGTAGCGACATGCTAGGCCAACACCCAGCTTGCAGTGGTAGACTTATCAAACATGTTGGCAAAATACAGTGCCTTCTTGATATCGCCATCAAAGTAGATATTGCCCGCCACAGAGCCACCAGCGGCAAGGGTACCAGACTGCAGCTCATCGGAGCCCTCGCCGTAGTAACCCTGATTCTGCTGAGCGCCGTTGGCGTCCTCGCCCTTCCAGTCGTAGATGTTGTAATCTGCGCCCTCATCACCATTGTTGACGTACGTGACGTGAATGCCCGTCATGGTCGAACCGTCATAATTTGTGAGGCCGGGCTGGACGGAATCGACAACGACGGAAAGACCGGCAGCCGTGGTCACCGTCGCACCAACCGCCAGGTCAGTCGTAGACTGCTCTTCCTTCTTCGCCTCTTCCTTCTTGTCGCCATCGCCAGCGTCCTCGGTGACGGTCGCCTTATCGCTACCACAACCGGTAAGAAGACCGGCAGTCCCCAAGGCGACGGTGGCGAATGCGCCCAGTGCAGCGCGACGGCTCAGCAGCACTTCGTTTTCAAGCTTTTTCATCATGCATCCTTCCTACGATCCGGCTACCGTGCCGGCACACAGCACATCGTAGGAAGGATTAAACTTGAACTCATTAGCTGAGAGCTAAGGCTGCGGTAAACGGCCAATGCAGTTATCCAAACGCCGAGCAAACGCACTTTGCGCAACCGTCTGCTGGCAGTGCATCAACCCACCGTGACGGATTCCCCGGTAAAGGTGCTCACAAGCAACAGGATAAAGAAGGCCAAATAGCTGATGCTCAGCAGGTAGGCGATGACCAAAAAGGCAATCCATCCTACATTGGTCTTACCGTCGGCGCGGCGCTGCTCACGACTGCGATAAAGCCAAATCGTCACGCCGATAGCAGTGATAAACAGTACGAGTGCCGCCGTAGCCAGCCCAGCAAGCACAAACATCACGCCAATGCCCACAGCGATGACCGGAAGCAGCAGCAAACCGCACCCGCATCCACCCGGACTATATACGGCAGACTGTCGGCGTCGCCTCATCGCCGCGCCACCCCCATCATCTTTGAGCACTACAGTGCGATAGCCTGCTGAACAGGAACGATCTTGTCGAGTTCCGGTTCGATCCGCCTTTTCTCGGCCTCAAGGTCAAACGCCACCTGAGCGCGCAGCCAATAACCATCCGTCAGGCCAAAATAACGGCAAAGACGGAGGTCGGTGTCGGCCGTCACGCGACGTTTTCCCAAGACAATCTGCCCGATACGCTGAGCCGGAATCCCAGTCTCTTTCGCAAGGCGATATTGAGAAATGCCCATGGGAACAAGAAACTCCTCTTTGAGAAGCTCACCAGGAGTCACCGGCGACAGCAAATCGGCCGAAGTCTCATCACTTGTGATAATCGACGATTTCGACATTCCAAGCCATCTCCTGTCTCCACTCAAAACAGACCCGATAGCGCTCGTTAACACGGATGCTATATTGACCGGCACGATCGCCCTTCAAAGCTTCCAGGCGGTTGCCCGGTGGAACGCGAAGATCATCAAGCGAAGCACAGACCTGCAGTTGGCGAATCTTCCTCAACGCAACACGCTCAAAGGGCACGAACCTCCTGACCCGCACACCCATGGCAAAGCGTTCGGTATCCTCATCTTTATACGATGCAATCATAGTATCGCCTTACGTTAGTAACGTCAAACGTTTCTATAGACTTACATCTCTATTATATCGTACGTTTGTTCGTGTTTTCTAGAACAAATAGTCCTTTGCGCCTTAGTCAAGCAAAAGCAATCGTTTGTAGACATCGAGGCCTTTGAGAAGGATTTCCTCGTCGAAGAGCATGCTATCGGTATGCAGAGCGCTTGTGGCATAGGCGGGACAGCCATCCGAATCACTCGGGTTGTCTTGGTCCTCTGGCATACCCGTGCCCAGCAGGAAAAACACGCCCGGCAGATGGCGTTGATAGGACGCGAAATCCTCGGCGATCAGCAGCGGTTCCTCCACGAGCTGCAGCCCGGGCAAGGCAGGCGTGATGTTGGCAAACAGCTCGGGGTCGTTGTCGACCGGCGGATAGCCCTCGGCAAAATCGAGGTCATATGTGCAGCCCGTTGCGGCGCATGCCTCATCAAGCACGCGGCGCACGCCTTCGCGCGCCCGGTCGAACATGTCGTCCGTAAACACACGCAGGCTGCCGGCAACATGGGCCTCCCCCGCCACCGCATTGCAGACGGCGCCGGCCTGCAGCAGGCCGAACTTACCAATGCAGGGCTCGTCGGCACCCAGCTCATCCATCAGTTCGCGCTCGGCAACCAAGAACTTGGCAGCCGCCAGCGCCGCATCGTGCGACTCCTCGACCGGAACGCCATAGGTCTTAGCGATATGGATGCTCGTCCCGTGAATATGGATATGCGTCTCACTCGAACGCGCCAGCAACGGACCGGGGCAGCTCGCCAACGTGCCGGCGGGCAGATCGGGCCACACGTGGAAGCCGAAGATGCGATCCGCCCCGTAGCGCTCGAACACGCCGCTCTCGCATACCGTCTTGGCACCACCGGTCGTTTCCTCGGCCGGCTGGAACACAAAGAGAACGTTGCGCCTAATGGCGCCCGGTTGCTCGCGAATCGTACGGTCGACATACGTCGCGGCGGCAAGTGCCATGGCCATGTGTCCGTCATGTCCGCAAGCGTGCATCTTGCCGGGATGGGTCGAGGCAAAGGCCGCTCCCGTCGCCTCCGCGATGGGCAGTGCGTCCATATCGGCGCGAATCGCCGTGGCATGCGCGGCGCCCGTGCCAGCGTCGAAGAAAGCACAAACACAGCTGGGGCAGGGATAGGTCACTTCACAGGCAAGCGAAGCGAGCACGCCCTCGATATAGGCTATGGTTTGAGGAAGATAGAAATCGAGCTCCGGAATGCGATGCAGGTCGCGACGATAGCGACGAAGTTCTTGGAGCTCGGTCATAAAGGATCCTTTCATGGGGCATATCCATTCACACAATATTGTGATGCAGAATTGTGACGCCCTTGTTTCTAGCATATCCCTGCATTTTTTAAACGTTATATACGAATACTCTTGTTTGGTAAAGTGCAACGTGATAGGGTCTTTACCACTTGATAGAGGCGCGGGCACGAAGAGCCGCGGGCGAGCCGGCAGGCTTTGACCCCGTGGGGAGGCGAAACCCGCCGAACTGGGTTTTTCGGGCACGAACAACCTGGTGGGCCTGTGGGAAACACCCACAGGACTGTCTGCAGCAATGCGGGAGCGCTATCCGGACATTGGGTCCACGCTATGCGGATTCGATGCGCAGATGGCGCCGTCTGGATAGCGAGGTTTACGGGACATGGCATTGACCCCCAACGAGGCGTATGCGGCCAAGCAGCCGTTTGTGAACAAGGAGACACTCGAGCATATCGTCGAGCAGTTCCCCACGCCGTTTCATCTATACGACGAGGCGGGCATCCGCCGCAACATGCAAGAAGTGCGCGACGCCTTTGCATGGAACCCGGGCTTTAAGGAATACTTTGCCGTCAAGGCCAACCCCAACCCGGCGCTCATCTCCATTCTCAACGAATACGGCTGCGGCTGCGATTGCTCGAGCTATACCGAGCTCATGATCGCCCGCTCGCTGGGCATCACGGGACACGACATCATGTTCTCTTCCAACGACACGCCGGCTGCCGACTTTGAGCTCGCCAACAAGCTGGGTGCCATCGTCAACTTTGACGACATCAGCCACATCGAGTTCTTTGAGCGTGTTGCGGGGCCCATCCCCAAAACGGTCAGCTGCCGCTTTAATCCAGGCGGCCTGTTCCAACTCTCCAACGGCATCATGGACAACCCGGGCGACTCCAAATATGGCATGACCACCGAGCAGCTCTTTGAGGCCTTCCGCATGCTCAAGGCCAAGGGCGCCGAGAATTTTGGCATCCATGCCTTCCTTGCCAGCAACACCGTCACTAACGACTACTATCCCAAGCTCGCACGCATCCTCTTTAAACTTGCCGTGCGCCTGGAGCGCGAGACCGGCGCACATGTCGCCTTTATCAATCTGTCCGGCGGTGTGGGTATCCCCTACCTGCCCGAGCAGCAGGCTAACGACATTCACGCCATCGGTGAGGGCGTACACGCAGCCTACGACGAGATTCTGGTCCCCGCCGGCATGGGCGATGTGGCGATCTGCACCGAGATGGGTCGCTTTATGATGGGCCCCTACGGCTGCCTGGTCACCAAGGCCATCCACGAGAAGCAGATCTACAAGGACTATATCGGCGTGGACGCAAGCGCCGTCGATCTGATTCGTCCTGCCATGTATGGCGCCTACCACCACATTACGGTGATGGGCCAGCCGGGTGGCGACGACAAGACCACAGCGCCCGTCACGGACACCTACGACATCACGGGCAATCTGTGCGAGAACAACGACAAGTTCGCCATCGATCGCGAGCTGCCGCATATCGACATGGGCGACCTGCTTGTGATCCACGATACCGGCGCGCATGGCTACTCCATGGGCTACAACTACAATGGACGCCTGCGCTCCGCCGAGGTCCTGTTGCGCCCCGATGGCTCAGCCGACCTCATCCGCCGCGCCGAGCGCCCGGGCGATTACTTTGCCACGCTCGACGTGCTGCCGAGCGGCCGAGAGCTGCTGGCCAAGTCGCGCGCCGAAAGTGCCCGCCGTCGCGCCCAAGACGAGCGCCTGGCAGTCGCCGCCCAATGGAACAAACGCATCCAGATCGCGGACGCGAAGGAGAAGAACATGGACATCCGCAATCTCGAGGGCTCAATCGTCGCCCTCGTCACGCCGTTTAAAAAGGATGGCAGTGTCGACTTTGACGCACTCGAGCGCCTTATCGATTTCCACCTGCAAAACGGCACCGACGCCATCCTCACCCTGGGCACCACCGGCGAGAGCGCCACGATGACCGACGACGAGGACAACTCCGTCGTCGCCGCCGTGGTCAAGCATGTTGCAGGACGCGTCCCCGTCATTGCCGGCTCGGGCTCCAACTCCACGCAGACCATGCTCACCAAGTCGCTTACTTACCAGGGCTTGGGAGCCGACGGCCTGCTGCTCATTACCCCCTACTACAACAAGTCCAACGAAGAGGGTATCTATCAGCACTTTAAGACCGTCGCCGATGCCGTGGACATCCCCTGCATCCTGTACAACATCCCCGGCCGCTGCGGCTGCGGTATCAGCGAGCGCAACGTAGAGCGCCTGGCCGCGCACCCCAACATCATGGGTATTAAGGAGGCCTCGGGCAACGTCGCCTACGCGGCCAAGATCGCCCACCTGCTGTCAGACGACTTCCGCATGTACTCGGGCGAGGACGCGCTTACCGTGCCGCTCATGAGCCTGGGCGCCTCGGGCACCATCAGCGTGTGGGCAGACGTGCAGCCGCAGCTCGTGCATGACATGTGCCGTGCCTATTTGGACGGTGACGTGGCGCGTGCCCGCGATATCCAAATTGCCGGCCAGCCGCTCATCAATGCCCTCTTTAGTGAGGTCAACCCCATCCCCGTCAAAGAGGCGCTCGCCCAGATGGGTATGATCGAGGCAAACTACCGCATGCCGCTGTGCCCCATGGCAGACGACACGCGCTCTGCACTTACCGATGCTCTGAAGGGGGCTGGTCTGCTTGATTAAGACCGTCATTATGGGAACGGGCCGCATGGGCTCGCTCATCCGCACCACCGCCGAGGGCGTTGTCGACGCCGCCGGTCAACCCGTTTTTGATATCGTGGCCCAGATTGGCTTCGATTTGAGCAAGCTCGAGAACGCACCGGCTGCCGATGTGATTATCGACTTCTCGAACGTCGTGACCTTCGATGCCGTCGTCGCCTATGTCGAGCGCACGGGCGCGGCGTTGGTCTCGGGCACCACAGGCTACACCCCCGAGCAGATGGACCGTCTGCGCGAGCTGGGCCAGAACACCCGCGTTATGCACTCGGGCAATTACTCCATCGGCATCGCAGCCCTGCGTCATCTAGTGGCCCAGGCCACGCGCGAGTTGCCCGGCTTTGACTGCGAAATCGTCGAGACGCACCATAACCAAAAGGTCGACGCCCCCAGCGGTACCGCCAAGCTGCTGCTCGACGCCGTAGTCGAGGCCGAGCCCGAGACAGGCTACCACCCCGTCTACGGACGCGAGGGCATGTGCGGCGCGCGCGATCCCAAGGAGATCGGCATGCACTCGCTGCGCGGTGGCACTGTCGCCGGCGTCCACGAAGTGAGTTTCTTTGGCCAAGACGAGGAGGTCACGCTCACCCACCGCGCCACGAGCCGTCAGATCTTCGTCAACGGCGCCCTGGCAGCCGCGCAGAAGCTCGTCACCCGCGAACCCGGCTTCTATACGTTCGACCAGGTCATGTTTGCCTAACCAGGTATCAACCGAATCCACCCAAAGGAGAGATAGCAAATGAGCAACGCAGCCGAGATGGATGCCCAGGAGATTATCAACTACATCGCCACCGCGCCCAAAAAGACACCTGTCAAGCTGTACGTGCGCGAGAAGCCCGGCATGAAGGTTGCCTGGGGCGACGCACATGTCTACGGCGGCCGTCGCGGCAAGACCGTCTTTGGCGACTGGGATGAGCTCAAGGCCATCCTCGATGCCAATGCCGACTCCATCGACTACTACGATGTCGAGAATGACTGCCGCAACTCTGCCGTGCCCATGCTCGACCTTAAGGGCATCAACGCCCGCATCGAGCCGGGCGCGATCATCCGTGACCGCGTCGAGATCGGCGATCGCGCCGTCATCATGATGGGCGCCATCATCAACATCGGCTCCGTCATTGGCGAAGGCTCCATGATTGATATGGGCGCCGTGCTGGGCGGCCGCGCCACCGTGGGCAAGAACTGCCACATCGGCGCCGGCACCGTGCTGGCAGGCGTTGTGGAGCCCGCCAGCGCCACGCCCGTCATCATCGAGGACGATGTCATGATTGGCGCCAATGCTGTGGTCCTGGAGGGCGTGCACGTGGGCAAGGGTGCTGTAGTTGCCGCCGGCGCCGTGTGCGTCGAGGACGTCCCCGCCGGCGCCGTCGTGGCCGGTGTCCCCGCCCGCGTCATCAAGATGCGCGACGAGAAGACCGACAGCAAGACCGGCCTCGAAGAGGGCCTGCGCCAGCTCTAGGGTTACGCGGTTTTACCAAACCGCGTAACTAGTCGACGCTGCAAACGACCCAGAGCGGCAATCTGACGTTCAATTGTCGGGCATGACCAGAAGGTCAATGCCCTCCTCTTTCACGTCACCTTGCTCGCTCTGGGTCGTTTTCGCTGACGCACGCTCAACCTGCAACGTAATTCAGCCCCAAGCAACAAAGGCCGAAACCCCATCCAGGGCTCCGGCCTTTGCTTTCCCGCTGTAGGCGTAACACAACTTATCGATTCTCGATGCTGCCGATGTTTTTGAGCTCGATGGAGATGAGGCCGTTGGGCTCGTTGACGAACTCAATGTACTCGGAGTTCGAACCCATCTCGGCCGGGAAGCTGATCTCGATACCCGTGTCAGTACGGATCTTGTGATTGCGCACGGCCGCGCGTTCGACCTGCTTGCGCTCCACGGGAACGCGCTCGGGCACCTTCTCTTCGGTCAGTGCCGCGCGCACGCTCTCCTTGATGACCGGCTCGTCCTCAAAGACCTCATCGACGATATCCCAAGGCGGCAGCTCCTCGTCATCCTCAACCTTCTCGGCAACGGCAGCCTTAACCTTAGCGAGCGCTACAGCCGTGTTGGCACCGTGCTCCTCGGCGACTTCCTCGACCACACGCGTCACGGTGTCGATGACCTCCTTGCCCGATACGCCCGTGTCGCACTGCAGCAGGCCATCGGGGATAAGCATACGGTCCTCGCCGGCAATCTTGCGTTTCTTGTCCACATAGCCGATCTCCATGGTGCTCGCGCGCACGATGGCATAGCTCGGCACCTTTTGCGAGGGGTTCGGCAGAATGGCGTAGTGGCGCGCGATGTCGTTGCGCACCTCCCCCTCCTCGCGGCCCACTTCGTGCATAAAAGCCTGCTTGGAGCCCAGCAGCATCACGGCAAACCAGCGGGCATCCTCATCGTCGTCAAAATCAGCCACGAGCACGTCGGTGGACTCAGCTTTCTCAGCCTTGGTGAGCTCGGAGGAGATAAACTCCGCAATCTGCTGCGACAGGTCCACGAACTCGCGCTCGCCAAAGAAATAGCCCTTGAGCTCGCCGCCGAATGCTGAGTTCTCGGCAAACGTGGCACGCTTGTTGTCGGCCGAGGTACGTGCGCGGCGCAGATGCGTGGTCACGAAGTTGCGCACGGTACGGCTCTCGATATCGAGCTCGCGCTGGCTCATGACGTTGACGGCAGAGTCAAAGTCTAGGATATGCAGAATCGCGTGATTGATTTTCATATACGGCATTCCGTTCTAGATCGATTTCGGCACGAATCAGTATAGCGGTCGAGCCCGCCCCAAGCATATCGAAGATTGGTGCATCGGGGACAGGTTGCTCTGCACCAATGGTTAGCGCAGGAGCTCGGACTGCCAAGCCTCGAGCTGTTCTGCCAAGCTCTTGCCGGCAGCGGGCATGTCGATCTGGGGACGTTTGGGCAGAAGCGCACACTTAAGAATCGCAACGATAGTCTGCGAGACAAAGCGTCGCGTATCCTTGTCAAAGCCTTGCGCAGCCTGGAGCATCACGGGCAGGCTCTCGCGCAGATTCCCAGCGATATCCGCAAACCGCTCAGCACCCGTAGCCTCAAACACGGAGAACAACGCGTCTACAATACGCTCGCGCTCGCTAGGCGACACTGCGAGCAGCATCTCGCGAATGGAACCAT
This sequence comes from uncultured Collinsella sp., assembly GCA_900544385.1. Lineage (GTDB taxonomy): Bacteria > Actinomycetota > Coriobacteriia > Coriobacteriales > Coriobacteriaceae > Collinsella. Next base: position 13,078 of record UQVD01000030.1, read on the forward strand.
CAACGTAACGAGCGCCGGCGGACAGGCGCTCACAGTACACGAAGTCGCGACCATCAACCACCCAGCTAAAGGGATTGTGCTGCAGCAGACTGAACTCGGTGCTCTCAACGATGGCATAGTCCTCCTGCGTCTCGAACATCATGCCAAAGATCGACGACCGAGGTAGCGTCTTGTCGATTCGGTCGGAAAGATCGGCAAAGGCGTTGCCGTTCAGAAACTCCTCGACGAAACCCGGACCATCATGGGAATACGCCCGTTCGATTCGCGCACGGGCGACATCGGAGCACATCGCCGCACCGTACACCGCAAGGTTTCCACCCTTGGAATGACCTCCGCACAAAAGCGGCCCGTCAATCGCATCCGCCGCCTCGTCCACATAACGCGCCGCGGATTCCTGAGCCGACACAGGACACCGGAACGCCATGTTAAAATCCTCTTTCCAGCCCACAATCGTGCTGTCGGTCCCCCGGAAGGAAAGATAACTAAACCCCGCCGGAAACCGGAACGCCATGGCTGCAAACTGCTCTGTCGCCACCACATCCCTCACGGCATGATAGCCGCAAACGTGCACGCCACGGTAGCGAGGGCTTGCTGCCACGGCCTCCAGCAAGGCCCTGCTCCCCTCTGGGTCCCACAAGTCGTCAATCATGTCCCGGTAGCACTCGGCACGCAGCAGCTCTCGTACGTCTAGGCCCTGCCAGTTCGTCAGCTCCGCCATATCACCCGGCAAACGCAAATAGGACAACCACGCAAAGACGAGGCTATCCACCGCGCAGAACGGCCGCTCCTCAAACGGATCAAACGCCGTCTGGGCATAGGTCAAAAAATTAGGCGAATCCGACATGGCCCTCCCATCAACTATGGTGCATTGGGGTCAGGTTACTTTGCACCAAAAAGGCGCCCGGGCCGTGTGGACCCGGACGCCTTCATTGTAGCTTTTCGCTCTAGCGAGCTTGATTTAGCAGGAGAAGTCGACGCTGTCGATAATGTCCTTGAGGGCCTTGGCGGAGACGGTGAGCTCATGCTGCTCGTCTTCGTTCAGCGGCACGGGGACGCGGCAGACAACGCCGTCGCGGCCAACGACGGTCGGCATGGAGATGGCAAGATCGGACAGGCCATACTCGCCCACCATGAGCGAAGAGACGGGCAGAACGGTCTGCTCATCGCGCATAACGGCGGTGCAGATGCGCTTGACGGCCATGGCGACGCCATAGTAGGTGGCGTGCTTCTTCTCGATGATGGTGTAGGCGGAGTTCTTGACGTCCTCGGCGATGCGCTTCTCGGCAGCCTCATGCTCCAGGTGGCCGTGAAGCTCACAGAAGGTGTTCAGCGGAACGCCGGCAACCTGAGCGCTGGACCAAGCGACAAACTCGGAGTCACCGTGCTCGCCCATGACATAGGCCTGGACATCGCGCGGGTCAACCTCGACGTGGGCACCAAGCATCTGCTGCAGGCGGCCGGTGTCGAGCACGGTGCCGGAACCGATGACGTGGCCCTCGGGCAGGCCGGACATCTTGATGGCGGCGTAGGTCAGAACATCGACCGGGTTGGAGACGATTAGCAGAATGCCGTCGAAGCCGGACTTCTTAATCTCGGGAATAATGGACTTGAAGATGCTGACGTTCTTGTTGACCAGGTCCAGGCGGGTCTCACCGGGCTTCTGGGCAGCGCCAGCGGTGACGACGATCATGGCGGCGTCGGCGACATCGGAATAATCGCCGGCGTAGATCTTCATCGGCTCGGCAAACGTCATGCCGTGCGCGATATCCAGGGCCTCACCCTCGGCACGGTTCTTGTCCACGTCGATGAGGACCATCTCGGAGAACAGACCACTCTGCATCAGTGCGAACGCCGAAGACGAACCGACGAAACCGCAGCCGACAATAGCGACCTTCTTCTCGTTAACCATTAGAAACTCCCATCTCTCTCCACAAACAAGCCGCCCGGGAACGACCCGAGCGGCTTGCCGTAATCCCAATACATCCAATCGGGACTTTGATTATGCTCCTATTCGCAGCCAAAAATCGACCGTTTACCGAAATTGTTTGCAGAATTCGTAAAATAACTGCACGAAATCGGTTTCGAGCTATTGACGGGTCGAAATAGGTTTCTAATACAGGCCAGCCTCGCGAATGGCCTCGACAGCCAAAGCGATCTGATCGGGCGGCAGGACCAGTGCCATACGCACGTGCCCCTCGCCCGAAGGGCCAAAGCTCGCGCCCGGCGTCACCACAACGCCGGCCTTCTCCATAAGCTCCTCGCAAAACGCCAAGGAATCGGTGCGACCACCGGGAAGCTTGGCCCACACAAACATAGAGCCATGCGCGTTGGGACGCTCCCAGCCCAGGCCCTCAAGACCGTCGCACAGGGCATCGCGGCGTTCCTGGTACTTCAGACGCTGCGCCTCGACCTCATCGCGCGGACCGTTCAGGCAGGCGATGGCAGCCTTCTGAATCGGGAAGAACATACCAAAGTCGATCTGGCCGCGCAGCTTGGCAAAGGCCGAGACCACATCCTCGCGACCGACCAAAAAGCCGATGCGTGCGCCGGTGACGTTAAACGACTTAGAGAGCGAGAAGAACTCCACGCCCACCTCGAGCGCGCCAGGGTACTGCAGGAAGCTGCCACCCGGCTCGCCGTCGAACACGATATCGGAGTAGGCATTGTCATGCACGATCAACAGATCATGCTCGCGGGCAAAGGCGATAATCTCCTCGTAGACCTCGGGCGTGCCCACCGAGCCGACCGGGTTGGCGGGCAGCGACACGATCATATACTTGGCGCGATCGGCCACCTCGGGATCGATGCCCGCCACATAGGGCAGGTAATTGTGCTCGGCAACCAACGGATAGTACTCGAGCTTGGCATCGGCGATCTTGGCACCCGCCTCAAAGACCGGGTAACACGGATCGGGAACCAGAATGGTGTCACCCGGATCGAGCAGGGCCAGGCCCAAATGGCCCACGCCCTCCTGCGTGCCGTTGCACGACTGCACCATAGACGGCGTAATGCCCGAAACGCCAAAGCGGCGCTCATAGTAATCGCACACGGCTTGCTTGAGTTCGGGCAGGTCGCGCAGGGCATACTTCCACATCTCGGGATCTTGGGCTGCCTGCGTGAGCGCCTCGACCACATGGTCGTACGGCTTAAAGTCGGGCGTGCCCACGCTCATGTTGTAAATGGTCTTGCCCTGAGCCTTCAGCGCGAGAAGCTTGTTGTTGAGCGAGGCGAAGACCTCCGCGCCAAAGCGGTCGAGACGCTGCGATGCCTGCATGGTGCCACCTTTCGATATGAAAAACGCGGCGCTCCGACAAGAGCGCCGCGCGATACGGGCCATCAGATTGCAAAAGTGTAACGCTTGCAACCCCCGTATTGGTTCAATTTAGCCAACCTTAGTCAACTGGATTGAGCGCGTCGATCTGCGCAAGCCACAGACGCGAGCTAGCGTCACTCGGCATACGCCAATCGCCGCGCGGGCTGAGCGTCACCGAGCCCACCTTGGGACCATCGGGCAGGCAGCTGCGCTTAAACTGCTGGGCAAAGAAGCGACGGTAGAACGTACGTAGCCACGTGTAGACGGTCTTGGCGTCGTAGACGCCCTCGAAGCTCTTGAGCGCCATGCGGTAGATCTTGCCCGGCTCAAAGCCAAAACGCAGCAGGTAGTAGAGGAAGTAGTCGTGCAACTCGTACGGGCCCACCAAATCCTCGGTCTTCTGCGCAATCTCGCCGTCGCCCGTGGGCGGCAGAAGCTCGGGGGACACCGGCGTATCGAGGATATCGAGCAAGACCTCGGCAATGCGCCCGCCAAAGACATCGGCGGCATAGCGTACCAGATGGCGCACAAGCGTCTTGGGCACGCTCACGTTGACGGCGTACATGCTCATGTGGTCGCCGTTATAGGTAGCCCAGCCGAGCGCCAGCTCCGACAGGTCGCCCGTGCCAATGACAAAACCGCCAGCCTGGTTGGCCAGATCCATCAGAATCTGCGTACGCTCGCGCGCCTGGCTGTTCTCGTAGGTCACGTCCTGCACGGCCGGATCATGCTCAATGTCCTTGAAGTGCTGCTCCACAGCCGCATGGATCGAAACCTCGCGGAAGCTCACACCCAGGTCGCGAGCGAGCGACTCGGCATTCGACTTGGTGCGATGCGTCGTGCCGAAGCCGGGCATGGACACGGCTGTGATACCAGTGCGCGGCAGCCCCAGTGCATCGAAGGCACGCACGGTCACAAGCAGCGCTAGCGTGGAGTCCAAGCCGCCCGAAAGGCCGATAACCGCAGCCTTGGTACCCGTGTGGGCAAGGCGGGTCTTGAGGCCCGCAGTCTGCAGATCGAGGATCGTCTCGCAGCGCTCGGCCAAGTCGCCGTGGTCGGCCGGCACAAAGGGCGCGCGCGGGAAAACGCGGTCGATATCGCAGGCATCGCGCAGGACAGGTTCTTCGGCCAGCACGCCCTCAAACGAAAACTCAACGGTCGTGGCCTCCGGCGCATCGTCCGCGCGCGTCCACGTCGTCGAGCGACGGCGCTCGGCAACCAGACGATCAAGATCGACATCGGCGACGGCCATATCGCAGGTAAGCAGTTTGGTCGCGGCGAGCTTCGAACCGTTTTCGTAGACGAGGTTCTCGCCTGCAAAGACCATGTCGGTCGTGGACTCGCCCTCGCTCGCGTCCGCGTAGGCATAGACGCAGTACAGGCGCGCACTCTGATTGGAGATAAGGCTGCGGCGGTAATCTGCCTTACCGATAATCTCGTCCGAGGCCGACGGGTTGAGAATCACCGTCGCACCGTCAAGCGCCATCTCGGTCGAAGGGGGCGCCGGCACCCACAGGTCCTCACAGACCTCAACGCCCAACACCAGGTCCTCGGCGCCCTCGTCACAGCAACGGTAGACAAGCCCTGAACCCAGCGGGACCGGACCCTGACCGGCAAATTCAACCCACACGGGATCCGCAGGCGCCGGAGCAAACCAACGGCGCTCATAGAACTCGCCATAGTTGGGCAGATACTTCTTGGCCGTGAGGCCCAAAAGCTCGCCCGCACAGCACACGGCCGCGCAGTTGTAGATGTTTTCAGCCACCGCAACGGGCAAGCCAACGGTAAAGACGATCGGCAGCTCACGGGTTTCATCGAGTATGTGCACCAGTGCTGCTTCGCAGGCATGCAGCAGCGTGCGGTTATGGAACAGGTCGGCCGCGGTATAGCCGGTCAGGTTAAGCTCGGGTAGCACCAGCGCGCGAACGCCGCGCTCGGTAGCCTCGCGAACAGCCGCCAGCGCAACCTCGGCATTGCCCTCGACATCGGCCACGCGACTCCGCGGCGACGCCGCCGCCACACGCAAAAAGCCATCAGACTGAGAAAGGTGAAGATTCATAAGAATGCTCCCGTGCGTAGACGCCATTCACAACAATTAGCAAGTCCTATTGTAGTTCAACCGCCGGGTGTAACCGCATCCCACCAACTTGGTGAGCAATTGATGAGTTGATGGTATCTGTTAAATGTCACGTACGATTCACATCTGGTGGGTACCCTGATGGCTACACGAAACGAAGCAGATTTACACCGGGAGGACCCCGTATGACAACCAAGTACACCGACGCGCCGCGCACGCGCGTCATGACGCCGGCATCGCTCAACAACGGCGTGCACGAGAACCATTCCATCGGACAGACCATGGCCATCGCGCCCAAAAAGGGCCTGTTCGATGACATTTCCATTCCCCAGATCATCGCCGGCGCCGCAGCTGCTGCCACGAGCGTCGCGCTTGCCTCCAAGATTGGTATCGCTGGTTCAGTAATTGGTGCCGCCGTGAGCTCGGTCATCACCGTTGTGTCCTCGCAGGTCTACCGCCACTTTATCTCTGCCAGCGCCGAAGCAATCAAGGGCACGCATGCCGCTGTCGACTACCCTGCCGGCGCCTACGAGCCCGTTGAGCCCGATGTCGAGGAGCACCTAGGTGGCGCCGCGACCACGCAGGAAATGCGCCAGGTTGCGGGACGCGCGACCACGGCGCGCGTCGCCCCCAACAGCCTGCGCGCCAAGGCGGCGGCAGAGCGCAGCCAGACACAAAAGAAGGTCATCGTCTTCTCGATCGCCATCGCCATCGTCGCGGTCATCGCCTGCGCCGGCGCCATCCTTATCACCACTGCCGGTGAGGGTCTGGGCGAGCGTCCCGAGCCAATCCTGTCGTCGCGCACGACCGAGAGCGATGCAAATGGCGACACCCAGTCGCAAGATCAGCAGGCACAGGCGGACGACACGCAAGACAGTTCTACCTCTACCGATTCGTCCTCGAACACCCAAAACCAATCGCAGGGCACCGATTCCTCCACGGCCAACAGTGGCACGCCGTCCGGCACGACCGACTCAAGCCAAACGACTGACGGCTCTCAGCCGAGCACGGGCGACCAGACGAGCGACACCACGTCGGGAACGGGTGCAGCAGACAGTAGCAACACCAACAGCTCGAGCGGAACTGCGTCCGGCACGGCATCTGACAACTCGAGTCAAGGCACGGCATCGGGCAACTAAGCACATTTGCCTCTCATAGATAACCGACCTGTACAACGGGCGCGAATCGAAAGCGGTTCGCGCCCGTTTGCCTTGGGCGCCGCCATGGCGAACGCCATGCGATGGTAAGATGCTTTACATGTGTAAAGAGGAGATTTGCCATGAGCAAGACAATAGTTAGGCCCACGCTTTCGCCGGGCAACCACATCTATCTGTATCGCCTGCTGCGCGATGCGATTGGATGCGGCAAGCAAACGTTTATGACGCAGGTCGAGGAGGCGCTCGCCGCTGGCGACATGACCGCTTATGAACTGGGCTTCGAGTCCACGCGCGAGCTGCTCGAGGAGCTCGACGACTGCATTAAACTGACTGTCTTTAAGGGCGGCCGCCTGTACGCCACCGTCATCGCCAACGAGGCATGGGACGCAGCGCTTGCCAAGGGCGAGGACAAGCCCAAGGCCACCAAGGGCGCCAAGCAGTCCTACAAAAAGAAGAAGCGTGGCGAGAAGGAGCTCAAGGCGGTGCGCCCCAAGCACGTTAAGCGTCCCGAACCCAAACCCGTGGTTGAAGCTGTGCCGGAGCCCGAGCCCGAGACAGAGATCGAAGTCGCTATTGAGGTAACGACAGAAGCCGAAACCGATATCGCCGCCACGACCGATCCCGAAGTCATATCCGAGCAGGAAGCCACTGTGGAGCTCAACGAGGCGCCCAAGTCGACAACCGAAGAAGCCGTTGACCAACCCGAGACGCCTGCGTTCCAAAACAGCGATGTCTTTGGCAACGAGGCCGAGGACAATCAGCCCGACGAGTCCGCTGATCAAGACACTACCGAGTCGGCGCCGGAGCCCGAGACGCCGCAGCCCGCCATCTCGCTCACGGTCGTCTACGACCCCGAGAACGCCAATGCCGGCATCACCACCATGGCATCCACGCCCATCGAGGCAAAGTCGAGCGTCGAGAACGAGAACGCGACGCAGGTTGAGCTCGACACCGCGACCGCAAACGCACCCGCTATCGTCGAGTCTGCAGATTCCGCGGCGATGCCAAAGGTGGGCACCGAATCAGTGCTCGGCACCGAACCCGTGCCCGTCGTCGAGGTGACGCCCGTCAATGAGCAGGCCTTCGCACCGGCGATGGTACCGACCCCCGCACCCGCAGCACCGACCATCCCCGAGGACTTCCCCATCGATTTCGCAACTGAAGTCTTCTGCCCCGGCCCGCTTCTGCACCAGTTGTCGACCTATCTCCCCTACGGAGCCGACACCCTCGGCATTGTCGGCGAGTACTACTGGATCGCCCGCGAGCGCGGTACCATCGAGGCCGCGCGAAACCGCGCAATCTTCCCCCTGCGCTACACGCAGGCCGGCGAGCGCCGCGAGGTTGCCGTGCGCATCCGCCGCAACACCACCGGCGGTCTCGGAGCCGCCTGGACCATCGATAAAGTCGAGCCTTCTACCAAGTAACAAAAAGGGACGATAACCCCAAGGTTATCGTCCCTTTCTCGTTAGGTCACCTGAGCTCGACTAATCGCGCGTCAGCTTGCGGTGAATACGATGCGGCTGGGCTGCATCCTCGCCCAGGCGCTCGATGCGGTTGGCCTGATAGGCC
>UQVD01000031.1 GCA_900544385.1 uncultured Collinsella sp.
GCCACGCCGACTATATCAAGAACATGATCACCGGCGCTGCTCAGATGGACGGCGCTATCCTGGTTATCGCCGCTACCGACGGCCCCATGGCTCAGACCCGCGAGCACATCCTGCTCGCCCGTCAGGTCGGCGTTCCCTACATCGTCGTCTTCCTGAACAAGTGCGACATGGTCGACGATGACGAGCTCATCGACCTCGTCGAGATGGAGACCCGTGAGCTCCTCTCCGAGTACGATTTCCCCGGCGACGACATCCCCGTCATCCGTGGTTCCGCTCTGGGCGCTCTCGAGGGCGACGGCAAGTGGATGGACGCTATCCGCGAGCTCATGAAGGCCGTCGACGAGTACATCCCGACGCCTGCTCGTAACAACGACCTCCCGTTCCTGATGGCCGTTGAGGACGTTATGACCATCTCCGGCCGTGGTACCGTTGCTACCGGCCGTGTCGAGCGCGGTGAGCTCAAGCTCAACGAGCCCGTCGAGATCGTCGGCATCAAGGATACCCAGAACACCGTCGTTACCGGTATCGAGATGTTCCGTAAGTCCATGGACTTCTGCGAGGCTGGCGACAACGTCGGTCTGCTGCTCCGCGGCATCAAGCGTGAGGACATCGAGCGCGGCCAGGTTCTCTGCAAGCCCGGTTCGGTTACCCCGCACACCAAGTTCACCGGCGAGATCTACGTTCTGACCAAGGAGGAGGGCGGCCGTCACACCCCGTTCTTCGATGGTTATCGTCCTCAGTTCTACTTCCGTACCACCGACGTTACCGGTACGGTCAAGCTCCCCGAGGGCACCGAGATGGCTATGCCTGGTGACCACATCACCATCGAGGGCGACCTCATCCACCCGATCGCCATGGAGGAGGGCCTGCGCTTCGCTATCCGCGAGGGTGGCCACACCGTCGGTTCGGGCATCGTCTCCACGATCATTGAGTAAATTAGCTCTTTGATATAGCTGACTTAGAGAACCCGGCACTTATATGGGTGCCGGGTTCTTTTCTGCAATGGATATTGAGCCGTTGCTGGTGTCGAGAGGATCGATAATGGTCCTGGATGCACCGTCGATTAGCTCTCGATGGCTTCATTGATGTGTTCCAAATATGAATGGATCCACCGAGAACCAATTGACTCGAGGTTTTCATTGACAGCACTTACGTGGAGCTGATAAAGTAACAACTCGTGCCCGTACGGGGCGGAAATGAAAGGTTCAGGATACATGCGTACTCTAGTTACTCTTGCGTGCACTGAGTGCAAGCGCCGCAACTATACGACCACCAAGAACAAGTCGACCATGCCTGATCGTATGGAGATCAAGAAGTATTGCCCCTGGTGCCGTCACCACACGCTGCACAAAGAGACTCGCTAGTCTCTAGTCACATACGCCAGTAGTTCAATTGGTAGAGCATCGGTCTCCAAAACCGAGTGTTGAGGGTTCGAGTCCTTCCTGGCGTGCCAGTCATTATTCCGTAAGCTCCCATTTGGGGGCTTACGGTTTACTCATGTATAAGCGCATTGCGCGGAGGTAACCCAAATGGCCAACAAGAAGAACAAGAAGAAGGCTCAGCAGCCGGCACCTGCCAACAAAGCTGCCGCCAACTCCAAGGTTGAGGCCAAGAAGGCCGTTGCCAAGAAGAACGAGAAGGCTGCGAAGTCCAAGAAGAACGAGAAGCCTGGTTTCTTCGCCCGCACCAAGAAGTATTTCGCTTCGGTCAAGTCCGAGATGAAGCGTGTCACGTGGCCCGATAAGAAGGAGCTCGTGAACTACTCGGTTGTTGTTTGCGCTTCTCTGATCGTCGTCGGCGTCGTCATCGCTCTGCTCGATGCTGGCTTTGGCGAGGCTCTTGCTCTGTTCTCTGGATTGAGGGGCTAAACCATGTCTAAGCGTTGGTACGTCGTTCACACTTACTCTGGATACGAGAACCGCGTTAAGTCCGATCTCGAGCATCGCATCGAGACTATGGGCATGCAGGACCGTATCTTTGATATCGAGATTCCTATGGAGCGCGTCACCGAGATTAAAGAGGGTGGCAAGCGTGAGACCAAGGATTCCAAGATTTTCCCGGGTTATGTCCTGGTCCGCATGGAGATGGATGACGATGCTTGGACGTGCGTTCGTAACACGCCTGGCGTCACCGGTTTCCTGGGCGGCAACGGCAAGCCCGCTCCGCTTTCCCGCGACGAGTACAACAAGATGACTCGTCGTCCCGGTAAGGGCGATTCGCCCAAGCGCACCTCGGTTGATATTGAGGTCGGTACGTCCGTCCGCGTCACCGATGGCCCGCTTACCGACTTTGATGGCAAGGTCTCCGAGGTTAACACCGAGGCTGGCAAGCTCAAGGTCACGCTGATGATCTTTGGCCGCGAGACGCCGGTCGAGCTCGACTTTAACCAGGTCGCTGTCATCGCTTAAGTTTTCGTCCGTTCGCGCGAGCGTGCTTCTTCTGTGACTGCTCATCTCAGGAGTGCTTCTAACACGTGCGTGCTTACGATATAGCAAGTACTTCACACTCGTGATTCGAAAGGAATGACCATGGCTGAGAAGAAGGTTGCCAACGTCATTAAGCTCCAGATTCCTGCTGGTGCAGCAAACCCCGCTCCTCCCGTCGGCCCCGCCCTGGGCGCTGCTGGCGTGAACATCATGCAGTTCTGCCAGGCCTTTAACGCCGAGACGCAGGACAAGAAGGGTGACATCATCCCCGTTGAGATCTCTGTCTACGAGGACAAGTCCTTCTCCTTCATCACCAAGACCCCGCCGGCGGCTCACCTCATCAAGAAGGAGCTGAACCTCAAGTCTGGTTCCGCTAAGCCCCAGGCTGACAAGGTTGGTCAGCTCTCCCAGGAGCAGCTCACCAAGATCGCCGAGATCAAGATGCCGGACCTCAATGCCAACGACATTGACGCCGCCAAGAAGATCATCGCCGGTACCGCCCGTTCCATGGGCGTCACCATCGCTGAGTAGCGATTTCTTTAGGTAATGACGGGTGCTCCGACCGGGGCGCCCGTTATATGTGTGCAATAGGGCACACGATACGATGTGGGAGGGTTCACGCCCGTTTAACCACAGGAGGTAATGCACATGGCTAAGCATGGTAAGAGCTATAACGCCGCTGCCGAGAAGATCGACCGCGCCACGCTCTACACCCCCCTTCAGGCTGCTAAGCTCCTCAAGGAGCTCGACACCGCCAAGTTCGACGAGACCGTCGAGGCCCACTTCCGTCTGGGTATCGATACTCGTAAGGCTGACCAGAACATCCGTGGTTCCATCTCCCTGCCCCACGGCACCGGCAAGACCGTTCGTGTTGCCGTCTTCGCCGAGGGCGAGAAGGCCCGCGAGGCTGAGGCTGCCGGCGCCGACATCATCGGTTCCGACGAGCTCGTCGCCCAGATTCAGAAGGGCGAGATCAACTTCGACGCCGCTATCGCTACGCCGAACATGATGGCCAAGGTTGGCCGCATCGGTAAGATCCTTGGTCCCCGTGGCCTCATGCCGAACCCCAAGCTCGGCACCGTGACCATGGACGTCGCCAAGATGGTCTCCGAGCTCAAGGCTGGCCGCGTTGAGTACCGCGCTGACCGCTATGGCATCTGCCACGTGCCCCTGGGCAAGAAGTCCTTCTCTGAGCAGCAGCTCGTCGAGAACTACGCTGCCCTGTACACCGAGATTCTGCGCGTCAAGCCCTCTTCTGCTAAGGGCAAGTACGTCAAGTCCATCTCCGTGTCTTCCACCATGGGCCCTGGCGTCAAGGTCGATCCCGCTGTCCAGCGTGACTTCCTGGCTGAGTAACTGCTAGTTACTGCCTGAGTACAGCAAGCATTGCTAAAGAAACCCGGTTCTGCCTTGTGCAGGACCGGGTTTCTTGCTATCGCGTCAAAGGCACCACAAAGGGGACAGTGTCCTCTTTGTGGTGGTTACCAGGGTGTTCTGGCCGTTGAGGGCTCGATGGCTTCGTGGCGTTTGAGCTCGCGGCGCATGGTTTGTGAGTTGAGCCAAGCTGCTTGCCAGCCGCGGATGGGGTAGTGCGTCTGGTCGAGCTCAAACTGCGTATAGCCGCAGGCGTTGATGATCGTCGTTCCACACACATGCTGACGCTCGCGCTGAAAATCGCAACCGTAGCTTTGGTGCACATGCCCGTGCACCATGTAGTCGGGATTCCAGGATTCGAGTGCTGTGTTAAAGCACTCGAATCCTCGATGCGGCAGATCGTCCAGATCACCCATACCGGCGGCGGGTGCATGGGTAAGCAGAATGTCGCACCCGCCGACCATCCTAACCTTACGCGACAGCTTACGCATGCGCTTGGACATCTCGCGTTCGGTGTACATGTTGGCGCCGTCGCGATAACGCATGGACCCGCCAAGGCCCGCAATGCGAATCCCTCGGTACGTGTACACGCTGTCCTCTACGCAGATACATCCACCCGGTGCATGACGTGCGTAGCGGTCATCGTGATTGCCGCGCACGTAGATGAGCGGTTTGTTGATGACCGTAACCAAAAACTCAAGATAGTCCGGGTCCAGATCGCCGGCGGACAAAATGAGGTCGACTCCCTCAAAGCGTTCCTTGCGAAAGCACTCCCAAAGGCATCGTTCTTCGGTATCGGCTATGGCAAGGATTTTCATAGGGCAGGGACTTTCGGCTCATCGTCGAGTTGCGGAATGGTGCCCACCACGTTGTCGGCCAGCCAGTCCATCTCAACGATTTGCGTGCTCGGCAGTGGGGGAAAGCCCTCGATCTGCACCACGCCGTCTTGGCTGTGGAGTTCGCCGCCAAATGGATTGATGGAGCCCTCGACGATGCCATTGCGGAGGAGTTGAACAAGCTTGCGCGTCTGATAGGGCAGGCCCGGAGCGTAGCGAATGTCGATAACGCCCGAGCTCATGCCGTACCAGTAGTTGACGGCGCGAACCTGGCTGGCGTCACTGGTCTCATCCCAGGTGCCATGCAGTAGACTTTGCACGATAAGCTCGTAGTATCGGCCCCAGTTCCATACCGGCATGGCAATGCCGGTAACCTTGCCATCGACCAGGCGGTGAAGTCCGTAGGCCGTGGGGTCTTCGAGCGACTTTGACATGTCGGCGCCGGTCATGACGCTTACACCTTCGCGGCACATGGCCTCGGTAAGGCCTCCGGCGGGCACATCGCCCCAAGTCAGGATAATTTGCGCACGGGGGTCGAGCAGCGAGGCGCCAATCGCAAAGGCGTTGATCTCGCTGAGCGCGCCCGAGGCGAAGACCGACGCGTGGTAGCCGATGCGGTGGTTGTCCGCCATGCTGGCGGCAAGGGCGCCCAGGAGGAACTTGGCCTCGTACATCTTGCCAAAGTACGAACGGACACTTTGATGGGGAAGGCCGATAGAGCAGTTGAGGAACCGAACCTGGGGATACTCAACGGCAGCCCTGAGCGTGTATTCCATCAGGCGGTGCGAGGTCGAGAAGATGACGTTTGCTCCATGTTTGACAGCCGTTTCCACGGCGGCGTAGAACACGTCCGGATCGTGACAGTCCTCGAACGCCTCGGTGTGCACGATACCGTCAAAGTGCTCATCGAGATACTGACGCCCTTGGTCGTGCAGGCTGTCCCAGCTCGACGTCGCACAGGGGAACTCATGGATAAAGGCGATGCGCAGGGGGTTGGCCGCCGAATAGACGGTCTTGCCCATAAAGAAGTTGAGCACGCCGGAGGTGGACTTGGCGGGCGACTCTTCCTCATCGACGCTCGGTGCTTCGACAAGATCAACCTTGTCCTCGTCATTTTTGCCGGCGATGACCAGCTCGCGCCAGATCTTGCACAGGCGGTTTACGACGATATCCGTTGGCGTATCCAGCAGGCGGTCCTGGTTGTACACATTGAGGTACACGAGCATGGCGTCGGCAGGCGTAATGTCCAGGTGGTCGCCGCCTGCGCGAAGGTAGGCGCGCTTAAAGAGCAGGAAGGTGTGGCGCAGGAAGTCGACCTTTTTCTGCGGCCATTTTTCGATAAGGTTCTGACCGAGCATCTTGGCGAGCGTCTCGTAGCTTCCCTCACGCGAGAACTCGATCTCGTATAGGGGGCAGACGCGCCAAAACGCGCAGAACTCGCCGTACAGGCGGCTTTCGACGGAATCCCATGTGCCGGGGTAGAGACGGGTGACCTTGGCCGAAACCGTCGGGGCGTCCAGGAATTTGAGGACACTGACGCGTTTGTTGCCTTCCTGGACATAGAACCGATGCATGAACTCGGTGACGATGATGGGGTCGCGATAACCCTCGGTTACCTGGATGTCGTAGAGGTTGGACCACTTGCGGGCGAACTCGGTGCCAAACGGCAGCAGGGGCATAAAGTTGCATGAAAAGGCGGACTGACGGCCCTTGGTAACCGTACCGACGACCATTTCGAGCGGAATGTCTCTCAGGCCGACATTCTCTCGCTGGCCTAAGGGGAGCTGGGCAACCAAGCTATCGAGGTCCGTGAGGTACGGATACTCGCTTTGACTAATGGCGCGTCGACGTCCTTGCTCGCCGCGCTTGCGTGCTTGACGGTAGGCCTCTTCCATGATGTTGCTCCCTTAGTCGTTTAAACAACTATATGAACCATGGTACCACGAATGAAAACCACAACAAAGGTGCCTGTCCCCTTTGTGATGGTTTAGGCAATGATGGGGGCGATGGCGCGGATGCAGGCGTCGGCAGCGGTGAAAGTGGTGCTGTCGTCGCTGACGATAAAGATGATCTTGCCCTTAATGCCAAAGTCGCCGATCTCGCTAAAGAGCACATACGGCTCCTTGTCAAAGCCCGAGATGGGAAGCACGGCGGCCTTGGTGGCGCTGGTCAGCTCGTCTGCCAGCGCGTCGAGCGAGGCCCACTTGGACGTGTCCTTTACGGCAACGGGCACAGCCACGCGCCCAAAGGGCATCAAATGCACGAGCGTGTTCTTGGAGATGTTGGAGTTGGGGACGATGATGGTCTGCCCGCAGGCATCTTCGATGGTCGTGTGGCGCCAGGTGATGTCCTGGACCACGCCCGACACGCCGCCGACCTCGATATTGTCGCCGGGCTTGATGATGCCCATAAACGTAACCTGCATGCCGCCAATAAGGTTTGACAGCGTGTCCTGAAAGCCGAGCGAGATGGCGATGCCGCCGACGCCAAGAGCGGCGACGAGCGCGTTTGCGTTAATGCCAAAGCAGTTGTCGAGGATAAAGCTGCCGCCGATCATCCAGATGACGGCGCGTGCGATGTTGATGAAGATGCTCGATGCTGGAAGCGGGTTGTCGTCGCGATTGAGCAGGTGACGCAGGGTCTTGGATACGACCTTGGTGGCGACGGCGGTGCCTATCGCCAAGATGACGGCCCAGATGATGTTGTGGACCCACCGTTGCTCAAAGAAATGAAGAATCGGCTCAAACAATTCCATGTAGGGAAAACCTCCTTATGATCGTCCAACCATGATACCCACCAAGAAGCCCGTCTGATCAAATTCGGACGGGCTTCTGTGCTCGATATAAGGTTTACGCGGCGGGGCTGTAAGGCCCGGCGGTGTAGCTTAGCGTCGACGCTTCCAGATAATGCCGAGCATGATGACGATGATGCCGCCGATAAGGCACGCGCCAACTACTGCCAGCGTGCGGTCTCCCGTTGTGGCAAGCTTACCGGTCGTCTTCTTGGTGATGACCTTCGTGGCCGTCGTGTCCGTCTTAGGCGAGGGCTTAGGCGTCGGGGCCGGTGTGGGCGTGGGATCCACGGCAGCGGAGCCAAAGCTGATGGTGCCCGCGAGCGAGGCCATCTTGCTCTCCCAGCCGTTCTGCCCAATCAGCGCCCTCAGCGCCGCCTCGCACGTGCCCCACTCGGTGTACTTGGTGGCGTGTGCAAAGGTGGGAAAATCGGTCGTGTTGGTAATGATGTAGTTGTTGGTGGCGACGGTATAGGTCTTGGCGGGGTCGAGCGTGCTGCCGTCTTTGGTGAGTGTGGCACTCACAATGCGCTTGCCTTCGGGCTGCGTCCAATCAATCGTCACGTTGATGCCGCCAAAGGAGAGAACGCTGCCAGAGTCATCGCGCCACTTGTACTTGTCTTGCGCCTCCTGCTCGGTGTGACCGGCCGCCACATAAGCCTGCTGGAGCTCGTAGCTGTCGTTGCAATCGTCGCTAATTTGTAGCGAGTGCTCGAGCGCTGCGAGGAAGTCCGCGCCGGTCATGGTCCAGGTCTCCACGGTGTTGCCGTAGGGCGAGATGGCGATGACGTTGCCGGCGGTCACGTTGCCCGCCGCGATGCCGCCGCGGATGCCGCCAGCGTTTTCGATAGCGAAGTCCGCGCCCGTCAGGGCAAGATAGGAGCCGCAAATCACGTGGCCGATGGTCTGGGCCTTGGTGGTGTCGCCCGGGTTGCTGGGGCGGAAATCAGTGGTGCGCACCATTTCCCAGCCATGCGTGCCTGCGGCGTCCTCGCCGTAGAAATAGTTGGTGGTGGATGTGCCGAGCGCCTTGTTCGATTCGTTTTCAAAGTCCTCGTCGAGCGGCTTGATCTTGTTGCGGACGGCTTCAAGGCGGCTTTGGTAGTCGGAGCCCTTGTCGGGGTCTGCCAAAAGGTCGTTGACGTTCTTGGCGG
Organism: uncultured Collinsella sp.; assembly: GCA_900544385.1. Taxonomy (GTDB): domain Bacteria; phylum Actinomycetota; class Coriobacteriia; order Coriobacteriales; family Coriobacteriaceae; genus Collinsella. The sequence continues at coordinate 8,582 of UQVD01000031.1, forward strand.
TGTAGAGCTTCTCGTCGCTGCCGTCTGCAGGGACCGTGACCGTGTCATCGTCGGTCGTCTCGGTGCCATTGGTGTCGTACTTGTACGGAATGGAAAGCAGTCCCACCTCGGCAAAGGCACTGCCCGCCTCGACAACGTGGATTGTCTTGCCGTCGGCTCCCGTCACCTTCTCGTTAAGGTTGATGTGCTCGTGGCCTGCGATAAGGGCATCGACGCCACGGAGTCGCGTGGCAAAGGTCTTGGCGTCGAGCGTGTGCGCGATACACACAACAACATCGCAGCCCTCCTTGCGCAGCTGCTCTGCCTCGGCATTGATGGCGTTCGCGGCACTCGAGAACGACGTACCCGCGACCAGGTCCGCGCGCAGCGAGGATTCCAGCGACTCATCCATGGCACCCACGACGCCGACCTTGATTTTGTAGTCGAATGTGGAGTGATCCTCGCTATCCTCCCAGGTGCGATCGAGCGTCTTCGTGATGCTCGAGCTCCATACGCCGCTCGTAGACTTTGCGTTCGCGCAGAGCATGGCGAAGGGCGTGCCGGTGGTGCTGTAGCCGGTCATGGTGCGGAGTTTGTCCGCGCCGTAGCTCCAGTCGTGGTTGCCTGGCGTGGTCGCGTCGTAGCCGTCGGCGTAGAAGGTGTCCATGAGCTCGGCGATGCTCTTGCCCTCGCTCATGGTGGCAAAGGACTGCCCGTGGAAGGTATCGCCCGCATCGAGCAAAAGATCGGGGGCGCTGCTTTGGGCGCTATAGAGAACCGCCAGTCCGTCAAAGCCCACAGTGCCGGTGCCTTTGCTTGCGTTGTAGCTGTACTTGTAGCTGCCGTGGATATCGTTGGTGTGCATGACGGTCACAGAGCCGTCAATAGCGGCGGGCAGGTTCCCCGCGAAAGCGAGGCTTGGGATGCCTGCGAGCGCGCCGGCAAACAACGCGGCGGCTAACGCAAGGCGGGGGGAGTCTTTTCATGGCAGTTTCCTTAGTCCTTAGCCAGAATGTCTGGTTGAATATCGGATTATCGACATAATATGCGAAAACCGCCGCAAGGGCGTCTGTCCCTTTGCGGCGGTTTTGACGTTTGCGCAGATAAAACCTGCCAAAATAAACCTGTCCCTTTTTGGTAGGTTTAGCTTAGCAGCATGCGGTCGTTGGCGAGCTCGCCGCCCGAGACCTCCTCGAATTTCTGCAGCAGGTCGGCCACGGTGAGCGACTTCTTCTCATCGCCCGCCACGTCGTAGATCACATGGCCCTCGTGCATCATGATCAGACGGTTGCCCAGACGGATGGCGTCGTTCATGTTGTGCGTGACCATGAGCGTGGTCAGGTGGTTCTCGTCGACGATCTCCTCGGTCAGGTTGAGCACCTTAGAGGCCGTCTTGGGGTCGAGGGCCGCAGTGTGCTCGTCGAGCAGCAGCAGGCGCGGCCTGGTGAGCGTGGCCATCAGCAGGGTGAGTGCCTGGCGCTGGCCGCCCGAGAGCAGGCCGACCTTGGCGTTGAGGCGTGTGTCCAGACCAAGGTCCAGGCGCTTGAGCAGCTCAACGTACTCGTCCTTCTCGGCCTTGGTAACGCCCCACGAAAGGCCGCGACGCTGGCCGCGACGCTTGGCGAGGGCCAGGTTCTCGGCGATCTGCATGTCGGCAGCGGTACCGCGCATGGGGTCCTGAAACACGCGGCCCAGGTACTTGGCGCGCTGCGACTCGCTCAGGCGCGAGATATCGGTGCCGTCGAGCTCAATAACGCCCGAATCGAGCGGGTACACGCCGGCGATCATGTTGAGCAGCGTGGACTTGCCGGCGCCATTGCCGCCGATCACGGTTACAAAGTCGCCGTCATTCAGGGTGAGGTCGACGCCGGTGAGCGCGCGCTTCTCGGTGACGGTGCCCTTGTTAAAGGTCTTCTTGACGTGCGAGAGCTTAAGCATCTGCCTCATCCCCCTTCGTGTAGGAGCTGCGGAGCTTATAGCGCTCCCAAACCACGGGCACGCACAGGGCCACGGCGACGATCACGGCGGAGAGCAGCTTCATGTCGTTGGCGTCCATGCCCAACTGCAGCACGATGGCGCGGATAAGGAAGTACACCACGGAGCCAAAGACGGCGGAGGCAAGACGGACGCTAAACTGCGTGAGGCCGCCGGGAAGCAGACGGCCGAGCACCTCGCCGATAACAATGGCGGCAAGACCGATAACGATGGCACCGGTGCCCATACCAATGTCGGCATACTTTTGGCTCTGGCAGATGAGCGCGCCCGAAAGGCCGATGAGGGCGTTGGAGAGCACGAGGGCGATCATTTTGGTGGAGTTGGTGTTGACGCCCAGAGCGCGGATCATGTACTCGTTGTTGCCGGTGGCTCGCAGCGCCGAGCCGATCTCGGTGCCAAAGAACCAATACAGGATGGCAACGATAGCCACGGCGAGCAGGATGCCCAAGATGATGGCAACGGTGGACTGCGGCAGACCGGTCATATTGCTGACGGCCGAGAACACGGTGCCTTTGGCAAGAATGGGCGTATTGGACTTGCCCATGATGCGCAGGTTGATGGACCACAGGCTGATCTGGGTGAGGATTCCGGCGAGGATCGCAGGAATCTCAAAGACGGTGGTCAAAATGCCCGTGACGGCGCCCGCGATGGCGCCGGCGCACATACCGGCCAGCACGGCGAACAGCGGGTCGACGTTGTTATTGACGATGAGCACAGCGCAGACGCAGCCGCCGAGGGCAAAGCTGCCGTCGCAGGTCATATCGGGAATGTCGAGCAGGCGGAACGTGATAAACACGCCAAGCACCATAATGCCCCAGAGGACGCCCTGCGAAACGGCGCCCTGCAATGCAATGAGCATGCTTCATACCTCCTAGGATAGGGTGGACACGTGATTCACCATAATAGCGGTAACAATGCATAGAAGAGTTACGGACAGACGTTTTGTTTTACCTGAAACAAGCAGGGCGGACGCCGGTCTACAGCGCCCGCCCCTGTGGCTCAGATATTGAATAACGCGGCTAAAGCGCGAGCACGGGCTCTAGACGCATGCCGCGTATGGCATTACGCGTCCAGGGCGGAAAGGTCGATGCCCAGGGCCTCGGCCATTTCGTCGTTCTTGACGACGACCAGGTCCTTGCTCGAGAGGTGCTTGATCGGCATATCCTCGGGCTTGGCCTCGCCCTTCAGGATCTTAACGGCCATCTCGCCCGCGGCGTAGCCCAGGTCCTCATAGTTGATGGAGAGGGTAAACAGGCCGCCGGCCATGCACATACCCTCCTCGCCAGTCACGAAGGGAAGCTTGTTTTCCTTGCAGATCTGGCCGACCTGCGAGGCACCCGCGGCGATGGTGTTGTCGGTGGGGGAGTACAGCGCGTCGACCTTGCCCACGGCAGACTCGACGACGGACTGAATCTCGTTGGAGCTCGAGACGGTGAAGTCAGTGTACTCGAGGCCCAGCTTGTCGAGCTCCTTCTTGGCGGCCTTGATCTGGACGTCGGAGTTGGACTCGGCGGTGCAGTAGAGCAGGCCGACCTTTTTAACGTCGGGCAGGACCTTCTGCATCATCTCGAGCTGCTCGGCGACCGGGGTGAGGTCGGAAGCGCCCGTGACGTTGGTGCCGGGCTTGTCGTTGTCCTGGACCAGGCCGGAGGCGGCGTAGTCGGTGATGGCGCAGCCCACGATGGGGATATCGGCCGTGGCGCCGGCGGCAGCCTGCGCGGCGGGCGTGGCGATGGCATAAATCAGGTTGACGTTGTCGCCCACAAACTTGTCGGCAATGGACTTACACGTGGACTGGTCGTTCTGGGCGTTCTTCTGGTCGATCTTGACCTTAAGGCCGCTCTCCTTGATGGCCTTGACAAAGCCGTCGTTGGCGGCATCGAGTGCGGAGTGCTCGGTGAGCTGCAGAACGCCGATGGTGTAGTCGGAACCGGCGGCAGCAGAGCCGGAGCCAGAGTTGCCGCCGCATCCGGCGAGCGGGGCGAGCGCGAGCAGGCCGGCGGAGACCAGAAGGCTCCTGCGGCTGATGGTGATGTCCTTCATATCATTACCCCCAGTATAAAAATGGCTGGAAACACTGCACTGGGACAAAGTGCAAGTGGAACTATAGTAGCGCTGATGTCCATTTTTACAACAGCCTGGCGGGTTTTTTAATACAGAATCGGATGGGCGGTACGGGTAGTCGAATGGGCGGCGGAGGGTCTTATGCGGCGGAGGAGGCGTCGTCCTCGTCTAGGGCGGCGAAGAGCTTCTTGCCGTCGAGGAGACGTGTGGTGACGTTTCTCATTCGGCCAATCTCTACGGTACGCAACGTGTCATCGGCGCCTCGGGCGTCGTAGACCGTTCCCAGCAGATACGAGATGCCATCGCGCTGCCTGATGGCAAAGGGACGGAGTGTCATCCGTGCTGCTTCGGTTTCGCCACGCGTCGTGACGCTCGAAATATCAAAACTCACCGTGGTTCCGTGGTCGATGGCCTGCTCGACGAGCTCGCACGTGTCGATGCGCTTGATGGGCGTGCGTGTTGCCTTGGTAGCCTTGCTGCCTGCGCTTGGAGCAGGTTCGGGTGTATCGAGATAGCCGCGAACGTCGGCACTCGCCATGGCAACTAAGTGCTGCGCCATGCTCTTGCGGATGGCGATAGGCGTGGAGCGGTTGCGCATGACCATACCGTGGAGCCGGATGATCTCCTCGTCGGTGAGTGGACGGGTCAAGAGCCGATACCCCACGCCGCGCTTGTATTCAATCTCATATCCGGCATGGCGAAGCGCGGAGATGGCGGTGTAGATGCTGCGCCGCGCCGCCGAGATGGGCATGCGGGCGGGGTCGTCGGGATGGGCGAGGCGCCGGATCAACTCATCGGAAAGCATGGCCTTGTCCTCGCCGGTGTTTTCGCTTAATAGTTGCAGGATGCGAACGGCGCGATAGGCTGCCATCGAGGCGGCGCCCCTCGTCGTGGTGTCGTAGGTTTCAACAGCGGCTTCGGTCATCGTGCCCACGTCCTTTCCGTTTTGGGTGGCGACGGTATGGAGCCTAGGACGTGGGGCTTTCCCAGGGGCGCAGGGCGCTCTGGGCGGTCGGTAGTCGTCGGCAAACGGTGGGTCGAGTTTTCAACAGCCCTGCTCAACTGACCAAAAACTTGCCAAAAGCTTGACGGATGCTGTTGAAAAAAAAGCGTCTCTCGACCGATGTCGAGAGACGCTTATGCGATGAGCGTTGGCGTGTGGCGACGCGAGCTAGCGTCCGACGATTAGAAGTCGGCGTTGCCCACGGTGCGCGGGTGCGGCAGGACGTCGCGGATGTTGCCCACGCCGGTCAGATACATGACCAAGCGCTCGAAGCCCAGACCGTAGCCGGCGTGCTTGCAGGAACCGTAGCGGCGCAGGTCAAGGTAGTACTTGTACTGCTCGGGATTCATGCCCAGGTCCTTGATGCGGGCCTCGAGCAGATCCAGGCGCTCCTCGCGCTGGGAGCCGCCGATAATCTCGCCGATACCGGGAACCAGGCAGTCGGCGGCGGCGACGGTCTTGCCGTCCTCGTTCATGCGCATGTAGAACGCCTTGATCTCGGCCGGGTAGTCGGTCACGAAGGTCGGGCGCTTAAAGTGCTCCTCGGTCAGGAAGCGCTCGTGCTCGGTCTGCAAGTCGATGCCCCAGCTGACGGGGTAATCAAACTGGTGGCCAGCAGCGACTGCCTGCTCCAGGATCTCGACGGCCTCGGTGTAGGTAACGCGGGCAAAGTCGGAGTTGGCGACATGGTCCAGGCGCTCGAGCAGACCCTTGTCCACAAACTTGTTGAGCATATTGAGCTCGTCGGGGCAGGTGGCCATGACGTCCTTGAGGACGTACTTGAGCATGGCCTCGGCGTTATCCATGTAGTCGTTAAGGTCGGCAAAGGCCATCTCGGGCTCGATCATCCAAAACTCGGCGGCGTGGCGCGTGGTGTTGGAGTTCTCGGCACGGAAGGTGGGACCAAAGGTGTATACGTCGCCAAAGGCCATGGCAAAGTTCTCGGCATTGAGCTGGCCGGACACGGTGAGGCTTGCATGCTTGCCAAAGAAGTCCTGGCTCCAGTCGACCTCGCCGGACTCGGTGAGGGGCGGATTTTTGGGGTCGAGCGTGGTCACGCGGAACATCTCGCCGGCGCCCTCGCAGTCACTCGTGGTGATGATGGGGGTGTTGACGTAGACAAAGCCCTGCTCCTGGAAGAAGCGGTGGATGGCGGCAGCCGCGACAGAGCGGATGCGGAACACGGCGCGGAACAGGTTGGTGCGCGGGCGCAGATGCTGCTGGGTGCGCAGGAACTCGACGGTTGCGCGCTTCTTCTGCAGCGGGTAATCCGGGGCGCTCGTGCCCTCGACCTCGATGGAGGTGGCAGAAAGCTCGAAAGGCTGGGGCGCATCGGGGGTCAGTTTGACGGTGCCGGTGCAAATGAGTGCGGCCGAGACGTTTTGATGGGCGATCTCGTCGTAGTTGTCGAGTGCCTCGCGGTTCATGACGACCTGCAGGTCGCGGAAGCAGCTGCCGTCGTTGAGCGTAACAAAGCCAAAGTTCTTCATGTCGCGGACGGACTTGACCCAGCCGGCGACGGTGACGGTCTGGCCGCCGAGCGACTCGGCATCGGCATAGAGCTGCGCGATTTTGGTGCGGTTCACGTATCCTCCCATAACGGTTGAATGATAGTTATCCATACAGTTCGGTATTCTAGCAGCTCGGCTCATTTGGGCTATGCAGATAAGGCATTGGCGGGATGGTTTTTCAAACGAAAAGCGCCCGCGGCCAAATGGTCGCGGGCGCTTGACGAGGTGCCTTTTGGCTGTGTGGCGCGGGGCCTGGCTACTTGGTCTTGGCAACCAGCAGCGGGTCGCCAAGCTTGACGAGCGGGTTGCCGCCGATAAGCGTTCCAGACTCGCCGACATGGTCGATGCTCTTAAGACGATCGAGCTCGGAGACGATGACGGTCACGATGTCCTCGTGACCAGCGGCCTTAATGGCCTCGCGGTCGAAGCTGATGAGCGGCTGGCCTGCCTTGACCACATCGCCCATCTCGACAAAGCGGGCAAAACCCTTGCCGTTCATTTCCACGGTGCCCAGGCCAACATGGATGAACACGCGCAGGCCGTCCTCGGTAATCATGCCGATGGAGTGGTTGGTGACGGTGGTGGCGCCGATGCGGCCGTTGGCGGGCGCATAGATGGTGCCGGTAATGGGCTCGATGCCATAGCCCTGGCCAAGCATGCCCGAGGCGATCGTCTCGTCGGGAACCTCGTTCAGGTTGACGAGCACGCCGTTGACGGGGGCATAGATGACGCCTTCGCGGGTGGCGAAGCTTGCTGCGGGCGGAACGGACGCCTCGCCGGTCGAGGTGAAGGTGGACTTAAGCGAATCGAGCAGACCCATAGTTGCCTCCAACTTAAATAGGCGCATATCGCGCGTTTGGTTTGCCGGAAACGTTTCATATGTGTTTCGCGGCTTGGTCAACGCCCCCTATTCTACGCTGCTCAACGATACCTCTGAACTGGGATTATGTGATATATCAGTTGAAGGGAAACTTATTGCCGGAGTGTTTCTGCGCCACGGGTTCAAGTGGGGTACGCTTGAAGGCGAAAAACAAGGGCGCATAATTTGCGCGAAGGGAGCACATATGATTGTCGAGAACCATGCGCTGTGGGGCGAGGAGCCGACCGAGGATTATCCGGCGACGTTTACGTATTTGGGTGCCGAGCCGCTGCCCGATAAACCGAATGGCCGCCGCCCCGCGGTGATCATCTGCGGCGGAGGCGGGTTTACACATATCGCTCCGCACGAGCAGGACCCGGTGGCGTTTGCATTTTTGGATCACGGTTACCAGGCCTTTGTGCTCAACTATGTCACGAGCTCTACGGGTGACGTGAGCTTTCCGCACCCCCAGGCAGATCTTGCCAAGATGGTCGCCACGGTGCGCGCCAACGCCGACGAGTGGCATGTCGATCCTAAGCGCGTGTGCGTCGTGGGATTCTCGGCGGGCGGCATGATCTGTGCCTCGCTGGCAACGCAGTGGAAGACCGGCCCCTTCGCGGCACTTGCCGGGGCACGTCCGGACGACATTCGTCCCGATGCCGTGGTGCTGGGCTATCCGCTGCTCGACTTTGCCTATGTGCGCGACATGCAGACGCGCGATCCGCGCATTGACTTGCGCGTGCCCAAGACGGGCGGCAAGACGGGGCGCGATTTGCTCAACGACTACCTGTCGATGGTGACGGGTGGCGAGGCAACTGACGAGCATTTGGCCGATATCTGCCCCACCACGCATGTTTCGCGTCAGATGCCGCCGACCTTTGTGTGGGGCGTGTCCGACGACAAGACGGCGCCGATCGCGCAGGTCTACCCGTTTGCGCAGCGCATGGCCGAGGAGGGCGTTGCATGCGAGATGCACGTCTTCGACCAGGGTGGTCACGGCCTTTCGCTCGGCAACGCCAACACCGCGGTCGACAACGAGGACAAGCAGGTGGCGGTCCGTCCCTGGATCCGCCTAGCCTTCCGCTTCCTGGAGCGCCACGGGTTTTAGTTACGGCGTTTTACCAAACGCCGTAACCACTTGACGCTGCAAGCCCGCCAGGGCGGCAATCTGCCTTTCAACTTCGGCGGCATGACCAGAAGGTCAATGCCGCCTCGTTTCAGGGCACCTTGCTCGCCCTGGCGGGCTTTCGCTGTTCGCGCCAAAACATCGGCGTTGCCATGGCCCAGATGCGGCACTTGGGGACGTTCCTTTTGTGCCGGCACTTGGGGACGGTCCTTGCAGCAATCTGTCGATTGAACGTCGTTGTGCGTTCGCGCTATCATGCATGGTTACAATTGGTTAGCCGTGGCAAACGGTTAGCCAAGGTAAACTAAATGCAACGCCCTGTGGGCGTCGGGGGAGGAGCACGGACGTGAAGCTCGATACGCTCGAGATTGGAAAGGACGCCGTTGTCGCATCGGTGGCATCGGACGATCAGGCACTCCGACAGCATATTTTGGACATGGGTCTAACGCCGGGCACCGAAGTCACCATGATGAAGTACGCCCCCATGGGTGACCCGCTCGAGATCCGCCTACGTGGCTACGAGTTGACGCTGCGCAAGGACGATGCCGCACGCATTGAGCTCGTGGATGTGCACGACACCGATACCGGCCCGCGCGTTAACGCCGCAATCGGCACGACGGACCACCCGGCCCTGGGCGAGGGGACGTATTCACCCCGTGCGGCAAAAACGGCCGTGCCCGAGGGCGCGCCGCTGCATTTTGCCCTTGCCGGTAACCAAAACTGCGGCAAGACCACGCTGTTCAACCAGCTTACGGGCTCCAACCAGCACGTCGGTAACTTTCCCGGCGTGACGGTCGACCGCAAGGACGGCACCATTCGCAACCACCCCGAGGCGAGCGTTACCGACCTGCCCGGCATTTACTCCCTGTCGCCGTACACAGGCGAAGAAGTCGTGAGCCGTCAGTTCATCCTCGACGAGCGCCCGGACGCCATCATCGACATCATTGACGCCACCAACATCGAGCGCAACCTGTACCTGACGCTGCAGCTTATGGAGCTCGACCGCCCCATGGTCATCGCGCTCAACATGATGGACGAGGTGACGGCCAACGGCGGCGCCGTGGACGTCAACCTGCTCGAGAGCCTGCTGGGCGTGCCCGTTGTCCCCATTAGCGCTGCCCGCAACGAGGGTATCGGCGAGCTGGTGGATCATGCCTTGCACGTGGCGCGGTTCCGCGAGCGTCCCGGTCGCCTGGACTTTTGCGCACCCGATGGTCCAGACGGCGGTGCGCTGCATCGCTGCATCCACGGCATCGCCAACCTTATCGAGGACCATGCCGCGACGGCGCACATTCCCGTGCGTTTTGCGGCGACCAAGCTGGTTGAGGGCGACGAGCTGGTGACCGAGGCGCTTCACCTGGATCGCAACGAGCTCGACGCTATCGAGCACATCATTACTCAGATGGAGGGCGAGGCCGGCACCGACCGCCTGTCCGCGCTGGCCGATATGCGCTTTTGCTTTATCGGCGACGTGTGTGGGCGCTGCGTCGTCAAACCGCACGAGAGCCGCGAGCACGTGCGCTCCGTCAAGATCGACCGCATCCTGACGGGCCGCTACACGGCCATTCCGGCGTTCCTGGTGATCATGGGCCTCGTCTTTTGGCTGACGTTTGGCGTGATCGGCGCGGCGTTGCAGGGGCTCATGGAGGACGGCATCGCTGTCATCATCGCCTCGGCCGATGCGGGCCTCAAGGCGTTCGGAACCAACGACGTGGTGCGCTCGCTGGCTGTCGACGGCGTGCTTACGGGCGTGGGCAGCGTGCTGACCTTCCTTCCGATTATCGTCGTGCTCTTCTTGTTCCTCTCCATTCTGGAAGACTCCGGATACATGGCACGCGTGGCCTTTGTCATGGATAAGGTGCTGCGTCGCTTTGGCCTGTCGGGCCGCAGCTTCGTGCCTATGCTCGTCGGTTTTGGCTGTACCGTGCCGGCTATCATGTCGACCCGTACGCTCCCATCCGAGCATGACCGCAAGATGACGGTCATGCTCACGCCGTTCATGAGCTGCTCGGCCAAGTTGCCGGTCTATGGTCTGCTGTGCGGGGCGTTTTTCCCACAGGCGACGGTTCCCGCCATGGTCTCGCTCTATCTGATTGGTATTGCGGTTGGTTGCATTGCGGCTTTGGTGCTCAACCGTACGGCATTTAAGGGCGACCCGGTGCCGTTTATCATGGAGCTTCCCAACTACCGCCTGCCGAGCGTCAAGACGACGGTGATGCTGGCATGGGATAAGGCCAAGGACTTTATTACCAAGGCCTTTACCATTATCTTTGCCGCTACCGTGGTCATCTGGTTCCTTCAGACGTTCGATATCCGCTTTAATGTGGTCGCCGATCAGTCGCAGAGTCTGCTTGCCGGTCTGGGTAGCATCATCGCGCCGGTGTTGACCCCGCTCGGTTTTGGCGACTGGCGCGCCTCGACGGCGCTCGTCACGGGACTCATCGCCAAGGAGAGCGTCATCTCGACGCTCACGGTGCTTTTGGGCGCAACGTCGCCCGCGGTGCTGTCAACCATGTTTTCGCCGTTTACCGCTTACGTGTTCCTGGTCTTTACGCTGCTGTACCCGCCCTGCGTGGCGTCCATCGGCGCCGTCAAGAGCGAGCTGGGCACGCGCTATGCCGTTGCTGTGTTCGCGTTTCAGGTGACGGTCGCCTGGATCGTGGCGTTTGTCGTGCATTCGGCGGGCATATTGCTGGGTTTGGCTTAGTTATTTATTGACGGCGCAACCTCTGTGTATTGAGTTGATTGCGGCCCCGCATCTGTACTGACGGATGCGGGGCCGTTGCTATATAATCGCCCACCGCCCAAGACAATCGGAGAGGTTTCCTACATGACTCAGGCAAGACAAGATGGCATCTCACTCAAGCAGTGGCTCCCGCTTATTGGGCTCGCCTGTTGCGCGTTCGTATTCAACACGTCGGAGTTCATGCCCATCGGTCTTCTGACTGATATTGCCGCATCGTTCTCGCTCACGGAGGCCCAAGCAGGCATCATGATCTCGGTCTACGCCTGGGGCGTCATGCTGCTGTCGCTGCCGCTTATGGTGTTTGCCTCGCGCTTTGAGTTCAAGCGGATGCTGCTCGGCGTGCTCGCCGTGTTCTCGCTGGGCCAGTTCCTGTCCGCCGTGGCGCCCACCTATCCTATTTTGGTTTGCGCACGTCTGGTGGTCGCCTGCGCGCATGCCGTGTTCTGGTCGGTCGCCTCGATTATGGCCTCGCGCCTGGTCGACAGTCGCCACGGAGCGCTCGCCATCAGCATGATCGCCACGGGCTCGTCCATCGCGCAGATCTTTGGCCTGCCGATCGGCCGCGCCATCGGGCTGGCCGTGGGCTGGCGCATGACGTTTGCCGTGGTCGGGGCCCTCTCAGCCATCGCGGTCGTCTACCAGGCCGCGGTGTTCCCGGCCATGCCGGCGGGCGAGCGCTTTACCGTCAAACAGCTGCCCGAGCTGCTCAAGAATCCGTTCCTGGTCGCGCTCTACGCGGTCACGGTTTTTATGGCGACCGGCTATTACGCAAGCTACAGCTACATTGAGCCTTTCCTGGCGCAGGTCGCACACGTCGACGCGGGCGCCATCACCATGACGCTGACGGCGTTTGGCTTCTCCGGTCTGGTGGGCAGCTGGCTGTTTGGCCGCCTGTTCGACGGGCATCGCTTCCCGTTCTTGGCTATCACGCTCTCCGGCGTGCCGGTGGCTCTGCTGCTTATGGGTCCGGTCGCATCGTCGCTCGTGGCAGTGCTTGCCGTCTGCGCGCTGTGGGGCTGCTGCGCCACGGCCTTTAACGTGGCGTTCCAGGCCGAGCTCATCAAGTACACGCCGGCGGATTCGTCGGCCGTCGCCATGTCGATCTTCTCGGGCCTGTTCAATCTGGGCATCGGCACGGGCACCGCAATCGGCGGTGCCGTGGTTTCGGGTCCCGGTATCTGTCTCTTATACACATCTCCGAG
>UQVD01000032.1 GCA_900544385.1 uncultured Collinsella sp.
GGTCTCGTGGGCTCGGAGATGTGTATAAGAGACAGTGCCAGCGCCACGCGCTAGTAGTTCACCACCTGCTCCTCAAAGTACGCCTTCGGGTGGTTACACACCGGGCACACCTCAGGCGCCTCGGCACCAACGTGCAGGTGCCCGCAGTTCAGGCACTTCCACACCTTTACGCCCTCGCGCTCAAACACCTCGCCCGACTCGATGCGCTCGACGAGTTTGCTGTAGCGCTCCTCGTGGGCCTTCTCGACGGCGGCGACACCACGGAACTTTGCGGCAATCTCGGCAAAGCCCTCCTCCTCGGCGGTCTTGGCAAACTCGTCGTACATCGTGGTCCACTCGTAGTTCTCGCCCGCAGCGGCGTCGCGCAGGTTGTCCAGAGTGCCCGGAACGGCGCCGTCGTGCAGATACTTAAACCACAGCTTGGCGTGCTCTGACTCGTTGCCCGCCGTCTCGGCAAAAATATTCGAGATCTGAACGTAGCCGTCCTTTTTGGCCTTGGATGCATAGTAGCGATACTTGGTGTGTGCCTGGGACTCACCGGCAAAAGCGGTCTCGAGGTTCTTCTTGGTTTGGGAATTCTCAAAATCCATAGGTGTACTTCCCTTCAACGCATGCCGCCCGTAGGCTTCGAGCGGCCTCGTCTTTAGGATGCCCTCATGCCGAAAATCTAAACCTTACAATCCTGTTCTTCAGATTTGCACAGGCTAGATGCTCAGCCAGCGATCGCCCTCAGCTCGGCAAAAGCCCTCACGCTCCAGGTCGGCTAGAATGCCCGCGATCAAGTCGTGCTCGACCGGCCCACGCCCAGCCGCCGCTTCCATCTCGTTAACGCCCGCCACGGCATCAGCAAGCGTAATCCCCGCCGGCTGGCCATCGCGCGCTGCCAGCAACATACGCACGATATGCGCGCGCTTTTGGCGACGCGAGCCCTCAAACTTTGATTGACGGCTATAGCCCGCCGAGCGCCTGGACGGATTGGGCAACGTCTTTTTTAGATATGCGCCGTAATCTAGCAACGCGTAATACCACGCGCGCGGCGTGTCAGCATCGTCTTGAGGCGCGGCAAAGGGCGCAATCTCATCCGCCGCCGCACCAGAGGCCGCCGGACAGGCGGCTTGGATCAGCGGCACCAGCTCGCGATCGGGAACGGCCGGCACATCGGGAAAGAAATGATGCAAAAAGACCGTGCGCACGTTGGTCTCCAGATACACGCCCGGAAGATCAAACGCAAACGACCGGATACCCTGCGCCGTTGCCGGGCCAATACCAGGCAGAGCGACCAAGTCACGCGTCTCACGCGGAAACTCCCCGCCCCAGTCCTCTACAACGCGCTGAGCGGCCCCGTGAAGCGCCAGAGCGCGTCGGTTGTAGCCCATCCCCTGCCAAGCGTCCAAAACATCCGAAGGCGCGGCCTGGGCAAGCGCCTGCACGGTCGGAAAACGATTGAGCCACACCGGCATGCGCGCCTCCACACGCGGCACCTGTGTTTGCTGCAACATGACCTCAGAAAGCCAAATGATGTACGGATCGCGTGTACGGCGCCACGGAAGGTCGCGATAACGCAGGACCCCTTCCGAACGAATCATCGAACGAAAGGGGTCCTGAATCATGGCTATGCTCCTTATGCGGCGCTATTCCTCCCGGTAAGCGCACGCGCAGGTAGCGTACTCGGGAAACGCTTCGCGGTCGGCGAACTTGGGATCGACGGCCGGGAACTGGCGGTGAGCGACGATGTCGCCGAGCGAAACGGAATCGAGGTAGTCGCGCATCAACGCCTGAGCTCCGGCCCACAGGGGATGATAGCAGCACGCGCCCATGCGCGCACAGTCACCATCGGGCGCGGTGCAATCGTTCATAACCATAGGACCCTGAACGGCCTCGACGACCTGGCGGATAGCGACGTCGTCCGGACTAACCTTGAGACGCATGCCACCGTGGACGCCACGCAGGCTCTCCACAATACCGGCCTGGACCAAACCGTGCTGAATCGAGCGGGCAAACGAATACGGGACATTGACCTCTTCGGCAGCGGTGCGAACAGAAAGCAAACGCTCCGGATCCTCGGCAAGCATCGCCAGCATACGAAGGGCGTAATCAGTCTTCCTCGATATGTCCATTTTTCCCCTTTCAAGGAATACGAACAGCTCGAACGAGCTCCGGGGCCGAGCTTGTGTCGAGACGCTAAATGACCGCCAGGACATCCAAATGGTAAATCGGATATCCACTGAGTGCCGCGCTTGGAGCGAAATGCATCAGATGCGGCGCACAGTGCAATTTAGTATAACCTAACCCCCTGTCTCGTTGAACAGGTGTTGCGCAACAAAGCTGTTGTTCAGACAGATATACTTATTGGATTTTACTTGCGTTCCCGAAGGCGCGGGGATTCTGGGCGAAGATCCACCAGGGCGATCGTTCTATCGAAACAAAGTGCATCAAACGCAAAAAGCCACGTCCGAAGACGTGGCTTTAATTGCGTTGGCGGGAAGTACGGGGCTCGAACCCGCGACCTCCGACGTGACAGGCCGGCGCTCTAACCAAACTGAGCTAACTCCCCAGGCAGTCGTTCGCGTTTGTTTCCGCTCGCGTGCGCTGCGGGGATTAGTATACACAGAAGTCTGTCCGCCGCGCAACAACTTTTTTGAAAAAGTTTTTCGGTCCCTCCGGGAGGGTCTCCGGGGCCGGCTGGCGCGGGTTGAGTTTGCTGCTCTACAGTCCTGCGCAAGACGGAAAGCACATTAAGTGCTTTCCTTTGCGTGCGGAACTCGCGACAAACTCAACCCGCGCCAGCCGGCCCCGGAGACCCTCCCTGCCGTCACTTGCTTCAAAGACTTTGTTCCTCGCCGCTTCCGCGGCTCGAGGTCCCCGTTCTCCTCGGCGGGGTTGTCTAAGATTGTTGTTGAACTTCGGCCTTTGGCTCAAAGAAAAACGGGAGATGCGATCTGCATCCCCCGTTTTTGTTGCACCTACTCTAGGTCAATAAATTTGATGCTCAGAATCTTGCCGTCTTTGACGAGCATTCTGGCCATGGTGGGGCCTCGGGTGCCTCTGGGGTAGCTGGCGCTGCCCGGGTTGAGGACTAAGCAACGGCCCACTTGGGCTTCTTTGGTTACGTGGGTGTGGCCGTTGATGGCTACGTCTACGGATCCCACCGGAAGGTCTTCGCGGTAGTGGGCTACGGCGAATTTGAGGCCTTCGTAGGTAAAGAGCGCAAGACGGTCTACATCGGGACCGTAGTCGCGGTAGTAATCGTTGTTGCCCAGTACGGCCCGTACGGGGGCGATGGTGCATAGGTGCTCGTAGTCCATCTCTGACGTGAGGTCGCCGGCGTGGATAATCAGGTCTGCGCCCTCAAGCTCATCCAGGAGCGCAGGCGATAAATAGCCGTGGGTGTCCGAGATGATGTCGATACGCTTGGCGCTTGCACTGTTCATGGGATCCCTTCCGCAAAAAACGATTCGGCAGATACATACAAAAAAGGCCCCACGGCTCCGCAGACGATGGGTCTACAGGGCTGCGGGGCCAGTGTGCTAGAGACTCAGAGCCTTCTTGAGCGGCACGACGCGGCGGCGCGAAACCGGAACGCGTTCGTCGACGCCCGTAATGCCCAGCTGGATGGCACCCGAGGGCACCGTCTCCACATCCGTGACGCACGCCAAGTTGACGATATAGCGGCGGTGAACACGGAAGAAGCCAAAGTCGCAGAGCTTGGCCTCAAACTGCGCCAGCGAGGTCGTCGACAAAAAGCGATCATCGACGGTATAGATGCAGGAGTAATCGTCCTTGGCCATGATAAAGCGAATGTCGTCCACGGGAATGAGCACCTTGCGGCCGCCCTTTTCCACCGGGATACGCTCGATGGTCACCTTGCTGTCCGTAACCGGCTTGGTGCGTTGCATGACCTTCTCGATCGCGCGATCCAAGCGAGCTTCCTCGACCGGCTTCATCAGATAATCGACGGCATCCACGTCGAATGCCTCGACCGCATGGTCACTATACGCAGTCACAAACACGATCGCCGGCGGATTTTTGAGCTTATGCAGCGCCTCGGCAAGTTGCAGGCCCGAGGCACCGGGCATCGAAATATCGAGAAACACGACATCCACGCGACTTTCCATAAGCATCTCGATGGCGGAGCGGACGCTCGACGCCTCCGTGATCGTGCCGATCTTGCCCGTTTGCTCGAGCAGGAAGCGAAGCTCCGAGCGAGCCGGCGCCTCATCATCCACAATCATCGCACGCAGCATAGGGATAAAACCTTTCGTCAACTAACTACGCCGGGCATCCGTCGCATGACGTTGAGCCCGTAGCCTTTTATTCTACTCTTGAATGTCGAAGATGCTCTCTGACAAATCAAGATGAAGGAGCACTTTGGTGCCCTTGCCCGGCGCCGATTCGACACGCGTATAGGAGTGCGGCCCATAAAAGCGATGGATGCGCTCCGAAATATTGTGCATGGCCACACCGGCGCCGCCACCCTGGGGAGAGCTGGCGTCGGGACGGGCAGAACGCTCGTCAAACAGTCTGGCGGCGGTACCCTCATCCATGCCCACGCCATTATCGGCCACGGCAATCAAGATTGCATCCTCGCCGTCTTGGTGAACGGTCACGTCGATCCTCAGGGCGTCGTCATCGCCCATACCATGACGTACGGCGTTCTCGACAATCGGCTGGATCACGAACGCCGGCACCAGCGTATCTTCCACGTCCTCGGACACATCGAACGTCGCAAGCACGCGGTCCTCGCCAAAGCGGGCCTTCTCAAAGGTAAGGTAGCGCTTGGTCTGTGCGACCTCGCGCGAGACCGGAATAAGCGATCCCGAATTGTCGAGCGTGGCACGATAGAACGATGAGAACTCACGAAGCAGTTCGCGGGCCCGCAGCGGGTCGGTGCGCGTAAACGATGCAATGGTGTTCAGCGTGTTGAACAGGAAGTGCGGGTTAATCTGCGCCTGCAGCGCACGCACCTCGGCGCGCGCCGTGAGTTCCTTTTGCACCTCGAGCTCGTGGATGGCGAGCTGCGTGGACAAGATCTCGGCAAAGCCCGAGGCAAGCGCGTACTGGGTACGGTCGACGGCGCGCGGGGTCTTGTAGTAGAACTTGAGCGTGCCGACGGTACGATCGCCCACCTTGATGGGGGCGATAATGCCGGCGGGGACTTGGTTGTGCGAGCCATCCGAGCCCACGACATCCACCATACGGTTGAACGACTGCACGATGCCATGTTCGATAACGTAGCGTGTGGCAAGCGTGTGGATGGGAGAATCTGGCAGTAGTTTTTCCTCAAACTCGCCTGCGCAGGCCAACACGTTGCCCTCGTCGGTGATGGCCACCGTCATGGCGCGCGTCTCGGGCAAAATGCGCCGGCACACCAAACGCGCCGACTCCTGCGTCAGACCGCCCTTAATGTCCTCAAGCATGGCCGAGGCCACCGAGAGCGTCTCCTCGGTGTACTGGGAGCGCACCGAATCGGGATTGAGCGTCAAAAAGATAAAGATGCACAGAAAGATGCACAGCAGCGCGCAGGCAATCACCGTGGCGATCGGCTCGATACCGGTCACCAAGGCAAAAATAAAGTACACCAGCACGCAAATGGCGCAGGCAACGGCAATGATGCGAAAGATTGATATTGAACTATCGCGCTGGGCGCGGCGGTCGATCATTCGGCCCCCTCCAGGATACTGATCAGTTGTGCGTCACGCCAAAGCCCGTCCATGATCTTGGGCCAAAAGCTCTGGAAACGCAGGTAGCTTGCAGCGTTTTGGCGCGCATAGGCCTTTGCCTCGTCGATACCATGGCGCCAGATGCACAGGTAGCCCTCATGCTCGCGGGTAAACACGCTGCGGACCATAGCGGTCTTGCGCACGCGGTCGTCGAGCTCGCGCGAAATCCACGGGCCCGGGTAGGGCATGAGCGATGCCGCCGTAACGGGAATGAGCTCCTTTTGATGCGCGGCGAATGTCAACTTGGCCCGTTCGTAGTACCAACGGTATACATCCTGCATAAAGCGCGGTGAGCGCTTTTCGGACTCCGGAGGCAGATGGCGCACGGTCCACTCGTTATCGAACCACACGTCGTAGCCAAACATGCGCATGTTAAAGAGGTAATCCAAGTCCTCGCCGCGGGTGATAAACGGGTCAAAGGCCACACGCGTAAAGGCGCGGGCGTGCAGGGCCATCAGGCCGCCGCACACGTAGTTAGAGCGCGAGATGCGGGTGCCCGAGAGCGCCTTTTTCATCCAACGGTTGAACTCGATGCGCTTGGTCCACCAACGATGGCAGATGCCCGCCTTGTCCGTGGGAGCCAGCGGCGAGCCGTCGCGATCGTAGAAATAGCCGCTCTTGACCAAGATCGGCAAGCCCTGACGCGTCTGCTGCCCCAACGCATAGGTCGCGCGCTTCATAAAGTCGGCGTCGATGACAGTCTCATCGTCATCCAAAAAGATAACCGCGTCATGACCCAGCACAGCGGCACAGGCTAGCCCCATGTTGCGGATGGCACCGTAGCCTCGCAGGCTCACGCACTCGCCCGAACCCTTGGGCGCGATCTGAGCAACCCGGTCTGCGATGCGCGAGACCTGGGTGTTGGTGACAACGGTGACCTTGAGCGTGGGATGCGCGTCGACAATCTCGCGCACGCGCAGCGACACATCGGCTGTGGCAGAAACGGGACAGACCACCAAAAGGATGATGCGCGGGATGTCACGTACCTGCTCAAGCGAGGCCAGACAGCGGTCGAGTTCGGGATTGTCGGCGTTGAGTCGCGTCGAATGATCATAGGTGCCAGGGGCGTTTGCGCAAGCGTCATCGCCCGCCCAATACGTTGGAATCACGACTGTGGCGTTCATGCCTTACCCTCCCTGCAACACAAAAACGGGACGCCGCCAAACACAGGCGACGCCCCGCGACCTAGCTGATTCCATCATACCCACTTGGGCAAATCATTGCTCGCAAGTCGCAATGTTTATTGCGGATAACCCCAAAAGAGTACCGTGGACAGGCACAATATCCGCTCGCTCCTATGCGGCATGCTCTGCCGCCCGAGTCATGCGGGACAGGCGGACCAGCAGCATAAAGCCAACGACCAGCAGCACACCAATGGAAAGGACGCCCAGCGACGGGTTGCCGGTCAGCGAGGTGACAACCGACACCAGGAAGGTGCCCATAACGCTTGCATAACGACCAAAGATGTCAAAGAAGCCATAGTACTCGTTGGACTTTTCCTTGGGGATAATGCGGCCAAAGTAGCTACGGCTGAGCGCCTGCACGCCGCCCTGGAACAGGCCGACCATAATGGCAAGCACCCAAAATTCAAAGGCGGTCTTTAGGAAGAACGCGGCGAACAGCACAATGCCCATGTAGGCGGCGACCGCCACCAGGATCATGTTGAGCGTGCCCACGCGTCCGGCGAGCTTGCCGTAGATGATGGCGGACGGAAAGGCCACGAACTGCGTAACGAGCAGCGCCAGCACCAGCTGCGTCGAATCGATGCCCAAGGCCGATCCGTAACTGGTGGCCATGGAAATGACCGTGTGCACACCGTCGATATAGAAGAAGAACGCGATCATGTAGACCAGCACGGTCTTGTTGTGGGCGATCTCGCGCATGGTGTGTCCGACCTCGGAGAACACACCACCCACGATGTGGCCGATGGTGTCCTCGGGACCGCGCTCGCGACCGTACTTTTGCTTATAGGTGCGAATGAGCGGCAGGGTAAAGATGAGCCACCAGGCACCAGTGATGATAAACGACAGACGCGTTGCCAGCATGGTGGGGACGCCAAGAGCGGGGCCACCCATGATGAGCGCCAGGCAGATGACGAACGGCACGGTGGAACCGATGTAGCCCCAGGCATAGCCCGAGCTGGACACGGCGTCCATGCGCTCGTCGGTGGTAATGTCGGGCAGCATGGCGTCGTAGAACGTCATAGAAGAGTTAAGGCCGATGGTGCACAGCACGTACACGGTCAAAAATGCCATGGCGGACATTGGGATAGCCTGCGCCAGGCAAAGCACCAGGCCCGTGAGGAAGAAGCCCAAGAAGAACTTGATCTTGTTGCCGGCGTAGTCGGCAAGCGCGCCCAGAATGGGCATGAGCATGGCGATGACCAGCGAGGCGATCGTCTGCGCATTGCCCCAAGCGACCACCAGGTCGGCCGAGGAAGCGCCGGTATTGATGGCGTTAAAGTAAATGGGCACCACCGAGGTATTGAGCAGCACGAGGGCCGAATTGCCCACATCATACATAACCCAGTTACGCTCGAGCTTGGTGTATTTCATGGACAGGGACCCTTCGTATTCGCCCGATATGCAGTTAGTTCATCGTACCCCAATTGTCCAGAACCGCCGGTAAGGATTCGGCAAAGGGGCACGCACGGGCCCTATTCCTCGCGGTCGAACTCCTCATCGGCATTGAGCACGCGACCGCTGTAGTTGACGTGACTGGTCACGGCATCCATGTCACCGGTCTCGATAAAACGTGCGACCGTGCACTCGTAATCGCCCAGCGCGCGATCAAAGACCTCGGGGAAACTCTCGTTCGAGACCTCGTCGGTAAAGGGATTCTTCCATGTCAGATGGCCCAGGTTACCGGTGCGCTCGGGCAACTCCGTCGTCACGCGATGAGCAAGGCCGTCGAGCAGCGAGTAATCGTGCACCAAGCCCTCAACCAGCGAGATCGCGCGCGTCTTTGCGGAGCCGGCCGGCTCAATCGCGCGGTAAAGTCGCTGCATATTGGCAACGGCAGCACCGTACTCCCCCGCCGGAATGTCAATGCCGTACACGCGTCCGGCAACATAGCTCATCAGCACGCCGGCCACGCGATTGATGCGATCGGTGGTGACGATCTCGCCCGCCGGCGGGTAATCGTCAACCGTAGCGCCATCGCGTTTAAGCTGCAGCATCAGCACATCCAGGTCGCTCTCGATCACGGCATGGACCTGACTGCTCGAATCCTCAAGCTCTGAGTCGGATTCCACGATGCCAAACTGCTGCTCATAGACAAAGGGGTGGGCGTTGCGGTCGAGCACGTAATGAGACAGCAGGCCCAGCGCAAAGGCGCGACCCAAGCTGGCGTCGCGCGGCAGCAGATGCGACACGCCGTCGCGCAGGCACGCGAACTGGCGAGACATGCGCGACCGATGCATGACCTGCGCCAGCAGCGTGCAGTCGGAAACACGCGGTGTCAGAATGTGAAAGAAAAACGGGTCGGGGCCTTGGTTGCCCAAGATAAAGGCAATGCGCTCTTCATCGGACGTGATGACGCCCTGCGGAAGACGGTCGATGCTTTCCTCGCCAAACAGATGATGGGTGATAAGCGCGGGCATAATGATCCTTTCGATTTCATTCGATGCCACCCATTATGCCCACCGCGCGCCCATGCCAAACCTGCGATGGTAAACGACGGCACGCAAGCCTCTTACGCAAGCCCCAGGTGCGACTTGACCTCGGCGGCACGACGACGGGACACCGGTACCGTCGAGTTCACGCGGTCGAGCCTGAGCTCCATCAACCCCGTGGAGCCAATCTCAACATTGTGCACGTCTTCCAAATTGACCAGGTAGCTGCGATGAACGCGAATAAAGCCCTCGGAGTCCAAGCGACGCTCGAGCGAAGAGATCGACTCATTGATCAGGTACGTTCCCTCGGCGCAGATGGCGTTGCAAAAATCGGCGCGCGCCTCAAAGTAGCAGACGTCTGCGGCGGGAATGAACACCTTTTTGCCCCCGCGGTCCACCGTCAGACGCAAAGGCTGGCGCGGAGCGTGGATAACACGACGGACACCCAAGGCCGCCTCGATCTTGTCGAGTGCCTTTGACAGGCGTGCGTCCTCAACCGGCTTGACGACATAATCGACGGCATCGAGGTTATACGCATCGGCGGCAAATTCGGCAAACGCCGTCACAAACACAACCACCGGCGGCGTCTTTAGGTTCTGCAGCGTCTCGGCAAGCTCAATTCCCGAGCGACCGGGCATGGTAATGTCTAAAAACAACACGTCGGGCTTGTTCGACAGAATCGACTCCACGGCTTCGGTGACATTGCCCGCCTCGGCAATCTGACCCACACGCGTATCCTTTTCCAACAGATAGCGTAGCTCAGCCCTAATGGGAGGCTCGTCATCAACCACCAAGATGTTCCAGCCTTCGGACATATGTGCTTCCCCTCTTTTTCTCTCAATCCAACCGCGTGCTACGCCGTCAACGGCGCCGGCTCATGCGGCTCGCCGTTCAGCTCGACGATGACCTGCGTTCCCACGCCCTCCTGGGACTTCACGCGCATGCCGGAATCTTCTCCGTAAAAGAAATGGATGCGCTGAAGCACGTTGAAGAGCGCTAGGCCGCAACCTCGCTTGACGGAGCCGTCGGCGGTAATGCTCTCGGGCTCCTCCAAGCGATGCTGCTCAAACAGATGTGCGCAGACTTCTTCGCTCATACCGATGCCGTCGTCCTCGACGATGATCTCCAAACCGTCATCGGTCTCGAAAGCCCTAACATGAATAGAAAGCGGCTCGGTCTCGCGCTGCGCGTGCTTGATGCAGTTTTCGAGCAACGGCTGCAAGATAAACGGCGGCACCATGCAATCGCGCACCTCAAAGTCGATATCGACCGAGACGCGCAGACGGCCGTCGCCATACCGGGCCTGCATAAGATTGATATAGCGAGCGCCCTGTTCCACCTCGTGCTCGAGCGTTGTGAGGGTATCGGAATCAGAAAGCGTCTGACGGTAGTAGTTGGAGAAGTCGATCAGCAGCGATCGCGCCTTGTCGGGCTCGGTTCGAACGAGCGACACGATCGTGCTAATGGTATTGAATAGAAAATGAGGATCGACTTGCGATTGCAAGGCGCGCAGCTCCACGCGGGCCGTAAGCTCGTCCTGGCGCTCGAGCTCAAAGCTCGCAAGCTGCGTGGAAATGAGGTCGGCAAAGCCCGAGGCAAGCGCCGTCTGGCGCATATCGATGCTGCTCAGACGGGGATAATACAGCTCGAGCGTGCCCACGCAATGCCCGCGCACGGTAAGCGGTGCGACAATACCGGCGCGCAGGCGCGGAAAGTAGCCACCTGTCTCGGTCGAGGCATCGCGCGAGAACACGCTTTGCTCACCGCTGTTGATCACGTTGAGCGTAGTCCGCAGCACCACCGGGGTGCCCGCGGGGCATTTTGCCGAGTCCTCGCCCCAGCTTGCCAACACCTGCTTGCCGTCGGTAAAGCAGATGGCAGAGGCGATAGTTTCGGACAGGATGATCTTAGAGGCGCCCAGGGCAGCTTCGGGCGTAAGGCCGCGCGACGTGTAGGCGAATATTTTTGAAGCGATGGCGAGCGTGCGGTCGGTTGCGCTCGATGTGAGGTCGTCGGGAACGACAAAGACGTACGAGAAGAAGAAGCACAGCATGACCAAGCCGGCAATGACGACAACGGCCGGAACGGGATTGGGATTATCGGTTAGATCCCAGATGAGCAGCAGGATAAGCAGCGGAACGACAATACCGAGCAAGATGGCTTGAACCACATGCTGAGCGGTACGAAAGACCTTGGTAGAGTTGTAGCTCTTGCCCAGAATCAGCCTATTGAGATCCACTGTCATCCCCTTCTTACTGACGCACCCCATAGCAATAAAGAGGGCCGCAAGCGACCCTCTCCATTGCATTATGCAATCAAATACTGTGTTTTACATCAAGCCATCGATGAACGGTAGCTTAGGCGCTGTACTTGTTTGCCTCGCCGAAGGTACCGGCCTCGACAATCCAGCCGTCCTTCATGATGACGTCCATGTTGTCGGTGTTGAGCACGTGGATGTCGGCGGCGACGTCACCGTTGACGACCAGCAGGTCGGCGCACTTGCCGGCCTCGATGGAACCGGTCTCGTCCTCGATGTGGCACATCTTGGCACCGTTGAGGGTGGCGCAGGTGATGGTCTCGACCGGAGTAAAGCCGATCTTGTCGACGAACTCGTACATCTCCTCGATGGAGCAGGTGCCGTACGGGGTGACGAAGGAGAAGGAGTCGGAGCCGATCGTCATGACGACGCCGCGCTTCTTGGCCTCGCGCAGGCAGTCGTAGTTGCGCTGCAGCTCCTTCTCGACCAGGGTGCCCTCGTACTTGTCGTGCAGCTCGGGAACGTAGACGGGCGGATAGGTGGCGTACCAGGTGGGCAGGAAGGCGATCGTCGGAGTGAAGAAGGTGCCCTGCTCGGCCATGAGGTCCATGGTGCGCTCATCGATATCAAAGCCGTGAATCAGCTGCTCGCAGCCAAAGCGAACGGAATCGTAGGCAGCGGCGTGGTTGTTGTAGCAGTGGCTCCACACGGGGATGCCGACCATCTTGGCCTCTTCGACCACGGCCTGAATCTCCTCGGAGCAGTAGTGCTGGTCGCGGCCGGAGTCCCAGCGCCAGATGCCGCCACCGGTAGCCCAGATCTTGATGGCATCGGGGTTCTCGCGCAGGCGACGACGGACGGCCTTGCGCAGATCCCAAGGACCGTCGACCTGATCGCCCCAGGGGTGCGATTCCTTGTTGAGCTCCTGGCTGCAGTGGTGAGAGTCGCCGTGGCCGGCAACGCGGCAGAAGCCAAGGCCGGTGGCCAGAACGCGCGGGCCCTTGAAGACGCCCTTGTCGATGCAGTCACGGATCTGGATACCAAAGCGGCCGATCTCGCAGACGGTGGTGAGGCCGTGGGTGAGGCAGTCGTAGGCCTGCTTGACTGCGACAGCCTGCTTCTCGAGGAGCGGCTGCATGACCCAGTCGGTGTCATCGTCGGTCAAGTTGCCCGAGAAGTGCAGGTGGGTGTCGATCAGGCCGGGAAGGACGGTCTTGCCGGCGGCGTCGATAACCTCAACGCCCTCGGGAAGGTCCTGCATAGCACCGGCGTACTCGATCTTGCCGTTGTCGTCGACGAGAACGAGGGAGTTCTCGACCGGCTCGGCACCGGTACCGTCGATGAGCTTACCGCCAACGATTGCATACTTAGTGGACATGGTTCCTCCTTATGGATCCATATAGTGGGCGAGGCCGTGTTGGGTTAAGGCCTCACAAAGCTACCCAAGTGGCGCCGGGTTCGGTGCGCGGAAGAGAGGGTCCCGCGCACCTGATCCGCCCCGGCTAGGCGTTACTTTTTGCGGGAATTGGTGAAAGCCATGAGGGCCAGGCCAATAGCCAACCAACCGATCACGATGCTCCACTCCACCATGTTGAGGGAGGCGGGAGAGAACGGAATCACGAGCAGGCCGATGATGATGGCGCAGGCAGCGATAGCGAGGCAGATGCCAAACTTGCCGCCGGGCACCTCGTAGGGACGAGGCAGGTCGGGCTCGGTGAAGCGCATACGCAGGCAAGCGAGGGCGACCATGCCGCAGGAGAAGATGAAGGCGAGAGCCGACACGTTGGTCAGAGGGATGAGCATGTTCTTGCCCAGGAACGGACCGACGACGGTGATGACGCCCAGAACGACGCAGGCGAGCTTGGGAGCGCCGGACTTGGGGTCGACCTCGGCGAACTGCTCGGGCAGCTGGCCCTTGCGGCCCATGGCGAGCATGATGCGG
Source organism: uncultured Collinsella sp. (assembly GCA_900544385.1). Taxonomy (GTDB): domain Bacteria; phylum Actinomycetota; class Coriobacteriia; order Coriobacteriales; family Coriobacteriaceae; genus Collinsella. The sequence goes on from UQVD01000032.1 coordinate 13,533, forward strand.
CTCGTGGCGCCGTAGAAGGAGTTCATCGGACCCATGGGTCCAAGCGTGGCGATGACGAGCATGGCCAGGTACAGAAGCATGTTGATGCCCTTGAGGCAGGCAAGCGCGGGAACCGGGCTCTTAACAAACTCATGCCAGTCGAGGATGGTGCCAAACGAGTAGATGCAGACCATGTAGAAGCCGCCAGCGGCCAGCAGGGCCAGGGAGATGATCTTGCCGAACTTGTTCCAGTTGAGGCCCTCGGCTGCTTCCTCAGCCTGCTGAGGAATGGTGTCGAAGCCGGCGTAGAAGAACGGGGTCAGAACCAGGACCGACACGATGCCGGCAAACAGGCTGGTGCTCTCGGTAGCGGCCTTGCCGCCGCCAGCGCCGGTGACCTGGGAGAACACGGGCATGGCGTTGTCCGGCGAGCCGGTGAACAGCGAGACGCCCATGGCGAGCAGCATGCCGCAGAGCAGAGCCTTGGTCAGGAAGGCCTGGAGTTTGGCGGCCGAGCTGGCACCGCGGAAGTTGAGGAAGATGACGTAGACTGCAAAGCCGAGCGCGATCAGCGTCGGAAACAGGTAAACGTCGGCCCCCAGGATGGTGTAGAGCTTGATGGCGCGCAGCCACTCAAGGCCGGGCAGGCTACCGAACATCTCGGACACGAGGGTCGAAATGGCAATGGCCTCCCACGGGCACAGGATGCCGTTGCCCAGGGCCAAAAGCCATCCGGTGATGTAGCTCAGCGTACGGCCAAAGCTACGATCGACATACTCGACGATGCCGCCCGAGATGGGGATAGCAGCCGTGAGCTCACCGAAAACAGCTCCGACGGGCACGAGGAAGATTGCACCCAAGAGGAATGCGATCATAGCGGGAACGGGACCGCCGCCCACGACCATCCAGTCACCGACCTGCAGAACCCAACCGGTACCGATGATGGCACCGAAACCGATGGTGAAGAAGTTCCAGAGCGAGAGCGTTTTCTTCATGCCGCCGTTATCCTCGACTGCAACTTCTGCGTTCTTGTCCGCCATTGTTCCCCTCCTTTCCTATTTGACGCCCTTGGCGTCACCCCTTGCGCGGTCCGTTTTGCCGCGCGCTTTTATTCCATGGCTTTAAGATACGGCCTTGGCGCAGCAGCGCCGCTCGCAGCTCGACCGAAGGCAGAACTGCAAAACGAGCGGCGCTGTTTTTGGGACGAACGGCGGGAGACGTCATTCGTCTTGGACGCCTTCATCTTGTCTGCTTTTGAATACCTGTTGCCGTGACGCTTGGCGCGCGGCGCGGCAACGTTCATACCATTTGTCAGGCTTTTGGCGCACATACCCATGTGTCGTGCATCTTTTTATGTAGGATAGACAAGTTACACATGAGGCAAGGTGATTCGAATGGCATACGGATACAATGACGGCGGCCAACGGCCACAAAGCGTGCGCCTTGCCGGCCGCACCACGCCAACGCCCAGAAGCACCTCCGACAACGACAACCCGCAGCGCCCCCAAGAGCAGCCCGGGGCTTCTTCGCGGCAACAAAGCCGTACCGCGCAGCAGTCAGACCGTGTGAGCACGAGCACACGCCAACGTCAGACCGACACATTGCAACCACGCCGCTACGATCGCCGTAAGACCGACTACTACGTCAAGCGCTCCTTTTCGCGACCTCAACGCGATCGCGGCAATTCCGCCCCTCACCCCGCGTCGCACACCACAAGCCACGCGCTTCCGGCCCGCCGCCTACGCCTTGCGCTTTGCTCCATCGCCGCCTGCCTCGTCTTTGTGTTTTTGGGATCCTGTATCTCCCACGGATCAGCCGGCCTGGAGCCCGCCGCCGAGGACAAGCTGCTCAAGGCCCCGGTTGCGCCCGGCTACTCGTTTGCGTTTTCGACCCCGCGCTCGCAGTGGCAAGCCGGCACCATGCCCCATATCTATCAGATCGATCCTGCATGGTCGGAGCTGCCCTACGCCGGCGGTACCATCCGCCAAAATGCCTGCGGCCCCACCTGTCTTACCATGGTCTACATCTATAAGACCGGCCACACCGATATGACGCCTGTCGATATGTGCGCTCTTTCCGAGGCGGGCAACTATGCACCCACCGGAGCCACCGAGTGGTCGTTTATGACGAGCGGCGCATGGCAGCTGGGGCTTAACGGGACACAGCTCTACAACGATCGAGACTCGATGGTCCAGGCCTTGCGCTCGGGTACTCCCGTAATCGCCGCCGTGCGTCCCGGCACGTTTACCAACGTTGGTCATTACATCGTGCTCTACGGGATTGACGACGCCGACCAGATCGGTGTCTACGACCCCAACTCGCAAAGCCGCAGCGCCCGCCGCTGGGGCGTCGTAGAAGTCCTCAACGAAATCGAAGCCATGTGGGCCTACTACTAGTCATTTAAGAACGTCCCCAATGACTAGGTGAATAGCAAAAGCCCCGCAGTCGGAGCGGACTGCGGGGCTCATGAAGAGAGGCTAGTTTGTGGGCGCTTTGCCTGGCGCCCACGAGAGAGGCAACAGAGTAGAGACTACTCGTGGATGCGGGTACCGGAGAGGCCGGCCATGGTCTCGGCGGCCTTGTCCAGAGCGCCGATGATGCAGGTGCGGCCCTTGCGGGAACGGGCGAACTTGATGGCAGCGCGAACCTTGGGCTCCATGGAACCCTTGCCGAACTGGCCCTCGTCGGCCAGGCGCTCGGCCTCGTCGGCGGTGAGGTCCTCGAGCTCCTCCTGGTTGGGCTTGCCAAAGTTGATGGCGACATGCTCAACGGCGGTCAGCAGGAACAGAACGTCGGCGTCGCAGTCCTCGGCCAGCAGCTCGCCGCCCAGGTCCTTGTCGATGACGGCGGGAACGCCCTTGTAGCAGCCCTTGTTCTCGTAGTCGCGGACGACGGGGATGCCGCCGCCACCGCAGGCGATGACGATGAACTCGTTGTCGAGCAGGTTGAGGATGGAGTCAGCCTCGACGATCTTCTTGGGATCGGGGGAAGCGACGACGCGACGCCAGCCGCGGCCGGAATCCTCGACGAAGACCTTGGAGGGATCCTCGGCCATGAACTCCTTGGCCTGCTCCTCGGTGTAGAAGGGGCCAATCGGCTTGGTCGGGTTCTTGAACGCGGGATCATCCGGATCGCACTCGATCTGGGTGACGACGGTGGCGGCGTGCCAACGCTTATAGCGCTTGTGCATCTCGCGGCCGATGCCCTGCTGCAGGTGATAACCAATATAGCCCTGGGACATGGCGCCGCACTCGGGCAGCGGCATCTCGGGGGTGCCGATGGCGTCGTGGGCAGCGGCGAAGGCGTTCTGGATCATGCCGACCTGTGGGCCGTTGCCGTGGGTGATGATGATCTCGTTACCCTGCTCGATAAGACCAAGGAGAGCGTGGGCGGTGTTGCTCACGGCCTCGATCTGCTCGACGGGGTTGTTGCCGAGGGCGTTGCCGCCAAGGGCGACGACAATACGATCGGGCTTGCCAAGAGGCTTAGACATTGCTGGAATCCCTTCTGTAAAAGGCCTACAACCCATTAATAACCCGTGTCCGTGCGATACGCGAGTTTATTAAGGTTTATATTCTCTTTATCGCTCATTTTATTCATTTTGAAAACAGTTGAACGGTGAACGGTCATTTTTACCCGCTCAGCGTAAAGAAGCCCAGCTTAGGTATATCTACGCCATTTACGTGCGACTTTATTTTAATAGAGCAGGGATTAGACTAGATTATGCAAACTATATCTCCGCTAAACACAAAACAGACAACGTAATATCTTACTCGCACTATACGAGATTCTATGCATTAATAAGACGAGTATGCACCCCTGCAAAAACATGGGGCTTTTCATTCAGCAAAAGGAATAAAGAAGAGCTCCGAAAAGGCGGCAACAGCCAAGTCCCCCATCCATCCCCAAAGTGGCGCGAGGTTTCGCGGCAAAGCCGCGAAACAGCGAAGGGGACGGAATACCCGGCCAACTACGTCCTTCATCCGCCCGCACAATCCGAGGACGTAGTCGTAGCAGGATCTGAGGGCTGACCTTCGCGGACACTCCGCAGGACGAAAGAACCCCCGCCGCACGTAGTGCGCAGCGGGGGTTCTTTCATGTCCGAGGACGTCCGCGAAGGTCAGCCCTCAGATCCTGCGGTGGGAGACCTAGGCCTCGTTGTACACCGTCTTGAGCTTCAGAAGGTGAGCGTAGCGGTCCATAGCGGCCTGCTCGTTCTCCTTGAAGAGCTCCTCGGCGCGCTCGGGGAAGGAACGCGTCAACGAAGCGTAACGGGCCTCGTTCATCAGGAACTCCTGATAACCGCCCGCGGGCTCCTTGGAATCGAGCGAGAACTTCTTGCCGGCAGCAGCCTCGGGGTTGAAGCGGAAGAGGTTCCAGTAACCGCACTCGACAGCCTTCTTCATCTCGGCCTGGCAGTTCTGCATGCCACCCTTCTTGATGGAGTGCATCTCGCAGGGGCTGTAGCCGATGATGAGGGACGGGCCGTCGTAGGCCTCGGCCTCGTGAATGGCCTTGAGGGTCTGAGCCGGGTTGGCGCCCATGGCGACCTGCGCCACGTAGACGTAGCCGTAGCTCATGGCGATCTCGGCCAGGGACTTCTTCTTGGTCACCTTACCGGCAGCGGCGAACTGAGCGACCTGGCCCAGGTTCGAGGCCTTGGAGGCCTGACCACCGGTGTTGGAGTAGACCTCGGTGTCGAAGACGAAGACGTTGATATTGTGGCCGGAAGCCAGGACGTGGTCCAGGCCACCGAAGCCGATGTCGTAGGCCCAACCGTCGCCGCCGAAGATCCAGAAGGACTTCTTGGTGAGGTAGGCCTTGTCGGCGAGGATCGCCTTGGAGGCGTCGCAGCCGCACTTCTCGAGCTCGGCAACGTAGGCGGCGGCAGCGGTCTTGGAGGCCTCGGCGTCGTTGACGGAGTCGAGCCAAGCCTGGCCGGCGGCCTTGAGCTCATCGGACGGACCGTCAGCGGCGATGATCTCCTGCGTAGCAGCGATCAGCTTCTTCTGAACGGCCTCATAGCCAACGGCCATGCCCAGACCGTGCTCGGCATTGTCCTCGAACAGGGAGTTGTTCCACGCCGGACCGTGACCGTCCTTGTCCTTGCAGTAAGGAGCGGTGGCAGCGGGGTTGCCCCAAATGGAGGAGCAGCCGGTGGCGTTGGAAATGAACATACGGTCGCCGGCGACCTGGGTCACCAGACGTGCATAGGCGGTCTCGGCGCAGCCGGCGCAGGAGCCGGAGAACTCCAGGTAGGGCTGCTTAAACTGGCTGCCCTTGACGTTGGCCGCGATGAGCTCCTTCTTCTCGGAGACGTTCTCGACCATGTAGTCCCAAACGGGCTGCTGGTCCATCTCCTGCTCGGTGGGAACCATCTCGAGGGCGCCCTTGGGGCAGACCTTGACGCAGTTGGTGCAGCCCATGCAGTCGAGCGGGGACACAGCCATGGTGAACTTCATGCCCTTGGCCTTGGGGCCCATAGCGTCGAGCGTGCGGGTAGCCTCGGGCGCGGCGGCAGCCTCGTCCTCGGTCATCGCGAACGGACGGATAGTGGCATGCGGGCACACGTAGGCGCACTGGTTGCACTGGATGCACTTGGTCTCGTCCCAGTGAGGAACGACCACGGCGACGCCGCGCTTCTCGTATGCGGAGGCGCCCAGCTCAAACTGGCCGTCGGCGCAATCGACAAAGGCGGAAACGGGCAGGCTGTCGCCATCCATGCGATCGATGGGCTCGAGCAGGTTCTTGACCTGCTGGGCGATAGCGGACTTGGTCTCCTCGGAGAGCTCGACGGGAGCGGCATCCTCGGCAGTTGCCCAGTCGGCCGGAACCTCGAACTTGCGGAAGGCGGTAGCGCCGGCATCGATGGCCTTGTGGTTGGCGTCGACGATGGCCTGGCCCTTCTTCATGTAGGACTTGGTGGCCGCGTCCTTCATGTACTGCAGGGCGTCCTCGGCGGGCAGGACCTTGGCCAGCGCGAAGAAGGCGGACTGGAGCACCGTGTTGGTGCGCTTGCCCATGCCGACCTTTGCAGCCAGATCGATAGCGTCGATTAGGTAGACGTTGACGTTGTTGTTCGCGATGTAGCGCTTGGCCACGGCGGGCATGTGCTCGGCGAACTCCTCGTCGCTCCACTGGCAGTTGACCAGGAAGGTGCCGCCCGGCTTGACGTCGCGGACCATCTTGAAGCCCTTGACGATGTAGCTGGGGTTGTGGCAGGCGACAAAGTCGGCCTTGGTCACGTAGTACGGCGAGCGGATCGGAGAATCACCAAAGCGCAGGTGCGAGACGGTGACGCCGCCGGTCTTCTTGGAGTCGTACTGGAAGTAGGCCTGAACGTACTTGTCGGTGTGGTCGCCGATGATCTTGATCGAGTTCTTGTTGGCGCCGACGGTACCGTCGCCACCCAGACCCCAGAACTTGCACTCGATGGTGCCGGGGGCTGCGGTGTTGGGCGCATCCTCGGCCTCGGGCAGGCTCAGGTTGGTCACGTCATCGACAATGCCGATGGTGAACTCGCGCTTGGGCTCGTCCTTCTTAAGCTCCTCGAAGACAGCAAACGCGGACGCGGGAGGCGTGTCCTTGCTGCCCAGGCCGTAACGGCCGCCGACGACCTTGAT
>UQVD01000033.1 GCA_900544385.1 uncultured Collinsella sp.
ATATCGTCGGCAGCGTCAGATGTGTATAAGAGACAGGCTGTACGCCGGCCGTGTCGTGACCTTGGGCACGTTGGTGGCGGTGTTCCTTTCGACCTCCGACGAGATGCTGCCGCTGCTACTTGCCGAGCAGGTTCCCGTGCAGACTATGGCGATGCTCTTGGCTTCGAAAGCGCTGATCGCACTGGTCACGGGTTTTATCGTGGACGCCGCCATTCGCGGCCTGCGTCGTAACGCTCGCGCGCATGCGGCGATTCGCCGTACCGTGCTGGGGACCGCTGCCAATCCGGCTCATGTGAACTGCGCGCATGACGACCACAGCGGCGGTGACATCATCGACGAGGTGGCCGAGGCGGGCGTGAGCGCCGACCACATCCACGAGTTGTGCGAGCGCGACCATTGCGGTTGCGATGAAGATGAGGACGAGCACGAACACGGACATGGACACGATCACGGTCATGAGGGCGAGCATGAACACCATGATGGCCACGGTCACTCCCACTCTCACGAGGGCGCGCCCCTCCTGTCGATTATTCGCAGCGCCATCTCGCACACCGTGCAGGTATCGGTATTCATTTTTCTGGTGACGCTGATTCTGGTCGCCGTGCTCGAGACCTTCGGCGAGTCCGCGATCGAGCAGTTCCTGCGTGGCAACGAGACGCTCGCCGTCTTGGGCTCGGCGCTTGTCGGCCTGATTCCCAACTGCTCGGCGAGCGTGGTCATTACGCAGCTGTATCTGGAAGGCGCGCTGCAACTGGCGCCGATGCTCGCCGGCACGCTCATTTCCGCCGGCGTGGGTTATCTGGTGCTGTTCCGCACCAACCGCAGTGCCCGCGAAAATGCCGTGTTCCTGATCATGATGTACGTCATCGGCGCTGGCTGGGGTCTCATCCTCTCCGCCGTTGGCCTTTAAGTAGATTATTGGGACATGTCTTACGATCTACCCCTGTGACCAGGGCATTCCCCGCTGCCAAAACAAAAAGGTAGATATTTAGGCATGTCCCAAAAATCTACCTTGGTTAGCGCAGCAGCTCGGTGAGGTTGCGTTTAAAGCGGGCGCGATCTTCGCTGGTAAATGCCGCCGGTCCGCGAGTGCGTCCGCCGGCGCGGCGCCCTTCTTTTCTTCATGGCGAATAAACAGCTGCATGTCGATGGTTGCTTTGTCGTAGACGCGCCCACGCACGCCGATGGCGGCGGCATCGCGCCCGAGTACCATGCTCGCCAAGCCAATGTCCTGCGTCACGACCACGTCGCCCGCCTGCAGGCGTTCGACAATGGCAAAGTCGGCGCTGTCGGCGCCCACGCTCACGTCGAGCGTCGTGACCCAAAAGCCGCGTCGCGCGTGCTCGGCATCGCGCGGGTCGTCGCGGCGAATATGCCGTTCCAGGTTTTGCGTGCTGTTGCCGGCGATAACAACGGCGACGCCCGCCCGTCGCGCACAGTCAATCGACTCGCGCGTGACCGGGCAGGCGTCTGCATCAATAAAGAGCGTTCGTGGCATCTAGTGCACCAGTTTGCCAAATTGAATAGCACGAACAATCAGCGTTACGCCAAACACCAGCAGCGCGGCGCCGCTAAAGATGACGAGCATCTTGGCCGACCACAGCGGATAGATAAACACGAACATGCCGGCGATGATGGAGAGCGCGCCGCTCAGGATGGCGAGGGCGCGGTTGGACGAAAGCTCGGACTCCAGAATGGGCATGACACCTTCGACAATCCAGCCAAAGCCGGCCACGATAACCACCATCGTGGTGAGCGTCGCGGTCGAGAAGGCCTGGTTGCGCAGGATTATGACGCCGCCCAAGATAATGAGTAGGTTAGAGATGATGCTCGTCACGCGCCAGCCGGTGGGCAGCAGCGGCTCAAAAATGGCAGTGAACAGCCTGATGGCAGCGGTGATTACAAAGTAAAAACCCAGGACAGTCGTCAAAAAGACGAGGGACTTGGCGGGTGCAAAAAGCAGCGCGATACCAGCAATGAGCGCTAAGACGCCCGTGATGGCGTAAATCCAGCGTACGGCCTTGACGGCTTTGCCCGCCATGCTTTTCTCGTCAAATCCAAACTGGCTCGATTTTTGGTCATCGTTCTTAAAGATGCCCATAATGTCTCCTTTCCGTGCGGCGTAAGCCTTGATCGTTACAACCAGTATCGCCTAAAGGCGCTGGCGTATGGGTCGGGGAGGGCGAAACGTAACCCAAAGGCCCCGAATTGTTTCCGTTGTTCCCCACGTCGCGATTTTCTATTCAACAGGTGTAGAACATTGCAGCCCTGTTCGCTATTGCCTACGTTTTAGGTTAGATTTTCCTAAGAACAATTGCCCGAAATTGGGGGTCCCTATGAACGAAACAGTTCCCGCGGCGCCGTCGAGCGCGGAGTCGATGGCAAAGCAAGGTTGCGAAAAGCTCGGCCTGGACACGTTTGACGCGCTGGTCCGCCGCGCCCGCACGTGCCGCCGATTTGACGAGTCCATGCGCGTGCCGCGCGAGTTTTTGCTCGAGCTGGCGGAACTGGCGCACCTGGCTCCGTGTGGTGCCAATGCTCAGCGTCTTCGTTTTCATGCGGTAAGCGGTGCAGGGGACTGCGCGCGCGTATTTGATGAGCTTGCGTGGGCCGGCGCGCTTAAGGATTGGCCGGGTCCTGCCGAGGGCGAGCGCCCGACCGGCTACATCGCGATTCTGGCCGAGCGCGCCGTTCCGGGCAAGCCCGCCGCTCCCATTACCGAGGTCGACACGGGCATTGCCGCGCAGACGATGATGCTCGCCGCCCGCAGCGCCACGCCCGAGGTGGCAGCCTGCATGTTCAAGGCTTTTACGCCCCACGCGATCGATGCCATGGGGCTCGATAACGACAAGTATGAGCTCAAGCTGATCATGGCCTTTGGCGTTCCGGCCGAGACGCAGGTGATCGATGCGATCGATTCCAGCCCCGACGGCTCCATCAATTATTGGCGTGACGAGGCGCAGGTGCACCACGTACCTAAGCGCCCGCTCGCCGACGTACTGGTGTAGTTGGGTGTCGCCGCGGTGTGATCCGGCGGTAAACCACCACAAAGGTACCTGTCCCCTTTGTGGTGGTACGAGGGGAGGGCGTGTGGCAGATCTGTATTTGGTGCGGCATGGGCAGACTGAGCTCAATGTGCAGAACATTTTGCAGGGTGGGCACGATTCGCCGCTTACGGCGCGCGGGCGCGAGCAGGCGCTGGCGACGCGCGCGGCGTTTGAGGCGCGTGGCGTGACCTTTGACCGTGTGTATTCCTCCCCGTTGGGCCGGGCGCGGCGTACGGCTGAGCTAATTGCTGGTGAGGGCCGCTCGATAGAGCTGGTCGATGACCTACGCGAGTGGCATTTGGGCTCGCTGGAGGGCACATCAAATCGCGATATGCCGCCGCAGCCCTGGGGTGATTATCCGGTGGCCTTTGGTGGCGAGTCTGAAGTGCAGCTCCAGTCGCGTATGGTCGCGGTGCTGTCGCGCATCATGGCCAGGCCGCAGCACGACTGCGTGCTGGCAGTCTCCCACGGCTCAGCCTGCCAGGAGTTTCTTGAGTATGTGACTGGCAGGGGAGAGCTACCCGACAACGGTGCCGTGCTTCATTTTGGCTATTGCGACGGGGCGTTTTCGCTCCTTGATTGGTAACGAACGAAAGGACCCCTATGAATAAAGACCTGTATCTGGTTCGTCATGGGCAGACAATATTCAACCTTAAGCGCATTATTCAGGGTTGGAGTGACTCGCCGCTCACGCAGCTGGGATGCGACCAGGCGGCGCGTGCCGGCATGTTCTTGCGTGCGCGCGGCATTGAGCCCGATCATGCCTACACCTCGACGCTGCACCGCACCGAGCAGACCATCGCCAACTTGTGGCCGGGCTTGGCGTACGAGCGCCTGGACGGCCTGCGTGAGTGGTTCTTTGGCGACTTTGAGGCCGAGCGCGTGATGCTCATGCCCGAGCGCCCGTGGCGCGACTTCTATCGCCAGTTTGGCGGCGAGGGCCAGATGCAGGTGCGCGAGCGCATGGTGGCGACGCTGACCGAGCTTATGCAGCGTCCGGACCATACGTGCGTGCTCGCGGTAAGCCATGGCTCGGCTATCAAGGAGTTTTTGGACCACGTGAGGGGTGCGGCGGCTGACGAGCGCGATCGCGTGCCGGGCAACTGCTCGGTGCTGCACTTTGCGTTTGATGATGCGACGGATACGTTTGAACTGGTTGAGATTTTTACGCAGGAGGATTACGCGCGCGAGCTGGGGCTTGAACCACTTGTGGCGGCAGCAGGCCCGCAGCGCGGATAACGCGAGCGCGGCGGCACGGGTCGCCGGCATACTTCTCGACGCAAAAGGGGCGGAGATGCATGTACCTGCTGCATCTCCGCCCCCTGTTTGTTGAGCTGCCGATTTTTGTGCTGGGCGGTCTGGTCTTGCTAGAACCGCGCGACCTGGTGCGTGAGCAGACCTGTCGGAACTTGCGGCGCGGCGCCGCTGACCTGCGCGGCGGGGAAGAGCACGGCAACGGTAAAGTTGAACGGCTCCTTGCCGGTGTACGTTCCGGCGGCACGGGCCTCATCGGCCAGCAGCTGCGACGCCCCGGTCAGAGCGGCCGCGTAGGCGGGGTCGTCGGTCAGTGCCGGCTCCGTTGCTTGGTCGAGCATAGCGCGGATGGCCCCGACGGCATCCTCGCGCTTGACCTCCCACGCGCGGTGCGTAATGCCCGCGGGGTCGGTAACGGCGTAGAGCGGCGCGCCCTCTTTGGCGGCGCCCAGGATGATATCCATGACGGGCGAGGCCTCGTAGGCGAGCGACACGGGGCGCGGCTGCACCTTGAGCTCGGCGATCGCGCGCGCGGCGGCGGCCACGTCGGCGCTGGCATCGCCCTTGCCGCCCGCAAGTACACTCGTCGGGCAGATCGCCACGACACCCGTCACACGTCCCGGCTCGCCCGAGCATTCGTACACGTAATACGCCGCACCCGGGTCCTTGAGCATCAGACCATTGGCAATGGCTCCGCGCAGAGCATCGTTGCCGCTCAGGATGCCGCCCATTGCAGGCAGCGCCTCGAGCACGCGGTCCTGAGCCGGGCGGATGCAGGGAAACGGAAGTGCTTTCATGGGCGGTCCTAACGCACGAGTCGGTTTGTTCGCGGCTTATTATGCCCCAACTTGCCCATTCGCGTCCCAGAGCACGTTATCGGCGAGCGCGATGAGCACGTTCTGGCAGCGAACGATATCGGCGTGGGACACATATTCGTTGGGCTTGTGCGCGAGCGCGAGCGACCCGGGACCGTAACTCATGCAATTGCGGTTACCTGTCTTGCCGGCAATGACGGCGGTGTCGGTGTAGCCGGTAAAGAAGCCGACGGTCGTGTCCGCGTCCGTCACGTCATCGGCGGCACGCTTGAGCGCTGCTAGAAGGGGAGAGTTCGGGTCGCGCTCGATGGCGGGGCGGTCGCCCGTCACGGTGTAGCTGCCATGGCAACCGGGAACGGCGGCTTCGGCGACGGCGATGGCCTGCTCTACCATGCGCGTCGCGGCTGCCGTATCGGTCGGCGGGGTCAGACGCATGTCGACCCAGACTTTGGCGCGGTCGGGCACGACATAGGGGCGATATCCGCCCTCGATTTGGCCAAACGTGATGGTCGAAGACCCCAGCTCATCGTGCGCGGGCAGCGCCACAAACGCGCGACGGAGCGAACACACGACCTCGGCCATGGCGGCGACGGCATCCGCGCCCTTCCACGGCTGGCTCGCATGCGCCGTCACGCCAGTCATTTCAATCTCGAACCACGTGCGCCCCTTGTGCGCCACCTGGATCTGTCCGTCGGTGGGTTCGGTGTCCAGCGCCCATTCACGCGAGCCGACCCAGCCAGCATCGATCGCGGTCTCTGAGCCGCGCATAAAGTCTTCCTCGTCGACCGAGCAGATGAGCGAAAAGCCGCGGCGGGGCAACGCGCCATCCGCCGCCACGCGCTCGAGCGTATGGACCAGTGCGGCAATGGCGCAGGCCAGGCCACCCTTCATATCGCAGGCGCCACGGCCATAGAGTTTGTCGTTACGCACAACCGTCCCGAGCGGCGGCGTGTCCGCGTCCCAGCCATCGCCCAAGGTTACGGTATCCATATGGCAGATATAGACGAGTCGCGGCTCGTCGCTTTGGCCCGGCACGGTGACCATGAGGTTGCGGCGCCCGGGGAGTACTTCGAGCTCTGCAATCTGCATGGCATCGAGTACCGGATGGCTCAGCTGCGCCAACCGTTCCTCAACCAACGCTTTGATATAGCGTTCAATCTCGCCCTCATACGCACCTGGGTCGGAACTGTCGATCCGCACGAGTCCTTGCGTAAGCCGCCAAGCAAAATCTGTATCAACCATAGGCACCTCACAGATAGTTAGGTCAACATACAGATTGTATGCCAAGAAGCGGCTCGGTGCATTTAATGGAGGGCTCACAAAAACGGGGACGCCTCTCGTGCGAAAGGCGCCCCCGCGGGCATTCAATGTCAGCGACGGGCAGGCCACATGGGGAACTGCCCGTCAGATCAGCCGGCGCTATTTGATCACGCGCACGCGATACATCGACGGAATCTGCTTGAGCGCCTCGATCGTGCTGCTGTTCAGGTGCTCGTCGGTGTCGAACATGGTGTAGGCGTTCTCGCCGGCAGACTCGTTGGTCATACGCTGCACGTTGGCGTTGTCCTTGGCCAGGATGGCCGTGATCTGGCCGATCATGTTGGGCACGTTGGCATGCAGGCAGGCAATGCGGCTTGCAGCGCGCGCCTTGCCCATGCTGCAAGCGGGGTAGTTGACGCTGTGGGCGATGTTTCCGTTCTCCAGGTAATCCTTGAGCTCGCTGATGGCCATATCGGCGCAGTTGGCCTCGGCCTCGCCGGTGCCGGCGCCCGAGTGCGTGGTGATAAACGTGTTCGGCATCTTGACGGTCTTGGGCGTGGCAAAGTCGCAGCTAAACCAGCTCAGCTTGCCCTTGCGCAGGGCGGCGTCGACGGCGTCCTCGTCAATGATGGTCTCGCGTGCGTAGTTGATCAGCACGGCGTCCGGGGCCAGCAGGTTGATCTGCTCGGTGCTGATCATGCCGATGGTGTCGGCCTTGCTGGGCACGTGCACGGTGAGGTAGTCGCAGCCGCGGCAGAGATCCTCGAGCGTGCCCACGCGCTGCACCTCGCGGCTCAGCACCCACGCGTGCTCAACGGAAATGAACGGGTCGTAGCCGTAGACATCCATGCCCAGGTCGACGCAGGCGTTGGCGACCTTGGAGCCTACGTTGCCCAGACCGATGACGCCGATGCGCTTGCCCTTGAGCTCGCGGCCCACAAAGGCCTTCTTGGCCTTCTCGGCATCGACCTGAATCTCGGGGTCGTCGGCGTTGTCGCGCACCCAGTTCATCGATTGCACCACGCCGCGGCTCGAGAGCACCAGCATGCCCAGGACGAGCTCCTTGACGGCGTTGCTGTTGGCGCCGGGGGAGTTAAAGACGACGACGCCCTTCTTGGCGTACTCCTCGACGGGGATGTTGTTGACGCCGGCGCCGCAGCGGGCGATGGCGCGGATGCCCTCGGGTAGCTCGTAGCCGTGCAGGTCGGTGGAGCGCATCAGGATGGCGTCGGCCTCCTCGGCGGTGCCCACAAACTCGTAGCCCTCGCCAAACTCGACTTTGCCGTCTTTAGTGATGTCGTCGATGGTCTTAATCTTACGCATGGAAAAACTCCTTAGCAGGTTTGTCTAAAACAAGTGGTTTGAAGTGGCTGGTCGGCCCGCGGGTTGCGGGCTAGTTAGATCGCGGACTCAAACTATGCTGCGCTTCGAAGTCCTTCATGTACGAGGCCAGTGCCTGCACGTCTTCCATGGTTACGGCGTTGTAGACGCTGGCGCGCATGCCTCCCACCAGGCGATGGCCCTTGACGTTTTGAATCTGGTGCTCTGCCGCGCCCGCAACAAAGGCGGCGTCGAGTTCGGCGTCGCCGGTACGGAAGGTAACGTTGGCGATGGAGCGGCTGTCGGCCTGCGTGGTGCCATGGAGCAGCTCGCTGTGCTCGAGCAGGTCGTAGAGCAGGTTGGCTTTGGCCCAGTTGCGCTCGGCCATGGCGGCAAGTCCGCCGGTCTCCTCGACCCAGTGGAACACCTTACCGCACACGTAGATGCCAAAGGTGTTGGGCGTGTTGAGCATGGAACCCTTGGCGGCCTGGGTCTTAAGGTCCAGGTACTGCGGCGTCTGCGCAAAGGCGGGGCCATCTGCGATGAGGTCGTCGCGCACGATGACCACGGTCACGCCCGCGGCGCCGGCGTTTTTCTGCGCGCCGGCGTAAATGAGCCCGTAGCGCTCGACGTCGAGCGGCTGTGACAGAAAGCAGCTCGAGACATCGGCGACCAGCGGCACATCGCCGCAATCGGGCAGCTCGTGGTACATGGTGCCAAAGATGGTGTTGTTCTGGCAGATGTAGACGTAGTCGAGCCCGTCGCCCGCGGCCTCGGCGGCAATGCGCGCGTTGACGTCGGCCATGGCGGGAATGCGGTCGAAATTGGTGTCCTCGGAGCTCGCGAGCAGCACGGCCTCGCCGTACTTGGCGGCCTCCTGGTACGCCTTGTTGGCAAAGTTGCCGGTCACGACGTAGCCGGCGCGGCCGCGGCGCATGAGGTTCATGGGGATGCCCGCAAACTGCAGCGTGGCGCCGCCCTGCAAAAACAGGACACGGTAGTTGTCAGGGATGCTCAGCAGGCGGCGCAGGGTTGCCTCGGCGTCGTCAATGATCTGCTGGTACATGCTAGATCGATGGCTCATCTCGAGCACGGACATGCCGCAACCGCGGTAGTCCATCATCTCGTCGGCGATCTCGGCGAGCACGCTTGTAGGCAGCGCGGCCGGGCCAGCTGAGAAGTTGTGCACACGTGCCATCTTCTAGTTCCCCTCGTAGTCGTTTGAACGTTCGGGATACTTTAGCACAGTGGAGCGCCAGGCGCGACCGCATCACGGCAAAACTCGAGTGCGCTGCTATGATTTACAGGATGGTTACATGGGGGAGGGCTTATCTCGAGGCTCGCATCCGATCCGCCTCGGCCTTCGCTTGTTTCCAGGGGCGCACACGACCGTTGGTGAGGTCGTCATAACCATGAGCGATGGTACGTTGAATGTGATCTTCGCGTTCCTGAATGGTAGTTAGCGCGCGCGTCTGATCAGAAATAGGCTTTACGACAGGCATATGAAACTCCTTACATAGAATCATATGTATAACTCTATGTTGAGTGTAGCGGAGGGTGGCGTTGGGCGTGTGCGTGCCTGCATTCGTAAGCGCGGTTGTCTGGCAAGTGTGATTTGGGGCGATCTCGTTAAAGTTTCTAAGCTGCGAAAATGACCGTTAACCGGATTAAATTTTGTTGCTCAACATTTGACACTCTGGGCGTGGTAACTTTTTTACCAACAGGTATGATTATTGTCATGTGCGCCGCGCCTGCCTGCCGGGTTGCGGCGCACTTGTGACAGCCTTTGACACCCTTGGAGCGTGTACTGTGGATATAACCACAAAAAGCGTTCGGGGGGGGGGTGCTCACCCGCGAGCAATTCCTCCCGCATGAGATGCGCATCGTCGCTGCCCTTCGTATGCAGGGCGCAAGCGACGAGCAGGTCATTGTACGCGTAAAGAGCGAGAACCTCTTTCAATATCCCACGGAGCGCATGGTCGCCAACCGCGCAACCGTGTGCCTTCGCCGCCTTGACGCCATGGTGCCCACGGACGCCGTATGCGCCGCGCGCGGCATCGACCCCAAAACCGCCGTCGAGGCTGCGTCATCCCTAACCAGGCTCATGGCATCCGGCACTCCCACGCAGGCGGACCAGGCCATCTTCTACGGCATGATCTGCCGCTACGATATCGTGCGCGAGCTCGTGCTCGTCGAGGTAGGGGAGCGCCTACAAAACTTCGATTATGCCTTTACGGCGGTTGACCTCAACGCCTTTATGACACGCTTTACCACGGAGTATCCGGACGCGGCCCGCTGGACTGAGGCCACGGTCAAGCGCATTAAGGGCTCGCTCCGCCAGACGCTCCGCCATGCTGGCCTTATCGGCGAGGGCCTGGGCCCGGAGTCCGAGCGCCTGTCACCACTCTTCCTCGATTCCGATGTCGAGCGAGCCTTGGTTCAGCTGGGCGAGCAGTCGCTTATCGCGGCCCTTACCGGCAGGGCGGTGATGTAGCGTGGCTCCCGTCAAAAGCGCCGTCGACCCTGTTATCACCCCGGCGACCGATCTCACCACCAATATCGGCATCCATTCCCGCAAGAGCGTCGTGGCGGCGCATGCCCGCTCCGAGCGCGCCTGTCAGGAATTTGAGCGCCGTGCGCAGCTTCTGCGCGAGTGCCTGTGCAGCGAGGACTTTTTGGCCAACAAGGGCATAGGCAATGAGATCGGCTTCCACACTTTTTGCTATGACCCCGCGCTGGAGTTTGAGGCGCGTGCATTATTTGACACCCTTTCATGCGATGCCGAGGCCGACAAGCTTCCGTGCACGCTCAAGGTCGTGAACCTTTACGACGCCGTGCTGGCAATTCTCGAAAAGCGCCGTGTCCTCAAGGCTATCCCGCGCCAAGAGGAGCGCCGCGGTACCCAGCGCGTGCTCGAGGACGTGGCCAAGTTCGCCTCGCCCGAGAAAGTTGCCGCGTACATCCTTGAGCAGACCGAGCCGTTCGCGCCCGGAGACGTCATTCTCCTCACCGGTGCAGGTGAGGTCTTCCCGTTCTTTCGCATGCACACGCTTCTCCACTGCATGCTTGCGGATTTTGATGAGGTGCCTGTGGTCGCCGCCTATCCGGGCAGTTTCAACGGCTCTTCTTTCCAGCTCTTTAACCGTCTGCCGGCCGACAACTACTACCGCGCCATCGATATCTCGTAAGCACGGCTCCCCGCAGGCAAGTCCCTGCCGCCGGTAACAACCCTTTGCCATAACGTTCCCAAACCCAAAGGAGCACCCATGGACAACACGATCATTCGCGACCTCTTTGCAAAAGACATCAACCGCTCCATCAACGGCGTGGTCAAGGTCCAGGATTCAAAAGATGGGTCCATCCGCCAAGAGCTTGACGAGTACGTGGTGACGCGCGAGTTGCAGAGGCATTTTGCCACGTTCTTCAAGGCCTACGGCGATGCCATCGATGTGCGCACCGACAAGATCGGCGTGTGGATCAGTGGTTTCTTCGGTTCCGGTAAATCGCACTTCCTCAAGATGCTGAGCTACCTGCTCGAGAATCGCCAGATCGGCGGTAAGAGCGCCATCCGCTACTTTGACGGCAAGATCGTCGACCCCATGGTCGCGGCTGCCATGGAGCGCGCCTGCTCGGTGCCCACGCAGGCCATCCTCTTTAACATCGATAGCAAGGCGGGCCAGTGGAAGCAGGGCGATACGGCCCCCACGGCGCTGCTTCGCGGCTTTGAGCGCATGTTCTACGAGGCGCGCGGCTTCTACGGCGAGGACCTCAAGCTTGCAAAGCTCGAGGACTACATCGATTCCCTGGGCAAGACCCAGGAGTTCCGCGAGGCCTTTGAGCGCGTGAACGGCGAGTCCTGGCTCCAGACCCGCGACACCTACAGCTACTTTGAGGACGACGTGGTCGAGGTGCTGCAGAGCGTGCTCGGCATGAGCGAAAAGGCCGCATGGAACTGGCTCGAGGGTTCTGAGGACGAGGTTTTGGCCCCCGATGTCTTTGCCAAAAAGGTCAAGGACTACGTAGACGCTCAGGCAGCGGCCCACGGCGGCAACTTCCGTTTGCTCTTTATGGTCGACGAGGTGGGTCAGTTTATTACAAACGACAAGGACCCAAGCCTTATGCTGAGCCTTCAGACCATCGTCGAGGAGCTGGGTGCCGCCTGCGGTGGCCGCGTGTGGGTGATGGTTACGAGCCAGGAGGCCATCGACAACCTGAGCCTGCCCGTGGGCAACGACTTTTCAAAGATCCAGGGCCGCTTCAATACCCGCCTTTCGCTCTCCAGCTCCAGCGTGGACGAGGTCATCCAGCGCCGTGTGCTCGAGAAGACCGCGCCGGCGGCCGATATGCTTGCACAGGTCTACGAGCAAGACGCCGCCGTGCTTAAAAACAACTTTACCTTTGAGGGTGGCTCGCGCTCCGACCTTGCCGGCTACGCCAACTCCAAGGATTTTGTGGCCAGCTACCCGTTTGTGGGCTACCAGTTTAAGCTCCTGCCCGACGTGATGACCGAGGTGCGCAAGCACGGTGTCAAGGCCAAGCACATGTCAACGGGCGAGCGCTCCATGCTGAGCGCGTTCCAGGAGAGCGCTCAGGTCATCCAGTATGACCAGACCGGTGCACTCGTGCCGTTCTGGTGCTTCTTCGACACTATCTCCAAAGACCTTGAGCACGGTATCAACCAGGTGGTCGACCGCGCGGTCCGTGCGGCCGAGGACGCAAAGGGCCTTGAACCCTACGACGTTCAGGTGCTCAAGCTCCTGTACCTGATTCGTTACATCGGCTACGTTAAGGCCACGGTCGAGAACATCTCCATCTTCATGATCGACGGCCTCGACGTGGACATGCGCGCCCTCAAGGACCGCGTCAAGGAGTCCCTTGCCCGCCTGGAGCGCGAGAACTACGTGGCACGCCAGGGCGATGCCTATAGCTTCCTCACCGACGAGGAGCAGGAGATAGCGCAGGAGATCGCACGCACTCCGGTCGATAACGCGCAGGTGATCGAGTCTATCAAAAAGCGCCTGTTCGACAGCATCTACACCGCGCGTAAACTCAACCGCGGGGCCAACGACTTTCCGTTTGACCGCTATGTGGACGGCTCAATCCACGGTGCCAGCATGGGCGGCATGGAGCTTTGCGTGGCGACTATGGCGAGCGATCTGGGCCGTGCGGACGATACCGAGCTGGCCTTGGCTTCTTCGGGCAAAGCCATCGTGGCTTTGAGCGACGAGGCGGATTATTGGGAGGCGCTCGTCAACGCCGCCAAGATCCGCAAGTACGCCAAGACGCGAAATCTCCAGGAGCTTCAGCCGAGTACGCGCCAGATCGTCGAGTCCAAGATGCGCGAGGCAGCCTATAACGAGAAAGAGGCCGATGTCCTTTTGAGCGAGGCCGTACTCCATGCGCGTTGCGCGGTCAACGGCCGCATAATTGAGGTCCGCGCGGCCAAACCCGCTCAGGTCTTTGAGCAAGTGCTGGCGCAGCTGTGCGATGTGGTCTTTGAAAAGGCCGACTATATCGGCGCGCCGGTCACGAGCGATTCCGATATCCGCTCCACTCTGGCGGGCAACGTTCAAGCGGGGCTCGCTGGCATGGACGCGGGCAACACGCGTGCGCTCAAGGAGGTCGAGGACTACCTCAAAGTTCAGCACCAGCGCCACCTTGATACCGCTATGGGCGATATCCAGCGCAGGTACCAGCAAAAGCCCTATGGCTGGCGCGAGGTTGACATCGCAAATGTGGTGGCGCAGCTTGTAGTGGAGCAGCGCGCGCAGGTGCTGTTTGGCGGTCAGACGGTTCAAGCCAACGACAGCCGCATGGTGGCGCTCCTGCGCAAGGATGCCGATAAGGCCCAGGTGCGCTTGCGCATGCGCATGAGCGACCGGTTGCTACGTGCCACGGGCGAACTCATGTGTGACCTGTTTGATCTCAAGACCGTGCCCTCCAACGAGGATAAGCTCGTGGCCGAGCTCGAAGAGCGCCTTGAGGGCTTGCGCGAGGCGTGCCTCGCCATGGCACGCGACTACTACACGGGCATCAAGCCGGCCTACCCGTATCCCGGTGAGGACGAGTGCGAGAAGATGCGCTCGGAGGTGGCCGACGTCCTTAAGGACCAGAACGAGGCCGAGGCGTTCTTGACCACGTTCACCAAGCATGAGGAGCGTTTGCTCGATGCCAAGGAAGACTTTGACAAGGTGGTTGAGTTCTTCGAGTCCAATCAACGAACAGCGTTTGACCACGCCAGGGATTTCTTGAACCGCACCGAGGGTATCGAGTATGCCTCCGATGACATTCCCGGTGCGGTGGAGAACGTGGCAACGGTCCGTGAGATCCTCAAAGATCCCAAGCCCTACGGCCGTATTAAAGACCTGCAGCCGCTTATGGATCCCGTCGAGGATGACATGAAAAAGCTGTTGGGCATCCGCCGCAATGAGTTTTTGTGTCGCATCGAGAGCGATCTGCAAGACCTGCGGACGCAGGCCGAGAGTCAAAAGGGCTTTGTCAATCAGGCCAAGGATGCCATAGCAGACGCCGGCGCCAAATACGAGTCGTTCAAAAACCGTGCCCACAGCGCTCAAAGTCTCAACGAACTGAGCGTTGTTGCAACTAACTGGGGCGACTGGCTCAGTGCGGCGGCCAACGAGATGTACGACGCTGTGGATGAGGCCCGCGTGCGTATGGACAACGAGCGCCGCACCACCGAGGTCATGAGTACGGGCGAGGTGGTCAAGAAGGTCTCCAACAAGGGCGCCGCATCGTCTGCTCCCGTGCCCGCGCCCAAGCCCCAGCGCAAGATCAAGACTGTGCGCCGCGCCGATCTGGCCAAGCCGAGTCGTCTCTTGTCCGCAGAGGATGTGGAGCGCTACGTGGACGACCTGCGCTCCCGCCTTATGCAGGCGCTCGCTGCAAACGACGAGATCCGTATCAACTAACCCGCGGAGCCACCGGTGCCAAAGCGCGCACCGGTGGCTTATGGCGTTTAGAAAGGCTCATCAACCATGAACGATTCTGCTCTTAAGAGCTTCTGCACCTGGGCCCGTACGGAGCTCATCAAAGGCGTGGAGGCGCAGATGGTGCGCTACGGCATCACCGAACCTGCACCCGCGCCCGTTGGGTCCGAGACCGTCAACGGCCTGCCCCTAAGTCCGGCTGAGATTGAGCAACGCGACGAACTGCTGCGCATGCAGGCGGAGGTGGGTCACGAGGCGCTGCGCGACCGTGCGGCCTACACCTGGTTCAACCGCATCGTGGCCATTCGCTTCATGGATGCACGCGGATGGCTTCCCAGCCGTATGCGCATGCTAAGTCGTGCGGACGGCAGCCATGGCAGCGAGGCCGTGGAGAACGCACTGGACGTGGAAATAACGACGGCCGATACCGATCGCATAGCCGAGCTCAAGATGGCGGGCTTGGATGAACCGTTGTGGCGCTACCTGTTTGTTGCTCAGTGCGAGGAGCTTGCCGATTGCCTGGCGGGCGTCTTTGAACGCGTGGGCGGAGCCATGGAGCTGCTGTTGCCCCAGGGCCTCATGATGGCTGACAGTGTGGTGGGCAAACTCAATGCTGTCCTCGCTGACGAGGACTGGCGCGAGGGCGTGACCGTTCTGGGCTGGATGTATCAGTACTACAATGCCGACATTAAAGACGAGTTCTTCAAGTCCAAGCGCAAGGCAGCGGCGGCGGACATCGCGCCCGCCACGCAGCTCTTCACCCCCGAGTGGATCGTGCGCTATATGGTCGAGAACTCGCTCGGCCGTCTGTGGATGCTCAACAATCCGGGGAGTTCGCTACGCGAGCGCATGGAGTATTACATCGAGCCCGATGCTGAGCACGAGGACTTCATCCGCATTTCGAGTCCCGAGGAGATAACCCTCTGCGACCCCGCATGCGGCTCGGGCCATATCTTGGTCTATGCGTTTGAGCTGCTCTTCCATATGTACGAGGAGCGCGGCTATCGTGAGCGCGAGATTCCCGAGCTCATTCTTACTAAAAACCTTGCAGGTATGGAAATCGATTCCCGCGCGGCACAGATCGCGGAGCTGGCGCTTGCCATGTGCGCCCGCGAGCACGACCGTCGCTTCTTTAGGCGTGGCGTTCGCGCCGACGTTACCGTGCTCTCGAGCATCCCGCTAGGGGAGGACGAGCTGCCGGGTAACAAGAAGCTCGCCGAGGAGCTGAGTCATTTGGGCGAGATCGGTTCGCTGCTCAATCCTTCAGAGGACGAGATCGACGAGCTCAAGGCTGCCGCCGCGAGCTGTTCTGACGACCTTTTTGCCGTTGCGACCAAAACTAAGCTCGAAAACGCTGCCGCCATCTGCGAGAAGCTGTCCCGTCGTTTTACCTGCACCGTTGCGAATCCTCCGTATATGGGCAGCAGTAGCTTTAACCCCTTCATGAGCAAGTGGGTCAAGAAGAACTACCCCGACGTGAAGAGCGACCTGTTCTCTTCGTTCATCGTGCGTATTATGGACTTTGCCGGCGAGCACGGCGAAGTTGGAATGATGACCCCGTTCGTTTGGATGTTTATCGGTAGCTACGAGAAGCTTCGAAATAGGCTTATCGATGAGAAGACTCTAACCACGCTCATTCAGCTCGAGTATTCTGGCTTTGCAGGGGCAACTGTGCCTATCTGCACATTTACCTATCACAATTCGCATATCGATGACTATAAGGGCGGATACGTTCGTCTTGCCGATTTTACTGGTCCCGCGGTTCAGGCTCCCAAGGCGCTGGAGGCCATCCATAATCCTAACTGCGGCTGGTTCTACCGTCGCGACGCCGACACCTTCAAGAAGATCCCCGGCACTCCCATAGCCTACTGGGCCAGCGATGCCCTTCTGGATGCGTTTACGAATAAGGAAAAGCTTGGCTTGTTTGCCAAGCCGCAGGTCGGTTTGCAGACAAGTGATAACGATCGTTTTTTGCGCTATTGGTTTGAATGCTCTCTTGGGGATATGAGCGTCGCTTGTAACTCTGCCGAATCCAGTTTGAGCCTAGATGCAAAATGGTATCCGCACAATAAGGGTGGTTCCTTTAGGAAATGGTATGGCAACAGGGATCACGTTATTGAATATGCCAAGAATGGCCGCTCTCTTTCCGCGGCACCTGGCGCATCCAGGATAAAGGATTCAATTGCCTTCTTATCGTGCATCACGTATTCAAGAATTACGTCTGGGCAGATTGCATTTAGAATGCAGCCTTCCGGGTCTTTGTTTGACTCTGCGGCCGTGGCTATGTTTCCTCCTGTCTGCGATATGAAGTACTTGCTTGGGTTGCTTAACTCATCCGTTGTTGCAACGGCAACGTCCTTCCTTGTTCCCACGCTAAACGCCCAACCCGGTGATATCGCCAAGCTTCCCATCGCTATTGAGCCTGCTGAGCATGGGGCGGTTGATGGTTTGGTGGATTATTGTCTGGGCATTTCAAGGCTAGATTGCGACTCGTTTGAAACCTCTTGGGATTTCAAACATAACCCTTTGGTGTAGGTGCTGGTTATGGACAAAGCCTGTATATCTTCATTTCATATGTCTCTGCATGAATCTAGCTATTGGACTCCGGATGAGATTTCTTCTATCTGGGATTTCTTTGTGACTAAATCTGTAGCTAACTCTGCCTCTCAAAGAAGAACCGCCTCTGATTACGGATTGAAACAATTGCCATTCGATACTCTTCTTGAGTATGAAGGGGTGCCTTCCGGGAAGCGTGAATTACTTATGGCTGATAATCTTGGAGATGTGATTGAGGAATATGGATTTAAAACAACTGTAAATCAAAAGTCGGCTGATGGAGTTAAACAAGAGATTGAAGCTCCGATTGATATCGTTAGTCCGAGGGTCCTCTGTATTCAACCTTATACAATCTCTGGTCGCAAGGGTCCCGAACCTAAAGACTCAGGTAAAGGAATGACTTTACTAACTCATATCCGCAATTCACTTGCACATGGGTGTACGTATTACTTCCCTAATGGAATGATGCTTCTCGAGGATAAAGCTGGTGGTTCAAGTGGAAAAACGACTGCCATGATGCTTCTGCCTCAAAAGGCGTTTACCGACTGGATAAAGGCGATTGATATTGACGCTCGTTTTTATTTTAAGGACGCTGGCAGAGGCGAATTTGAAAAGCTCATTCATAGAAAGAGCAACAAACACTAGGGAATTAATAAACGACGCGCTTTAATCCGTAAAGAATTTAAATCTGTTAATTGTTTAGCTGGCTAGTGCAAATTTTAAATTTGCATAGCCGCACTTTTCAACAAAGAAAGGGCGGTCTGTCATGGCCACTTTACTTCAAGATAAATACGAGGCTCGTAAGGCCGAGGTCAATGCTCGCTTCGAGCAGCTTCGCACTAACGAGGAAGAGCTCAACCGAATCTTTGCCAAGATCTACAACATGGAGGGTGAGGTGCCCATCGAGGTCGAGGATAAGTTCGTTTCGGTGGCGCGCATCTTCGATACCGCAGATGAGATTCCCGAGAGCTATAAAGGCAACAAATACGTGCGTACCAAGCGCGACGAGATCACCTCGCTCATAAGCTATGCCGTGGGGTGCATGTTTGGTCGCTATTCGCTGGATGTGGACGGACTGGTCCTGGCCGATCAGGGCGCCACGGTCGACGACTATCTGTCAAAGATGTCTGATCCCGCGCACGTGACCTTTATGCCCGATAGCGATAACGTGCTGCCCATCACCGACGATGAGTACTTTGACGACGACATCGTGCGCTACTTTATCGACTTTGTGCGTACCGTGTACGGCGAGGAGACGCTCGAGCAGAACCTGGCCTTTATTGCCGAGGCGCTCGGCGGCAAAGGCACCTCGCGCGAGGTCATCCGCACCTACTTTTTGAAGGACTTCTTTAAGGATCATTGCCAGACCTACAAGAAGCGCCCCATCTACTGGCTGTTCGACAGCGGCAAGAAGAACGGCTTCAAGTGCCTTGTTTACATGCATCGCTACCAGCCTGACCTGTTGGCTCGCATCCGCACCGACTATGTGCATGAGCAGCAGGAGCGCTACCGTGCCCAGATCGGGTATGCCAACGATGCCCTTGTCAGTGCCGAGCGCGGCGAGCGCGTGCGCTTGGATAAGCGCATCAAAAAGCTCAACGACCAGCTCAAAGAGACTATTGCCTTCGAGGAGAAACTGCACCACTTGGCAGACCAGATGATTAAGATCGACCTGGATGACGGCGTCAAGGTCAACTACGCCAAGTTTCAGGATGTGCTGGCGAAGATTAAGTAACTGCAGATACGGTAAGGATATTCATGCCCAAGATCGATGTAGAAGAACAGCTCAAGCTGCGATTTTTGCAGCCGTTGTCCTCATGCGCGCCGCGCCGTGTTGTGGTTTGGCACGATGCAGACGGCGAGTTTGCTCCTGAGTTTGAGCGATTGGCTGCCGAGGGTTTCGACGGCGTGGGGGCCGATGCTGGCGTAATGCCTGCTCACGGCGACTTTGAGCGCCCGGTGCGCTTTGTTGAGGCCTGCGAGGGCCGTATGTTTGCCGTCAAGAAGCTCATCAACCGCGATGACCTTGCGAGCGATATCTTGCTGTATCGCCGTTGCCCGCGCGGCAGGCTTGAGGGTGATTGGCTTGCCGATGTTGAGCTGTATGCCGATCAGTTCCAGGCTGACTATCTTTCGCTTTTGGCCGATCAGCTGGGTATCGAGAATATCGATGCCGTGCGCGAGAGCTTGCGAGCGCACAAGGCGTTCTTTGTCGCCAAGTCCCGCTGCGCTAAGTTTGTCGCATGCGTTCCGCATGCCGCGAGTGCATCCGATATCGAGCTCGGAATCCTTACGGTGATCTTTGGCGGCAAGGAGCCGGGCGACGCGCGGCCCGCGTTTGTATTGCGCGGCTGCATGGCCACGCTGCTGCACGAGGGTCCCGAGGCGCTGGCCGCGCTGGTGGATAAGTACTGTGTGCGCGATGTTCTCGCTGCCTTTATGCTGCGCTGTTATGGGTTTGATGGACCGCTGCACGAGCGTGATTCACTGCTTATGCTTGCATCCCATGTGCTTCTTACGGCGGCATCCACCGCACTTCCCGAGGGAGCGCTCAAGGGGCTCGAAAACTATATGGCTCCCGCCTACGGCCCCTATTGCCTTGAGGCGGTGCGTACGTGGGACCAGGCCGCCGATGCCCGGGCATCGAGCGAGGACCTATTTGAGATTTGTCGTTTAGTTGAGGATGCCCGTGGGCTCTTTGCACGGTTCGAGACCCTGCCGATCGATGCGCTGGCTTCGCTTGATGTGTTCCCGTGCGTCAACGAGGTCGTGCTCTCGCAGCTGTTCTGCTCGTTTGCGCAAGGTGCAGACCGTGTTGAGGCTGTC
>UQVD01000034.1 GCA_900544385.1 uncultured Collinsella sp.
TCGACACCGCCGAGTTCGCGATCCCCGGCCTTGACGACGAGTTCCGCGTCATCGTGTCTCCGTGGATCCTCTCCTCGCTGATCACCGATCGCCTTGCCGCTTACTACGAGACGGTCACCAAGCACAACCTCAACTACCGTCGTTACTATCACCAGTTCGACTACTAATCGGTGACAAATAAGCTACTGATCAAGAAGCACCCTGCCCGGGCGCATGCGTCCGGGCATTTTTATGCCGAAATTCGCAAGAAAGGGGAATCGAATGAGGCAGTTTATCGTTGCATCCCATGCTCATTTTGCGTCTGGAATCGTCGAGAGCATTGGGCTGCTCTCCGGCGAGCGCGAAAACGTCCATGCGCTCTCTATGTATGTCGACGGAAACGAGGACCTGACCAAGGAGGCCGCAGCGGTTCTCGATGGGTTTGCTGCGGACGACGAGGTTGTCGTGTGCACCGACCTGTTCGGCGGCAGCGTCAACAACGAGTTCACCAAGATCGTCCAGACGCGTCCCAACACGCACCTGGTGACCAATATGAACCTGCCGCTCCTTATTCAGCTGCTGTTCGTGCCCGACTCCACCCCGATCGATGAGGCCATTCGCCAGATCGTCGAGGCGGACGACACTAAGGTCAAGTACGTCAACGACCTGCTGGGGCAGGCCGAACTCGATGAGTTTTAACCACTAGGGAGCACATCATGATTCAGATGATTCGCGTGGACTATCGACTGCTGCACGGCCAGGTTGCCGTTAGCTGGACCTCGGCTCTGGGTGCCGACTGCATCCTGTTGGTGAGCGACACGGTCCTCAATGACAAGCTTCGTCTGCAGGCCCTGTCCCTTGCAAAACCGGAGGGCTGCAAGGTTGTCGTCAAAAACACCGAGGATGCCGTCAAGGCGCTCCAGAGCGGTGTGACCGATAAATACAAGCTCTTCGTGGTTTGCGAAACGATCCAGCAGGCCGGTACCGTCGCCAAGGCGATGGGCGTTAAGAAGATCAACCTCGGCAACGTTGCCTTTAGCGAGGATGCTCGCCAGGTCTCGACGAGCGTGTTCCTCACGCCCGAAAACGAGGCATACGTCAAAGAGCTGCTCGGCGAGGGCTACGAGCTGTTCATTCAGATGATTCCGGCAGATGCGAAGACTGATGCCGCGAAGGCCATCGGTTAGGGGCTGTCATGATTATCAAGACAATCCTGATTTTCCTGATCGCCCTTTTGGGCTATTCCGAATGGCTGACCGGTACGAGTTACCTTCAACGCCCCATTGTGCTCGGACCGTTGGTCGGCCTTGTCATGGGCGACATGGTGACCGGCACGATCATGGGCGCCACGATGGAGCTTGCCATGGTCGGCGCCATCTCGGTCGGTGCGTATAACCCGTCCGATACGATTTCCGGAACCATTCTGGGTGTGTCGCTTGCCATGCAGGCCGGCGCGGACGCTTCGGCGGCCCTGACCCTGGGCATTCCCATCGCAACGATCGTCCTGGCGCTCGATACGGCCCTGGGCCAGCCGGTGATGCTACTGCTGGTGCACCGTATCGACAAAAACGTCGAGGACGGAGACACCAAGGCCATCACGCGCAACATGCTCATCGCCGGTTACGCGCAGAGCTGGTGCGGCCTGCTGATTATTCCCCTGGCATTCTTCTTTGGCGCCGATGCTGTTGCCAGCCTGCTCAACATCATCCCCGATTTCGTTCAGACCGGCATGGATGTCGCCGCCGCCTTCTTGCCCGCACTCGGCTTTGCGATGCTGGCGCAGATGATTATGAACAAAACGGTGGCTCCGTTCTTCTTCGCTGGCTTCTTCCTCGTCGCCTACTTTGGCATTAGCACGACAGGCGTGGCGATCTTTGCCGCGATCATCGTCGTCGCGATGACGGTTTTGGGTGACAAGAAAAAGGCGGAGCAGCCCGCAGCGGCAACCGAGGATCCTGCGATTGGGAGTGGGTTCGATGAGTTTTAAGTTTGAGTCTTCTTACGACGGGCTGATTTCCCGCGCAGACCTTAAGAAGCTGTTCTGGCGCTCGATTCCCTATGAGCATTCCTGGAACTACGAGCGTATGGGCCATATTGGCTTTATGTGGGCCCTTATGCCGATCCTGCGCAAGCTGTATCCGCAGGATGCGGACTTTAAGTCTGCCCTTAAGCGCCATATGGAGCTCTATAACGTCACGCCGTATATCTCGACGCTCCCCATGTCCATCGCCGCTGCAATGGAGGAGGTCAACGCTACTGACGATAGCTTTGACACGAGCGCGATCTCTAATGTCAAGCTTGCTTTGATGGGACCACTGTCTGGCGTGGGCGATGCCTTCTACTGGGGCACGCTGCGAATTTTGGCAACGGGTGTCGGCACGTCGCTGGCACTGCAGGGCTCTATTCTTGGCCCGATTTTGTTCCTGCTCGTGTTCAATGTCCCTCACTACATCATCCGTTACCTGCTGACGTTTGTGGGATATCGCTTTGGCTCGGACATGATCAGCAAGGTCCAGGAATCGGGCATTATGGACACGATCGTCAAGATGGCCTCCATCATGGGCACCATGGTGATCGGTGCTATGACCATGGAGATGGTCACCGTGGACATTCCGCTCATGGTCGGCGCGGGCGATGGTGCTCAGACGTTGGCCGAGCTGCTCAACGGAATCTTCCCGGGCTTTGTCACGATGGGGCTGTTTGGAATCGTCTATCTCATGCTCAAGAAGAAGATGAATCCGCTGCTTATCATGCTCGTGATCCTGCTCGTGAGTATCGCCGGCGCGTTCTTTGGAGTGCTTGGTGTCCAGTAGAGTATCCGTCATAATGAGAACAATGTAAGAGGGGGCGTCGCGCACACTGTGCTGCGGCGCCCTTTTGCCGAAAGGTGGACAAGATGGAGTATCCGCAGCTTGCCGTCATGAATATCAGCCATCGTTATTTTGACCTTGAGGAATTCTTTTCTTCGGCAGCGGCCTCGGGCTACACGTGTTGCGAGCTTTGGACCGGGGCGATGCATCTGTATGTCGATTGCCATGGATACGATTCGCTCGAGCAGGTGCGGGAGCTGTCGCAGCGGTATGGGGTTCGGATTGTGGGGCTTTGTCCCGAACAGAACAACCCCAAGCCGTGGAATATCGCGGCGCGCGGGAATGAGGCACGTGCCCGCACGCTCGCGTACTTTAAGAACGTTGTAGATATTGCGGCGGAACTTGGAGCCGAGCAGGTCATGGTCTCGAGCGGCTGGGCATTTTTGAACGAGCCAATCGAGGACGCGTGGGGTCGCAGCGCCTCGATGCTGCGTGCGATTGCCGAGCATGCGGGAGAGCGCGGCGTGCGACTGGTGCTCGAGGCCCTACAGCCGGTTGAGTCGATGATCGTGAACTCGGCGGCCGACACGAAGCGCATGATCGAGGCGGTTGATCATCCGGCACTTAAGGCGTGTCTGGATTTGGGCGCTATGGCGGTGGCGGGGGATACCATCGACGATTATTTCGATCTGCTTGGCGAAGATGTCGCCCACGTGCATTTTGTCGATGTTGCGGCAGACGGCACGACGCATCTTGCCTGGGGTGACGGCGACCGCGATATGCGCGCCGACCTGGATAGGCTGGTGGCGCGCGGCTATCGCGGAGTTGTTTCGGCCGAGACGTATGACGGGCGCTATTTTGCCGACCCCGCAGCTGCCGATGCACAGGTAATGGCAGAGTATCGTCGTGCGATTGGCGCCTAGGTGGGGTTGGGTTGCGGCAACCTACCCTATGTTTCCAAATGAATACGGTGTGAGCGGCTGCGACGGATTTTCCCCGCAAGCACTCTAGTATGCTAAAGTACCCAGAAGACCGGCGGAGCTATGCCGGTCTTCTGTTCTATACGAAACACAGCATGAGGAGGCTCACCAGATGACGGCCACACCGTGGGGATTCCGGGACATATTGCCCGAGGAGGCTCAGGCGCGCGAGGAGATTGCGCTGACGGTGAAGGGCTGCTTCAGGGAGCATCATTACCTTCCGGTCGAGACGCCGCTGCTCGAGGACAAGGGCTCGCTCGAGGAGGGCGGCCGCATTGCGGACACGCCGTTTAAGCTCTTTGATGACGACGGTCGCCTGCTGGTGGTCCGTCCCGACAACACGCTGCCGATCGTTCGCCTGGTTTCGACTCGCATGCGTGCGGCCGATCTGCCGCTGCGCCTGCGCTACGAGGCGCCGGTGGTCCGCGAGTGTCAGCGCAATGCCGGTGGCTCGCGTCAGTTTACGCAACTGGGTTTTGAGCTCATCGGCGCGGGCGACACCGCGGGCGATGTCGAGATTGTCTCACTGGTCGCCGAGGCCGTGCGCAAGCTGGCACTTCCCGGTGCGCGCATTATCGCGGGCAGCGTGCGTCCGTTTAAGGAACTGCTCGCGGCCTGTGAGGATCGCGAACTGGCTGCCGAGGCATTGCGTTGTGTGCACGCCAATGACTTCGTGGGCCTCGATGCCCGCGTGGCGAAAAGCACCGAGTCCGAGGCCGTTAAGGTCGCCATTAGCGAGCTGCCGCGCCTGCACGGTGGTGCCGAGGTGCTCGACCGCGTCGACGCGCTGCTGGCGGCGGCGGGCATTGTCGCGCCGCTCACGCGCGAGCTGCGTGCCCTGGTCGAGGGCCTGGCTCCCGAGGACGCCCAGGTGCTGTCCTTCGACTTCTCCATCATGAACTCGTTTGATTACTACACGGGTCTGGTCTTTAAGGCCTATGCCGGCGGACTGCCCGATCCGGTCGGTTCGGGCGGACGCTACGACTCCATCTTTACCGGTGCATTTGGCGACGGCATCGAGGTGCCGGCGGCGGGCTTCGCCTTTTCGCTCGAGCGTCTGGAGGCCGCGCACACCTCGGCCGAGGACGCTGCTTCCGATGGCGATCACGCCGTGGGGCGCGGTGCCGAGGGTCCGCTGCGCATTGCCGTGCCCAAGGGCTCGCTTAAGGCCGACACGCTCGACGTGCTCGAGGCCGCGGGCTTGGATGTCTCTGAGCTGCGTGACCCCGGTCGTCACCTCATCGTGCGCGGCCGCGACACACAGGCCGGTGAGGGTGCGGTCGGCGATATCGAGTTTGTCATCGTGCGTCCCAGCGACGCGCCCGCCTTTGTGGGCTGCGGCGGTGCCGACTGCGGCATCTGCGGCTGGGACTCGCTTATCGAGGCAGACCTCAACCTGCTGCAGCTGGTCGACCTGGGCTACGGCCTGTGCACGTTTATCGAGGCGGAGCCCGCGTGGCGCGCCGGCCAGGCCGAGCGCAACTATGCCCGCCGTGGGTCGCTTCGCGTGGCAACCAAGTACCCGCGCATCGCGAGTGCCTGGTATGCCGAGCGCGGCGTGAACGCCGACATCGTCTCGCTGCACGGCAACATCGAGCTGGGCCCCATTGTCGGCATGACCGACCGTATCGTGGATATTACCGCCACGGGTGCCACGTTGCGCGATAACGACCTCGTTATTACTGGTCGCATTATGGACTGCACGGCCCGCTTCTTTGTCAATCCGGGCGCCGCGCGTCTGGATCCGCGCGTACGCAACCTAGCCGATCGCTTGGCGGCAGCCGTGAAGGACAAACATTTTGAGCCCGTTGCGGGCTCGGCACAATAGCGCGAGCACGCACGGGCGCCCCAACGTCCGGGCTGCGGGCCGACTGGCGCCGCCGCCCGGCCTCTCGTTTTTCGAACACAACCTCGACCGATAGGGGATACCGATATGAAGACCATCAAGCTTGCCCCCGGTGAGCGCCTCGTTACCAACCAGCTCAACCGCAAGGGCGTGCTGCCGCAAAACATCGTCGACGCCGCCCGCGATATCGTGGCCAACGTGCGTGCCAACGGCGATGCCGCGGTGCGCGATTACTGCCAGCGTTTTGACGGTGTCGAGTTGCAGAGCTTCCGCTTGCCGCAGGAGCAGATCGATGCCGCGCTCGAAGGCCTCGATCCCGCTTTTGTCGCGGCGCTCGAAAAGGCTGCACGCCAGATTCGCGAATTCCACCAGCGCGAGGTCGAGCAGAGCTGGTTTACCACGCGCCCGGACGGCACGATGCTCGGCGTTAAGGTGACCCCGCTCGCGGCGGCCGGCATCTACGTGCCGGGCGGTCGCGCGCAGTATCCCTCCACGGTGCTCATGAATGCCATTCCCGCCAAGGTTGCCGGCGTCAATCGCGTGGTTATGGTGACGCCGCCGCAGAAAGATGGCCTGATCAGCCCCTATACACTCGCCGCGGCAAAGCTCGGCGGCGTGGATGAGATCTATATGGTGGGCGGCGCTCAGGCCGTGGCCGCGCTGGCGTACGGTACCGAGACCATTCCGCGCGTCGACAAAATCACCGGTCCGGGCAACGCTTTTGTTGCCGCTGCCAAGCAGATTGTCTCGGGCGACGTGGGAATCGACATGGTCGCTGGCCCCTCCGAGGTCTGCGTACTGGCCGATGCCACGGCCAAGCCCATGGTGGTCGCGGCCGACCTGATGGCCCAGGCCGAGCACGATCCGCTGGCAGCCTGCTATCTGGTGACCTGCGACGAGCAGTTTGCGCGCGAGGTCGAGGCAGGCATCGATATCCTGGTGGCGCAGTCGCCGCGTGCCGAGATCACGCGTGCTTCGCTCGACAATGAGGGCACCATCGTGGTGGCCGCCGACATGGCTGCCGCCGTCGAGGCGGTGAATACCGTGGCGCCCGAGCACTTGGAGCTGCACTGCAAGGACGCGATGGGCCTGCTCGGCGGCATTCGCAACGCCGGCGCCATCTTTGTGGGCGCTTGGAGCTCCGAGCCGCTCGGCGATTATGTTGCCGGTCCCAACCACACGCTGCCAACCGGCGGCACGGCCATGTTCTCCAACCCGCTTTCGGTCGAAGAGTTCGTTAAGCGCTCGAGCGTCATTTGCTATACGCCCGAGGGCCTGCTCTCTGACGCTCCCGCCACACAGCGTCTAGCCGAGGCCGAGGGCCTGTGGGCGCACGCGCTTTCTGCTGCCCTGCGTCGTCGCGTGCTGGAGCAGGGCGAGGATGCCGCGAGTGCCGAGTCACTGGCTGCGGCCGACCTGACCAAGGTCGCCTGGCCGGGCGACGCCGTGGCGACGGTTGCTGAGGGCGTGGACCTGGCGGCGGCTGCGGGCGGTGCCGCTGGCGCGACCGGCGAGGAGGCCTAATATGGCCGAGCTGACGCCCCGCATGAAGGAGCTCGTCCAGCCCTACTTGACCGGCATCGAGCCCTACGATCCCAACTTTACGCCCACGCGCATCAATCTTTCGGCCAACGAGAACACCTATCCCGTGCCGGCCGGCGTGCGCGAGGCGGTTGATGCGGCCTTGGCTGCCGCACCGCTCAACCGCTATCCCGATCCCATGTCCAACGACCTGCGCGACGAGCTTGCTGCCTGGCATGGCGTGACGCGCGAGAACATCTGCGTGGGCAACGGCGGCGACGAGCTACTCTATAACTTCCTGCTGGCGTTTGGCGGCGCGGGGCGGACCCTGCTCAACTGCCCGCCGTGCTTTAGCGAGTACGCGTTCTTTGCGTCGCTCTGTCAGACCGAGGTGCGCGACGTGTGGCGCGACCCGGCAACTTTTGAGCTCGACCAGGCGGCTGTGTTCGCGGCCGCACCCGAGTGCAACCTGGCGATCGTGACCTCGCCCAACAATCCCACGGGCGACGTGGCGCCGCTCGACTTTGTCGCGGCGCTGTGCGATGCGTGCCCCGGCATGGTCATGGTCGACGAGGCCTACGTGGAGTTTGCCGACGATTCGTTTGGCGCGGCAACTACGGCGCAAGGCCTTATTGCCGAGCATCCTAACCTGGTGATTCTGCATACACTGTCCAAGGCGTTCGGCGCCGCCGGCACGCGCCTGGGCTATGTGATCGCGGCGCCCGAGGTCATCGACGTGTTCGCGGCGATTCGCCAGATCTATTCGGTCAACGTGCTGAGCCAGGCGGCAGCTCTTGCCTGCGTGCGTGCCCGCGATGCCTACGCACCTGTGGTGGCGCAGGTCGCATCCGAGCGTGAGCGCGAGCTGGCCGCTCTGCGCGTGATGGCTGCCGAGGGCTTGCCCGTGGAGGCGTGGCCGAGCGCGGCGAACTTTGTGCTCGTGCGCACGCCGCATGCCACGCGCGTGCGCGAGCGCCTGCGCGACGAGTATTCAATTTTGGTGCGCGACTTTAGTTACGCGCCGGGGCTCGCGGACTGCCTGCGCATTACCGTGGGCACCCCGCAGGAAAACGACGAGGTGCTGGCAGCGTTTGCCGCGCTGGTGAAGGAGGAGATGTAGATGGACCGTTATGCCGAGGTGACCCGCAAGACGGGCGAGACCGACATTGTCGTAAAGCTCGACCTGGACGGATCTGGCGTGTGCGATATCTCGACCGGCGTGCCGTTTTTCGACCACATGCTCAACGCTTTTGGCCGCCATGGTCTGTTCAATCTGACGGTGCACGCGGTGGGCGACGTCGAGGTCGATGCGCATCACACCGTCGAGGACACGGGTATTGTGCTGGGCGAGGCGTTTTGCCAGGCGCTGGGCGACAAGGCGGGCATTACGCGCTTTGCCGACGCGGCGATCGCCATGGACGAGACGCTTGTGATGGCTGCCGTTGATATTTCGGGCCGTGGGCAGGCCTACTGCGAGCTGCCCGTACCGACTGAGCGCGTGGGTAGCTTCGATACCGAGCTGGCCGTTGAGTTCTTCTACGCCTTTGCGCGCGACGCCAAGCTCACGCTCCACGTGCGCGAGCTGGCGGGCGGCAACTCGCATCACATTATCGAGGCCGCCTTTAAAGCCGTGGGCCGCACGATGCGTCACGCCTGCGAACTCGATTCCCGCGTGCAGGGCATTCCCAGCACCAAGGGCTCGCTGTAACCGCAACAAAGGCAAAAACCACTACGAAGGTGCCTGTCCCCTTTGTGGTGGTTTTGGACGATGAGATAAGGGAGGGGTCGCGTGGGCGAACCGAAGATCGTGGTGGTCGACTACCACAAGGGCAACTTGTCGAGCGTTGCGCGCGGGCTTGCACGCGCCGGTGCCGCCGCCTGCACGTCGGACGATCCGGAGCAGATCCGCAACGCCGACGGCCTGGTCATCCCGGGCGTGGGCGCGTTTTACGACGCGATCGCCTTTATGCGCGAGGGCGGCGAGGCGGACGCGGTGCTCGACGCCGTTGCCGCCGGAACTCCGTTGCTCGGCATCTGCCTGGGCCTTCAGTTGTTTTTTGAGCGCGGCAACGAGGGCGTTCCTGCGAGCGAGAGCGCGGTCGCCGACGGCAACGCCTCCGAGCGGGCCGGTGCCCTCTGGGTCGATGGCCTGGGTATTATGCGCGGTTCGTGCACGCGCCTGGAGTCGAGCCGCCTGAAGGTGCCGCACGTGGGCTGGGACCAGGTGCACATGACGCCCGCCGGTGCGGCCGATCCGCTGCTTACTGGTTTTGCCGAGGGTGCCAACATGTACTTCACCCACAGCTACGCGGTGGCCGACGATTCCGATGCCGCCGATGTGCTGGCGCGCACGCACTATACGCGGAGCTTCCCGTGCATCGTGCGCCATGGCAACGTGTGGGGTTGCCAGTTCCATCCCGAGAAATCCTCCGTGCTGGGCCAGCGCATTCTTAAGAACTTCGTGAGCATCGTCGAGGGGGCCGGCCGATGATCCTGTTTCCCGCAATCGATCTGATCGGCGGCAAGGTCGTGCGCCTGGAGCGTGGCGACCGCAGCCGCTGCAAGGTATATTCCGACGACCCCGTGGCCGTTGCTCGCTCGTTTGCCGAGCAGGGCGCAAGCTGGGTGCACGTCGTCGACCTGTCCGCTACCTTTGGCGAGGACGAGGACACATGCGCTGCCAACTCGGCGGCGATTAAGGCCATCTGCGGCGTCGACGGTCTGTCCGTGGACGTGGGCGGCGGCGTCCGCTCGCTCGCACGCATCGACGAGTTGGCCGGCTACGGTGCGCGCCGCATCGCGCTGGGCACGGTGCTCGTGACCGAGCCGGGTTTTGCTGAGGTGGCAGCCCAAGGCTTTGGCGAGCTGCTGGTCGCCGACATTGCCGCACGCGACGGCCAGGTTAAGGTGAACGGCTGGCGCGACGGCGCGGGCGTGGTGCTCGACGATGCCGTGGCGCAGCTTACCGAGCTGGGCTTTAAGCATCTGGTGTATACCGACATCGCGCGCGATGGCATGCAGACGGGCATCGATGTGGCGGCGTATCGCCATGTGGCCGAGGTCGCGGGCTTTCCCGTCGTGGCTTCGGGCGGTATCTCGACGCTCGACGACATCCGCGCACTGGCCGCGGTGGGCGAGGTCGCGATTGAAGGCGCCATTACCGGCCGTGCGCTCTACGAAGGCAACTTTACGCTGGCACAGGCGCTGGCCGCCGCCCGAGGGGAGGAGTAGCCCATGCTTACCAAGCGCGTGATTCCCTGCCTGGACGTCAAGGACGGCCGTGTGGTCAAGGGCGTCAACTTTGTGAGCTTACGCGATGCGGGCGATCCGGTGGAGCTGGCGCGTGCCTATGACCGCGAGGGTGCGGACGAGGTCGTCTTCCTGGACATTACCGCCACGAGCGACAACCGTGCGACGACTATCGAGATGGCGGCGCATGCGGCCGAGGAGCTCGCTATTCCCTATACCGTGGGCGGCGGCTTTCGCGACTTGGCGGGCATGCGGACCATGGTTGCCGCCGGTGCCGACAAGGTGTCGCTCAACTCGGCGGCCGTGCGTGACCCGTCGCTGATTAGTCAGGCTGCCGCGGCTTTTGGCAGTCAGGCCGTGGTCGTGGCGATCGATGCCAAGCGCGTCGGTTTGCCCGGAGAGCCGGGTGCCGACAAGTGGGAGGTCTTCACGGCGGGCGGCCGCAACGCCACGGGTATCGACGCGGTGGCGTGGGCCGAGGAGGCGGCCCGTCGCGGCGCCGGCGAGATCTTGCTGACCAGTATGGATCGCGACGGCACCAAGGCCGGATTTGATCTGGCGCTCACCCGCGCCGTGGCGCGCGCGGTGCCGATTCCGGTGATCGCGAGCGGCGGTGTGGGCACGCTCGAGCATTTTGCCGAGGGCGTGATCGAGGGCGAGGCCGACGCCGTGCTGGCGGCGAGCGTCTTTCACTTTGGAACCTTCAGCATTCGCCAGGTGAAGGAGTATATGGCCTCTCAAGGTATTCCCGTGAGATTGGATTTTTAAATGGAGCAAGTGGCAACTGCGTCCGAGCTTAAATACGACGCCCGTGGGTTGATTCCTTGTGTGGTTCAGCAGTATGACACCGGCGAGGTGCTTATGGTTGCTTGGATGAACGAGGAATCGGTGGGGCTGACGCTCAAGACCGGTACCACGTGGTTTTGGAGCCGTAGCCGTCAGGAGCTCTGGAACAAGGGCGCGACGAGCGGCAATATGCAGGAGGTCAAGGAGCTTTGGGCCGACTGCGATAGCGATACGCTGCTGGTCAAGGTCGACTCGCCGGGTCCGGCCTGCCATACCGGCAACCGTACTTGCTTCTTTAAGAAACTCGCGTAGGGCGGGCGCTCGATTAGACGCTCGGCCACCAGAAAGGATTGAACTATGGGTGTGCGCACCGCAAACGTTCAGGATGGAAATATCGGAGAGACGCTGACAAGTCTGGCCGAGGTGATTCACGGCCGTCGCGACGCATCGCCGCAGGAGAGCTATACCGCTCGCCTGCTGACCGACGTCGAGGACGAGCTGCTCAAGAAGCTTGCCGAGGAGGCGAGCGAGGTCATCATGGCCTGCAAGGATAACGACCACGATCACATTCGCTATGAGGCCGGCGACCTGGTCTACCACTTGCTCGTGACGCTTGAGCGCTACGGCATCACCCTCGACGAGCTGGCCGGCGAACTCAACGCCCGCCGCCACTAGTCGTTTGGGACAGTCTTTGTTGGTGTAACGGGGTCATGGAAGTTGCGGTGAAATAGGGACTGTTTAAGCGCTTCATCAGGCAAAACAATCCCTATTCCACCGCAACTTATGAAGGGATGGCTAGTCGAGGGGTGTGGGTTCCCATTCGCCGGTGGGGTGGGGGATGTCGAAGGTTCGATAACCGCAGTCGTAGGCGTGGGCCTGGGCCTCGCGGATGATCCAGCAGATATCACAGGCGCGGTGCGCGTCCGAGCCAAAAGTGATCGGCACCTCGGCATGGGCAAAGCAGCGCAAAAGACCGGTTGCGGGGTAGTAGTCGTCGAGCCCCTTGCGCGGTGCGGCGGTCGAGACCTCAACGCGGCGGCCCGTATCGTGCGCGCACTCGGCCAACTGCTGCCAAAACGGTGCGGGGTCAAAGTCGGGCGCAAAGCCTTCCTTCGAAAAGCGCATGACCAGGTCGGGGTGAGCCATCACATCAAAGTTGAGCGGGCTCTCGCAGGCGCGGCACCAGTCGTCGACGTAGCGATCCCACACGCCGCGTACCCCCAGGTTTTCCCAAACGTGCAGGTTGGTGTCGTCGTCGATCCAACCGCAAAGGGAATCGGGTGTATCGGGACGAGCGACGTTTTCCGTTCCCGCCGTACCCGCGGCGCCGGCCATGATATCGCCTGGGTTGCCAATCCAATGCACGCTGCCCAGGCGCACGACGGCGCCCTGGGACCAGCGCTCAACCAAAGGCTCGCAGCCCTCGTACCAATCGCATTCAAAGCCATAGATAAGCTCGAGCTCCGACGCGATCTGCGCGGCAAGCTTGCGGGCATCCTCAAAAGCCAGACGATGTGCCGGCAGGTCGCCCTCGACAACCTGCACCTCGCAGTTGGCATCCATGCTGGCGGGTAAGGTGAGATGGTCGGTCGAGACCATGACGCGGCAGCCGGCGGCCGCGGCAGCGCGGACGTTTTCCTCAAACGAGGCATGTCCGTCCGAAAACGAGGTGTGGGTGTGGCAATCGACCAGCGGGCAAGCAGACATGGCGACTCCTTTGCATTTGGCGAAACCGCTCCATTGTAATGGCGCGGCCCCCGATGCGACGAGCGCACCGGGGGGCCGAAATCGACTGGAAAGGGTGCGCGGTGCGGCCTCGCTTGCGCTCTCAAAACATGTACATCAGCCTCCAAAAGCTGCAGAAAATGACATGTTTGGAGGCTGGCGTACACGTTTGAGTGGAGCGGGCCGGCGTTGGAGCGCGCCAGCACTTGCACCCAGTAAAAGTCGCACCTATCCCATGACGCCGCCCCTGCGCCGCCCGCGATGTGCTAGCGTTTGGATGAACAAAACGAGCCCGCGCGGAAAGGATCCGGACCGTATGCAATGCGATAGCACATCCCCACTGTCCCGCGAGACCGATGCACCCGAAACCATCGTCAAGCTGGAATGCGACATCGACGACGCGTCGCCCGAGGTGCTCGCCTACGCTGCCGACCGCCTGCGCGAGGCGGGTGCGCGCGAGGTGCATTGGCTGCCCCTCTATTGCAAGAAAGGCCGCCCCAGCTGGCAGCTACAGGTAATCTGTGCTCACGAGGATATCGAGCGTCTGCAGACGATCATCTTTTTGGAAACCACGACCAACGGCATCCGTCGCCAGGTTATGGAGCGCGTTTGCCTACCACGCCGCTTTGAGCGCGTAACGACGCCATGGGGCGAGGTGTCCGTTAAAGTGGCCACCCTGCCCGACGGCAGCGAGCGTGCAGCACCCGAGTACGAGGACTGCGCTCGCCTTGCCCGTGAGCACAATGTGCCGCTCCAGCGCGTGATGCAAGCGGCCCAGAGCGCGGCACTGCGATTTGAGTAACGCGGCCGGTGGCGACATCCTGCGCCCAGCCATATCAACCCCATTCGAAAGGATCTCCCCATGAAATACCTCATCGCCTCCGACATCCATGGCTCGGCATATTGGACCGAGCGCCTGGTCGCCGCCATCGAATCCGAGCAGCCCGACCGCATCGTGCTGCTGGGCGACCTGCTCTACCACGGTCCGCGCAACGACCTGCCGCGCGATTACGCCCCCAAGCGCGTAATCCCGCTGCTCAACGCCCTGGCCGACCGCATCATCGCGGTGCGCGGCAACTGCGATGCCGAGGTCGACCAGATGGTCCTCGACTTTCCCGTCATGGCCGACTACGCCACGCTGTTCGACGAGACCGGCCGCGAGCTGTTCCTGACGCACGGCCATGTCTTTGGCGCCGGCATGCACAACAGCGTCGACCACGCGCCCGCGCTGCCCGGGGGCTCCGCGCTCGTCTACGG
Source organism: uncultured Collinsella sp. (assembly GCA_900544385.1). Classification (GTDB taxonomy): domain Bacteria; phylum Actinomycetota; class Coriobacteriia; order Coriobacteriales; family Coriobacteriaceae; genus Collinsella. The sequence goes on from UQVD01000034.1 coordinate 14,154, forward strand.
TCACACGCACATCAAGGTCAACGAGGAAAGCGCCGCGCACCCGGGCCTGTGGCTCTTCAACCCCGGCAGTGTGAGCATTCCCAAGGACGGTACGCACAGTTACGGCATCTACGAGGGCGGCGCGTTTCGCCACGTGATCCTGGAGGAGGACTAACCATGGCGCAGCACATGACTCAGCAAAATGCCGAGGGCTCGCGCGATCTGTCCACGCTGGTAGACGCGTCGGCCGAGCTGCAGCATCTGGTGCAGACCGTCTGGCGTCTGCGTCAGCCAGATGGCTGCCCGTGGGACCGTGAGCAGACGCACCGCAGCATTGGCAAGAACATGATCGAGGAGGCCTACGAGGCACTCGACTGCATCGAGGCGGACGACGCGGTTCACCTGCGCGAGGAGCTGGGTGACGTGCTCATGCAGGTCGTGCTGCATGCGCAGATTGCTGCCGACGCCGGCGAGTTTACGCTGGCCGACGTGGCGCGCGATATCGACGCCAAGCTCATTCGCCGTCATCCGCACGTGTTTGGCGATGCGGATGCCGACAGCTCCGACGAGGTACTCAAGATTTGGGACGAGGTCAAGCTTGCCGAGAAAGCCGCCAAGGACAAGGCCGTGGCGGCGGGCGAGGCCGCGCCCGAGGGTCTGCTCGATGGCGTGCCCACGCATCTGCCGGCGTTGATGCAGGCGCAGAAGGTGTCACGCAAGGCGGCCGCCGTAGGCTTTGAGTGGGAGACGGTCCAGGACGTGTGGGACGAGGTCGCCGAGGAACGTGCCGAGTTTGAGGCCGAGGCCCCCGGAACGCCCGAGCGCGAAATGGAGTTTGGCGATCTGCTCTTTGCCCTGGTCAACGTTGCGCGCAAGGAGGGCATTGACGCCGAGAGCGCCCTTCGTGCCAGCACGGCAAAGTTCCGCCGTCGCTGGGCCGCGATGGAGCAGATGGCGGCCGATGCTCACGTGGATCTTGCCGAGCTTTCGACCCACGGCCTCAACGACCTGTGGGATGCCGCAAAGGCGGAGGAGTAAGACTGCGGGAACGACGGGCTGATACGCCTCATCGTTCCCGCTAAATTTTTCGAAAATCAAGTGTATCCATCGGCTAACTTAGGGCATAATGCAAAAAGTGCGACATGGCTAACTTACGGAGACGCACCGACGGTGCACGGTCAGCCGGTCGCTTGCATCCACTACGTTTCCAAGTGAGAGGGAGACAACATGAGCGATATTTTGGACGTCTACGGTCGCGAGGTGCTCGACAGCCGCGGCAATCCCACCGTCGAGGTCGAGGTCGTGCTCGAGGACGGCAGCTTTGGCCGCGCAATGGTGCCTTCGGGTGCTTCGACCGGTGCCTTTGAGGCATGTGAGCTGCGCGACGGCGACAAGGGCCGTTATCTGGGCAAGGGTGTCTCGCAGGCCGTCGAGCACGTCAACAACGAGTGCGCTAACGCCGTCGTAGGCCTCGACGCCTTCGATCAACGCGCCGTCGATGCCGCGCTGATTGCCGCGGACGGTACCCCCAACAAGACCAAGCTCGGTGCCAACGCCATCCTGGGCGTGTCGCTGGCCGTTGCTCGCGCCGCTGCCGAGTCGTCGGGTCTGTCGCTGTACCAGTACCTGGGCGGCGTCAACGCTCATCTGCTGCCCACACCTATGATGAATATCCTCAACGGCGGCGTGCATGCCGACAACAACGTCGACTTCCAGGAGTTCATGATCATGCCGGTGGGCGCCCCGAGCTTTGCCGAGGGCCTGCGTTGGTGCGCCGAGGTCTACCACACCCTCAAGGGCGTGCTGCACGAGGCCGGCCTGGGCGGCGGCGTGGGCGACGAGGGCGGCTTTGCGCCCAACCTCAAGACCAATGCCGAGCCGTTCGAGTACATCACCAAGGCCGTCGAGAAGGCTGGCTTTAAGCCCGGCGTCGACTTTATGTACGCCATGGATCCGGCGTCCACCGAGTTCTACAACGCTGAGACCGGTATGTACGAGCTCAAGGGCGAGGGCGTTGAGTACACGAGCGCCCAGATGGTCGATTACTGGGAGAAACTCGTCGACACCTATCCCATCATCTCCATCGAGGACGGCATGGCCGAGGAGGACTGGGACGGCTGGGTCGAGCTTACCCGCCGCATTGGCAACAAGGTGCAGCTGGTGGGCGACGACCTGTTCGTCACCAACACCGAGCGCCTCAAGAAGGGCATTGAGCTGGGCGCCGCCAACGCGATCCTGGTCAAGGTCAACCAGATCGGCACGCTCACCGAGTCGCTCGAGGCCATCGAGACCGCCAAGGAGGCCGGCTACGCTTGCATCGTGAGCCACCGCTCCGGCGAGACCGAGGACTCCACGATCGCCGACCTGGTCGTGGGTGTCAACGCCGGTCAGATCAAGTCGGGCGCCCCGTGCCGCAGCGACCGTATCGCCAAGTACAACCAGCTCATCCGTATCGAGGACGAGCTTGAGGGCAGCGCGCGCTACGCCGGCAAAGCAGCGTTCTACAACATTCGCTAAACAAGTGGTGCACGCGGGGGCGGGGTTGACTCGGCTCCGTTCCACTTCTGACGGCCGCCATTGGGCGCTGGGCCATATGGCTCAGCGCCTTTTTTATGTCGAGCAAAGGCTGGCGAAGGCGGTGCGCACGCTCGTGCTATAACTAGAATACTTAGCGCAAACAAACCTCAACCGCACAAGGCGCACATGGATCAGATTTACGACAACAGGTACTATTCCGCCGGTTCGCGTGAGCCGTCGCCTCGCCGTGCGCGCACGGTGCAGCTCGGTGGGTCCGCCTACGCCGGCGCCGACCGCTCCATGCAACGCCCGACAAGTACCTCGCGCCCCAATGCTCAAGTGAATACTTCGACAGATGGACCAGTGCGCCCGGCACGTTCGACACATGCGTCGCGTCCCCCGGCCCAGGCGCACGACAGGTCGAGCAGGCCCTCGAGCCGTCTTTCGGGCTCGGACTTTATGCGCTACGCCAACGATAATGCGGTGGTCAAGGCGATCTATGACTTTACACATGGCTCTCTGCGCCCGCTGTTTATCGGTATCGTGGTGGCGCTGGCGCTCGTGAGCCTGTATTTTCCCGTACGCGACCTGTATGTGGCTAAGCGCTCGAGCGATATCTTGGCCAAGCAGGTCGAGATTCGCGAGCAATATAACGACGAGCTGCAAAAAAGCGTCGACAAGCTGCTCTCGGAGGAGGGCATCAAGGACGCGGCGTCCGAGGACCTGGGCCTGGTAATGCCTGGCGAGACTAGGATTGATGTCTTGGGCTTGGACGATGATTCGGACTCGTCGTCGGCTGAAAAGAAGTCGTCGAACGCCAAGAAGGCCAGCGAAGTTGCCAAGGAAATCGAAGAAGTCGGTAGGGACGCGCCGTGGTACATCCAGGCGCTCGACATGCTGTTTGGATTTAACGGCGTCGAGGGCCAGACGGTCGTGTCCAACGGCGAGTAGCGCCCGGAGGGGAGCCCGCAATGACAAATTGCAAACGATATAAGGTGGCCGCGATCGACCTGGGAACGGTGTCGTCGCGACTGGTGTTGGCGCAGGTCGAGGCCGGGGCGATCGTGGAATCGTCCAAGCATACCGAGATCACCGACTTGGGCGAGGGCGTGGACGCGACGGGGCGCTTTTGCGAGGCGGCCGTTGAGCGCGTGCTCGTTGCGTGCCGCATGTTTGTGGACGAAGCCCGTACCTTTGGGGCCGCGTGCGTCTGCACCACCTGCACGAGTGCCGCGCGCGATGCGTCCAATGCCGCGCTGCTGCTGGACGGTCTGCGCGATCTGGGGCTCGAACCGCAGGTGATTCCGGGCGAGGTTGAGGCGCGCCTGACGTTTTTTGGCGTGGCACACGACTTTGCTGGCGAGCGCATCATCGTCGCCGATTCGGGCGGTGGCTCCACGGAGCTCGCGACGGGCGTCTATGCGCCTGAGCGCGGGGTCTTTGCGCTGGAGGGAACGCGCTCACTGGACATCGGTTGCCGTCGCGTGACGGAGCGGTTTTTCTCTGCGCTGCCGCCGTCGACGAATGAGCTTGCGGTTGCCGCCGCGTGGGCGAGCGAGCAGTTCTCCGCCTATTTTGAGGGCCTGCCTGTCGACTTTGAGCGCGTCGAGCGCCTCGTCGCGGTGGGCGGTACCGTCACCACGCTCGTGGCGCTGATCCACGAACTGGAGCCGTACGACTCGAGCTTTGTGCACCTGCGCGAGCTTTCGATGGAGCAGATCTCGGCCGCCATCGATCGTATATCTACGCTGGATGTGGAGGGTATCGCCGCGCTACCGGGTGTACAGCCCAAACGCGCGGGCGTGATTCTGGCTGGCGCCGTGGTAATCCGCGAGCTCATGCGAGCCGGCGGCTACAGGGCGCTTACCGTGAGCGAGAACAGCCTGCTCGCCGGCATGGCCGCCACCATCAACGAGACTCTCGACGGCGCCGCCCCCACCATCGGCTGGACCCCGAGCCTGAGCGCCCTCTAAATAAGTTGCGGTGAAATAGTTCCTAAATGGGCCGGTAAACGGTATAAACAGGATCTATTCCACCGCAGCTTAGAGTCCCACCGGCATCTAAAAGAAACGAGCCCGCATCCCTGGGGGACACGGGCTCGTAAGCGTCATATGGTAGGGGCGGTGGGACTCGAACCCACAATCCTTGCGGCGAGAGATTTTAAGTCTCCTGCGTATGCCAATTCCGCCACGCCCCCGTGAGACTAGAAGTCTAGCACAAGCCGTCCGTTACGCGTTGACGGCCATCGAGTGTTGGCCCGACTTCTCCAGGAACTCCTGGAACTTGGCTTCGTCGCCCTTGTTCTTGTACTGCAGGGCTAGCAGGTATTCCAGGCGGCAGCTCTTGACCTTGTCGTCGCCGGCCTCCTCGAGCATGCGCTCCAGCTCGGGAATGTCGTTGTGGCGCTTGAGGATCATCGTGTCGTACATCAGTTGGCATTCGTGCGCGACTGCCTCGGCCTGGCCGCCCTCAAAGCCCTTGATCTCGTGCAGGAGCTCCTTGGACTTTTTGCGGTCCTCCTGGCCAACGTAGTAGTTAAAGGCTTTGATCACCAGGTCGACGCGCTGCATTTTGGGCAGATTGAGCCCCAGCAGCAAATCGAACATCTCGTCGGCGCGCTTGTGGTCCTCGCGCAGCAGATAGGAGTTCAGGCGCAGGTAGTCGCGGTTATAGCGCGGGTACAGCATGCTGGTGAGTTTGCCATCGAGCAAACGATCGAACTCGTCCCACTGCTTCGCAGCCATAAGCTGCTGCAGGCGCTTAAACGTGGTGCGTTTTTTGACGCTAAAGAATACCGACACGGCGATGCAAATAATGACGACGGCGGTCCAGAGGGTGCGGGAATCGGGCATATTGGGGTCCTTAGTCGCTCATAAAGCGAGCGGTATGACAACACGTACTAGATGTATTATACGCAGCGCGCAAGCAAACTGGCATAAAAGCTCATCGAGGCCGAGTGCCATCGCTCGCTGCGGTACACTTACCTAAAGTAAACCATGAAGGGAGACATTACCTATGAAGAAGATTGTTTTGGCTTGCGGTGCTGGCGCTGCTACTTCCACGCTCGTTGCCCAGAAGGTCGCCACCATGCTCGACGCCAACGGTTACGCCGACAAGTACGAGATCGTGCAGTGCGCCATCTCCGAGGCCAAGGACGTTTGCGACGAGGGCGCCGACCTGCTGATCGCCACCACCTGTCTCTTATACACATCTCCGAGCCCACGAGACCGATCAGTATCTC
>UQVD01000035.1 GCA_900544385.1 uncultured Collinsella sp.
TGCAATCGCAAGAAGATGACGGGGCGGAATGTCAATCCTGGTCTAACAGAGCCTTGCGGAAAGTGCATCCCACTCTGGGCGGTCGAAGTGGGACACACTTTCCCAAAGGCGCTCCAACGGGAAATTGCGTCCCATTATTCGGTCAAGAAACGGGATGCATTTTCCCAATGAGAGCAAAACCGGAAAATGCATCCCACAATCAGCCCTCAAAGTGGGACGCCGTTTCCCAATGAGGCTCAAGCGGAAAATGCATCCCGGAATTTGCGCTCAAAGTGGGATGCGGTTTCCGGTTGAGGGTCTAAGGGGAAAATGCGTCCCAGAATCGACGCTTGAAATGGGATGCAGTTTCCCGATGAGGCACTCGACGGAAAATACATCCCAGAAATGGCCTTTGAGCTGGGATAAGATTTCCGCGGCATCTCGGATTCTCAAAAATGAGACACGCCGTTGGCGAAAATGAGACACGTGATATCGGGCATCGGATGTATCATTTGCAAAAATGAGTCCACTCCACTCGAATAAAGCGAGGTCCCTCATGTACGTTCCACACCCCCGTATCCGTAGGCTGTCGAAAATCCCGCTTGTTGGGACGGCGGCGCTTGCTGCGTTGATCGCCACGAGCGTCGCCTGCTTCACGGCCACGCCCCAGGTTGCCCAGGCGGCAGACGCGCCCGCAATCACCGATATGACCGAGCAGGATTATCAAGCCCTGGGTCTGGGCACGAGCGAGGACATTCCGGCCGATACCGTTGGCCCCTATTCCACTGATACCCCCACGACGTTTGCCACGCGCAGCGAGGTCTATATGGCAGCTAACGGTAGCCATGGCAATCGCTACACTCTGCGCGACAAGCTCGAGAACGTCGAGCGCGGTGACATTGGCGGCAGCAGCAAACTCACCGATGGCTATGGAAGTGTGTGGGGCGCCGCAAAGTTCTGGCAAAACGTCAACAACTTCGATACGAACAGCGATCTCTACAAGCATAGCGACTACGGTGGCGGCACCTGGTCGTACCTAAGCAACAATGAGTCCTCAACAGTACTCGCCAACGACAACAACGGTTTCTCGGGCATTCACGCCACGAGTGTTGAGTTCTGCAGCGACGCCAGCACGGGCAAAAAGAGCCGCGTTGCCGAGCTCCGTGCCTACGGCGACAGTTCCTCCACGACGATTGACGGCAAGTCATACGCCGGAAAGGTTGAGCTGGTCCTCTACTCGTTTAGCAACGGGCGTACGCGCACTCTCGACACACACCTGCCGGTGACGGTCAACACTAATATGATGTACGAAGGCCGTTTTAAGTACCTGGATGCCGGTTACCTGCAAGAGCACGACGCCGTCTTTGATGTCGAGGCGGGCGATGTCGATGGCGACGGCGTCGACGAGCTTTTTGTCTACGCGGGCTGCTATGTCGACGAGAACGGCGTGCGCAAGGCTGTAGTCGACATGTATGACTTGGAGGGCGGCAACTGGAAGCAAAGCGTCGTCAAGATCGATGCCGGTAACGCCGCGGACTACACCACGCACAACAAGGGCGGGAACGACTCCTGGACGCAGCTTCAGTCAGCTCCTGTCGTTTCGCTAGCGGCCGGCGACCTCGATCGCGATTTTTGCGATGACCTCGCCATCGTGGTCTCGGCACCCTACGGCAAGAAGAATATTGATAAGTCGACGCATTGCGAGCTGTTTTCGTGGGATGCATCCAAGGGTGCGCTCGTCCATGTCGATGCTCTGGGCGACGCGGGCGCAATCTCCCTCTCCGCGAACGGCAAGACCATGGTCGCTGCGAATGCGACGTTCGGCACGTTTGCCGCCTACGATGAAGAAGGAAAGAAGACGGGTGAAACCGTCACGGGCCTTATTCTTGCGGGCTATGACTGGCAACGCAGCGCTTTTGATTACGGCGCTTCTGACGGCAGCAAGGGGCTGTACGGCGCGCTGTACCGCTACGCGTATTTTGACTCGGAGTCTGGCGAGTTCAAGCTTTCCGATTGTAAGGAATACAGAGACGGGCTCCTCGCCTCCTATGGGCTGATGCATGTGCCCACCAGCGCATGGAAGGATAGCGCTCAGGATAAGCGCTATCCGTGCACCTTGGCGCCTATTGCCCTTGCCACTGCCAACCTTGACGGCCTGTCCGAGCAGCTGGCGGTCGACGAGGTGCTCGTGGGTGGCGATGTGTTCCGCGACTTTGCCTGCAACACGGCACAGAGCGGGGCTCAGGGCTTGGGGTCCATGGTCGGAACCATGAGCATGAGCGGTCAGCAATACAACAGCAGCAACAAGCATGACCACAAGGGTATAGAGCAGGTGTGGATCAGCGACGTCAAGGCGGGCAGCGTCTCGGGTTCGGACCGCTATAACGAGAGCTTTATCGCCGTGGTGGGCAAGCACCGCGACGAGGACCTGCGCAAGAACGATGACTACTATTGGATGACCGCCTCGCATTTTTCGCTCGACGAGAACGGAAAGGTGCGCCGCGGCGAGGAGCAGGTGATTAGCGAGAGCAACCGTCGCGGCACTACCTACGGCACATTTATCTCGCTCGCGCTGCCCGATGTCGACAACGACAGCGTCAAGATCACGTACAAGGACCGCTACAAGGTCTATACCAACCCGCGCGTGCTTGCCGTGCTGCAGGATGCGCCCTATGTTGAGGATCTGGAGCAGGCATACGGCTATCTGGTGTTGGGCGGCACGTCATACGGAGAGGAAAAGGGCACGGGGACATCCCAGGGCTATACCATTGGCGCCGAGTTGGGCGTTGCCGTCGAGGTGCAGACCGGTCCGCCCCTGGTCGCGATGAATGCTTCAGTCGATTTTGCCGCCGAGGGATGCTATGACTACCGGAGCGAGCGCACGGTCAGCGCAAGCGTAAGCTATGAGTCGCATGCCGGCGAGGGTGACAAGGCCGTGCTCTACACGATTCCGATGGTCTATTACGAGTATGAGATCGAAAATGAGGAAACTGGTGGCAAGGGCGTGATGGCGGCGCCCGTGTCGCTCGGCGCGCAGACCTCGGTCGTTAATGTCGAGGCCTATGACCGCATTGCCAAACAGCACAATATGACGCCGCTCAGCTACTTTTTGACCAACCGGTCGGGAGAACCCGGAACCTATCAAACGACGCTCAACGGCGAGACTCCCGTTGGGGATTCCTTTGGCCTGGGCAAGCCTGGCGTAACGCGCGCCTACACGCACGATGGGTTTAACGGCGCCGCTGCGCAGTCGGGGGCGAGCATTGAGCAGACCATCGAAGTCGAGGAGGGCAAGGAGCAGGAGCTCGAGCTCGGCTTGACGCTGAACGGCAGCGTTGTCATGGGCGCGAAGCTCGCAAAGCACGAGTTGTTTGGCGGCCTGTGCTTTGGTGCCAACGCCGGCTTTACTACGGGTAACTCCTCGAGTGAATCGACCGAATACGGCGGCACCGTCGACAACCTGCCCGAGGCCGCGCAGGGCAAGTACGGTTTTGTGTGGCGTCTGGGCGTCAACGCGGTGGATGTCGACAAGTTCGAGGCAGACTCGGGCGACAAGCTCGGCACCAAGGACACCGACCAGTTCTGGATCGTGGGCTATGACGTTAAGGACGTCGAGATGCCCGACGCGCCGGCCGTGACGGGCTTTACGGCAAACGCCGTCGATTCGACCAGCGTTACGTTTAGCTGGGACGATGTACTCGCAAACAAGAGTGGCTTTAGCTACGGCGTGGGCATGCTGCAGAGCAATGCGGCGGATGCGGTCGTCAATAGCTGGAAGATTGCCGACAACACGCAGACCTCGCTCAAGTGGGATGGGCTGCAGCCCAATACGGAGTATCGATTCGCCATCGCCGCCGTTAAGAATGGATCCACGACCGAAACAGGTATTCGCTCGGCAATCATCACGGTCAAGACCATGCCCGATGGCATGACGATGACCGTGAGCGGACCTGCGGCGGATGCTGCGGAGGGGTCGGATCTTGGATACGACTCTTCGGTTGAGCGCGCGGCGGGAAGCCACCTGACGCTCTCGGCGATTGGCCATGTGAAGCAACTCGGTGCCGACGATAGCGAAACAGGGCTGGCACCGACCTATATGTGGTACCGCAAGGGCCGCGGCGAGACAGAGTTTAAGCTCGTGGGTGCCGATGGCAACCTCGCGGCTGGAACGGCCTCAAAGCTCGAGATTGACCTGACCGCAGACGATGACGGTGCGCAGTATTACTGCCACGTGGGATACAACGACGTGGGCCTCGACACCGGCACGACGCTCGTGAATATCGAGGCCGAGGAGACGGCGCCCACAACGGTGAACGCCACCCCGATCCGCACGCGCCGCCTGTTCTCACAGGCAAGTGCGGGCGCCAAGAAGTTCCTGGACCATACGCTGGTAAACACCGCCGGCCCAACCGATTCCGAAGGCTCAAAGGACCCCGAGACTCCTGAGACCCCGACGAACCCGGACAAGCCAAAGTCCGACAACGGAGCTAAGACCGACACCAAGGTCAAGACTACGACCACAGCGAAGAACCTCGCAAACACCGGCGACCAAACATTCGCCCTAGTCGCCACCGCAGCAGCAGCGGGAGCAACGTTCGTAGTGATAGCCCTCATCATGCTGATCAAGCGCCGCAAGACCCACTAGTAGCCAGTCGAACATATCGACAACCCAAAAACCCGGGTAGCCAAAAAACAGGCCACCCGGGTTTTCTGTTGAGTGGAGACTCCGCAAGCGGAAACTGCATCCCACAATTAGCGCCCGGAACGGGACACATTTTCCGTCAAGCCCTCATCCGGAAAATCCATCCCAGTTTGAGCGCCCAGACCGGGACGCACTTTCCCAACGAGCCTCAACCGGAAAATACATCCCGGAATCCAGCTGAATAGTGGGACACACTTTCCCAATCGGGTCCCAAGCGGAAACTGCATCCCATTCCAGACAAGAATTCCGGGACACACTTTCCGCAAACAAAGAAGGCCACATAACGTGGCCTTCAACTTATATATGTTCGGCGATACGCCCAAGACAAGCCGTGCTCCAACAACAGGGCGTCTGTCCGGGCGGAGGCATATAAGGTTCATCGCGAGTTCCGCACGCAAAGGAGGTCACTTAATGTGGCCTCCGTCTTGCGCAGGACTGTCCGAGCAGGGAACCTTATATGCCTCCGCCCGGACAGACGTTTCAGTTATGAACTCGCAGCTAGTCGTTACTTGATCTTGGTCGTGCCCGGTGCCAGGTTGGGGTCGGTCTCGTTGGCCTCGGTCTGGAAGTGCTCGGTGTACACGTTCTTGCCGTCGCGGAACATCTCGTAGTACTGCATCTTGGCGTAATCTTCGCGCGCCTTGGTGGCGGCTGCGGCGGCGGCATCGTCACCGGTGACGTTGGAGGAAAGCGCCCAGCGCAGGCTGGCGTCCTCGTAGCCCACCGAGTTGATGGCGGGCAGCGACTCGCGCAGCGTCATGTGCGCTTTCTGGTAGTCGGTCAGCGGTGCGCCGATCAGCTGCATAAGCTGCGTGGACAGGTAGTTGGTGGACAGGTCGTCGACCTCGCTCGTCTGGTCGCAGCCGGCAACGTCGTAGTTGGCCCAGATGATGTAGTCGGTCTGCCACAGACGCTCCTGGTGCGTGGCGTCGTCTTCGCCGGTAAACCACTTGTCGTTGAACTTGGACGGGAAGAACGGCTGGTGGTCGCCCCAGAACACCACGACCACCTTGCGGTCGAGCTTGCTCAGGGCGTTGAGGAAGTAGCGAAGCGCCTGGTCGGACTGCTCGATGCACGAGACATACTCGTCGACATCGGAGAGCGTGCCGTCCTCGACGGTTTTGGCGTCCAGGTCGGTCGTGTCGATATTCAGGTGCATCTGCTTGTCGACCGGCAGCAGGCCCGTATCGTAGCCCGAGTGGTTCTGCATGGTCACGTCGAAGATAAACTGCGGATCGGCGTTCTGGTCAAGCAGCTCAAGAATCTTGTCGTAGGTAGCCTGGTCGGTCACCATGCCGCGCAAGGTGTCGGCTCCCTGGAAATCGTTGATGGACAGGAACTGGTCAAAGCCAAAGTCCTTGTAGACGTTCTCGCGGTTCCAGTTGGTTGCGTGATTGGGGTGCATAGCCGTGGTGGAATAGCCGAGCGATTTGAACTGCTCTGCCAGGTTCCCGGTCGTTTCCATGTTGTAGATGGTGTAGGGGTACACGCCCGAGCCCAGGTTGGCCATGGAGTTGCCGGTCATAAACTCAAACTCGGTATTGGCGGTGCCGCCGCCGTAGGCGCTCACGTAGAGCTTGCCGCGGCTGAGGCAGTTGGACAGGCTCTTAAAGTACTGCGGACCCTCGTAGCCGGCGCGCATGTTCTGGTAGATCGACAGATCCGAGAACGTCTCGTTCATGATGGCGATGACCGTGGGCTTCTCGCTGTCGAACTGCTCCTTTGCGGCGGCGCGCTCGTCGCTCTTGGCCGCGTCGGACTTGTCGTAGGCCTTGGCGTACTTTTTGAGCGTGGCCTTGGCATCGTCGACGGAGTAGTCGGCGGGTTTGGGCGGCTTGATGGACTGCGCTGCGCTAATGAAAGCGGGCAGGTAGCCCTCGCGCCAGTAGCTCTCGAGCGGACGCCAGGTGTAGACGGTGATGCCGAGAGTGTTGTAGTAGTCGATGAGCGTAACATGCGCGGTCACACCGCCCAGGCACAGCACGGCCACGAGCAGGTTGGTGAGCAGCATGCGCTTGGCGTTGGCGGCGCTCTTCTGACGGTGCGGTGCCACCAGGCCGGCGTACTCGCATAGCAGCATGGCGATGGCGGTAAAGCCCATGGACAGCACGCAGAACAGCGAGATGGAGAAGGTGTAGCCGGTGCCGGCGACCGCGGCGGCGGTGGAGATGGCCGAAAGGTCGCCCGGCTGGATGGGCATGGACTTAAACGTGATAACGAAGAACTCGGCAATGCCCAGGATAAAGAGGGCAAAGGCCAGGACCGCGGGGGCTGCGCCGTGGCGCTGGAATAGGAAGAACAAGCCGACCATGAGCGTGGCGATGATGGCCCACTCGAGTAGGATGCACAGGGGGTAGACCCAGGTAAAGTCGTGGTTGGACGAGACCTCCATGCCCAACAGCGCAAAGACGCCGGCGAGCAGCAGGCACAAGACGGCGGCGACGAGCGGTTTGCCCACAAAGGCGCCGCGCAGGCGGGCAAGCTTGCCGGTGGGGGCGGGGGCATCGGTAGCAGCGAACGCAAAGACGCGCGGGGCGATGCGGTCGCGGGCGATGCTGGCCCAAGCGCATCCGGTGAGGGTGGCGTTGGTCAGAATGAGCATCACAAAGGCGAGCGGCTCGTTTTGGGCGACGAGGCCAATGGCGCCCCAAATGGTCAAAAAGAGCTGGAACAGACCGAAGGCGACGCTCCACCCAAGAGCGCTTTTGGTAACGGTGCCCGACTGAGCGCGAATGGCCTTGGCCTCGCGCAAGACAAGGTAGACGGTCGCCGCAAGACCGACGAGCGAGATGGCGGCAGCGAACATGCTGAGACTCCTCACAAACTTAAAACCTACGAAAGCGGGGGTTTACCCGATTGTTACCAAGATATGCGCTGCAATTGGTGACTGCGCACAACAACCAGCCATATTAACGCGCGTGTGGCGGTGTGGCGCAATGTAGTGGCGACCTGCGCGATAATGGACGGGAATTACACGGAAACGTAAAGGCTTCTTAAAGAAATGGCAGGGATGGGGCTATGAGCGAGCAGGTTTGCACCAAGGCTGTGGATACGTACGGCTATCCGGTCGAGACCACGGGCAACGCGGTGCTGGACACGTTGGAGCACCGTTCCTCCACGCGTGCCTTTGCGCGCGATGACGACGACCGTCCCGTGGCGGTGACCGACGAGCAGCGGGCGGCGATTTTGCATGCGGCGAGCCGTGCGCCGTCGGCAGGCGCCATGATGATGTATTCCATCGTGAGCATCCGCGAGCAGGCTACGCTCGATCGCCTGGTCGACCTGTGCGACCACCAGCCCATGATTGCCAAGGCGCCCTGGGCACTAATATTTGTGGTCGATTATGCCAAGTGGATCGATCTGTTTGAGCACGTGGGCTGCTTTGAGCCCGAGTTTGTCGAGCGTACGGGTAAGGCGCCCCGCCGCGCGCCGGGTTTGGGCGACTTTGCCATCGCGGCCCAGGACGCCGTGATCGCCGCGCAAAACGCCGTGGTTGCCGCCGAGGCCCTGGGGCTGGGGAGCTGCTACATCGGTGATATCGTCGAGAATGCCGAGGAAGTTGCCGAGCTGCTCGATCTGCCGCCCTATACCATGCCGCTATCGATGCTCATCATCGGCACGCCCCGTAAGGAGCGTCCGGCAATCGCGCACCCCGTGGTGAACCTGGTGCACGAGGAGCGCTACTGCCGTGCGGATGCCGCGACCATGGACGCGCAGGTGGCCGAGATGGACGCGATGTTCCGTCCGCATGCCCGCGAGGCGGGGGAGCGCGTCGTGGATATCTACACCCGCAAGCACACGAGCCCCTTTATGGCCGAGATGAGCCGCTCAATGGAGTGGTGGTTCAAAAATTGGCTCGGAAAATGACGAATGTGACAAGGGGACGGTCCCTTTGTCACATTCCATATCGCCGCGGTAGTCTAAAGACTGTATAAATCTTTATCTAGCTGGGAAAACAGTGCATTAAAACATGGGCCGATTACCTATAATCCCTTCGAACGTTAAAGTTGGGAGGAAACCGGCTTATGGAACAGAAGGCCAAGGAGGCAGCCTCACACGCTGCGATTCCTGTGAGCATCTCGGCGATGCTCGTCACGCTAGGCGTGGTGTACGGCGATATCGGCACCAGCCCTATGTATGTAACCAAGGCGCTCGTTGCCGGCAACGGCGGTATCGGAAGCGTGACGGAGGAGTTCGTACTCGGCGCGCTCTCCCTTGTCGTGTGGACGGTCACGCTGCTGACCACCATCAAGTATGTGCTCATCTCGCTGCGCGCCGATAACCATGGTGAGGGCGGCATCTTTGCCCTGTACAGTCTGGTCAAGCGCTGCGGCAAGTGGCTTATCATCCCCGCCATGCTGGGTGGCGCCGCGCTGCTCGCCGACGGCATCCTGACGCCGGCCGTTACCGTTACCACGGCCATCGAGGGCCTGCGCACCATCCCGGCGGTCCATGCCGTGCTGGGCGATGACCAGGGCCGCGTCGTCGCCATTACGCTCGCCATCATCATCGTGCTCTTCTTGGTACAGCGCATCGGTACGGCCAAGATCGGTCACGCCTTTGGCCCCATCATGACGCTGTGGTTCCTGTTCCTGGGCGGCACGGGTCTGTTCTTTGTCTTCCAGCACCCCGCCGTGCTGCTGTGCCTCAACCCGGTGCGCGGCATCGCCTTTTTGCTGAGCCCCAACAACCACGCGGGTATCATGATTCTGGGCAGCTGCTTCCTCGCCACCACCGGTGCCGAGGCGCTCTACTCCGACATGGGCCACGTCGGCCGCGGCAACATCTACGCCACCTGGCCGTTCGTTAAGTGCTGCCTGCTGCTTTCCTATATGGGCCAGGGCGCTTGGCTTATGAACAACGCTGCCAACCCCGAGCTCATGGGCATTGCCGACCTCAACCCGTTCTACCAGATGCTCGCCCCGGGCCTGCGCCCGTTTGCCGTAGGCCTTTCCACCGTTGCGGCCATCATCGCCTCGCAGGCGCTCATCACCGGCGCATTCTCGCTGGTGTCCGAGGCCAGCCGTCTGGACCTTATGCCGCACATGCAGGTCTTCTACCCTGCCGAGACCAAGGGCCAGCTCTACATCCCCATGGTCAACAACGTCATGCTTGTCGGCTGCGTCATCGTGGTGCTGCTGTTCCAGAACTCGGCGCATATGGAAGCCGCCTACGGCCTTGCCATTACGCTGACTATGATGTGCACCACGCTGCTGCTCTTCTTCTACCTGCACGAGGAGCGCAAGCTCAAGGTTGCTCCGTGGATCTTCGCGGCCTTCTTCCTTTTGCTCGAAGGCTTCTTCTTCGTGAGCTCGCTTACCAAGTTCTTCCACGGCGGCTACTTCACCATCCTCATGGCTGCACTCATCATGGGCATTATGGTGTGCTGGTACAACGGCACGGCGGTCGAGCAGCGCCAGTTTACGCTGCTGCCGCTGCGTAGCTACCTGCCGCAGCTCAAGCGCCTGCGCGACGACGACCGTTACGAGCGCATGAGCGACAACGTCGTGTACCTGACCAAGGACACCCATACCGACTACATCGACCGCGATATCGTCTATTCGATCTTGGACAAGCATCCCAAGCGTGCCCACGCCTGGTGGTTTGTGAATGTCGAGACCATGGACGAACCGCACACCTTTGCCTATTCGGTCGAGACGTTCGGCACCGACTACGTGTTCCGCGTACATCTGTACCTGGGCTACAAGATCAACCAGCGCGTCAATGCCTACCTGCGTCAGGTTGTTCAGGACCTGGCTGCCACCGGCGAGCTGCCGCCGCAGACGCATGACTACTCGGTCTACAAGGATCCGGGTAACATCGGCACGTTCAAGTTCGTCCTGATCCGTAAGCTTCTGGCGCCCGAAAGCGATGTGGAGCCCAGCGAGCGTACGGCCATCACGCTCAAGTACATCATCCGCCGCGCCGCCGGCACGCCTGCGCGTTGGTACGGCCTGGAGAACTCCAACGTGAGCTTTGAGTACGTGCCGCTGTTCACCAAGTTCAAGGCCGTGAACAAGATGCAGCGCCTGGCCCCCAATGAGCGGCCGTAGTCGACGCTCGAGGTTTGTCTGCGAACGGGCGGGCTTGTATTGACGGGGATTGAGTCCTGGGAGGAAACCATGGATGCAAAGGTGCTTGACGGTTGCGATCTTGCGACCGAGCTGGTGCGTGAGGTACGCGCCGATGCTGCCGAAGATCGGTTCTTTACGAATCGGGCCAACATGGACATGGCCGACCGCGTGATTTCGATCGTGGTGACGGTGCTTGTCGCGGCGTGCGTGTGCGCACTGCTCGCGCACGTGCTGTTTGTCTAACGACCGCAGGTTGCAAAGGCTTTACACTTGGAACCACCACAAGGGGAAACCACCACAAAGGTGCCTGTCCCCTTTGTGGTGGTTTTTGTTTTTGAGAGAGGGGCGGGGCGCTGATGGACGTCCGTACGGACTGCGATATTGCCGATAGCTTTTGGTGGCGGCGCACAACGCTGACGCGCCGCACTCCTCTGTATGACGCCTGCGTATCGGTGGGGCTGCTGGTCGCGGCGACGATTGTGGGCGCGCTGCTCGACCATCCGGGTCTCGCGCCGAGCATCATGATCGTCTATGTGTTCGCCGTTCAGCTGTGCGCATTTTTTACCTGGAGTCGCCTGTATTGCTTGCTGAGCTCGGCTGCCGCCGTGGCGCTCTACAACTTCTTGTTTGTCGATCCGCGCTACTCGCTGTCGCTTATCGACCGCGGCTATCCCGGCATGTTCTTCATCATGTTCGTGGTCTCGCTTGTGTCGAGCTCGATTGCGTTGGCCCTGCGCCGCGCCTTGGCACAGGCTGCCGCCAGCGACCGCCGCACGCATATGGTGCTCGAGACCAACCGCATGTTGCAGCGCTGCGCCGATCAGCATCAGATCGTTCACGCCATGGCAACGCAGCTGGCGCGTCTTTCGGGCTGTTCGGTCGTGTGGTACAGCGCCGACGACGAGGGTGATGACCTGCTGCCGCGTGCGACGTACACAGCCGTGGGCGATGCCGCGCCGGTGCACGAGCTGGCGCCGCAGATGCCGCCGCGGCTCTCGGCGTCCGCCTATGTGGGAACGCCGCTCGACGCCACGTTTGGCGGCTCGGCGTTTTATGGCATCTACCTGACGGTTCGCACGGGCGACGGCTTCGTGCGCTCGGGCGACCCCGCCTCGGTGGTGGGCGTGCTGGCTATCGTTGCCGAGCCCGACGTGCTGACGCATGAGGAGCGGACACTTGCCGATGCCATCGTGAGCGAAGGCGAGCTGGCGCTCGATCGCGCCCGCGCCATGGAGGCCCGCGAGGAGGCGGCGGTGCTCGCCAAAAACGAGCAGCTGCGCGCCAACCTGCTACGTTCCATCTCGCACGATCTGCGCACGCCGCTCACCAGTATTTCGGGCAATGCCGATGTCCTGCTCGACCAGGGTTCAACCGGCACCGCGGTGCTCGATGCCCAGACGCGCCGCGGCCTGCTTCTATCCATTCGCTCGGATGCGCTGTGGCTCAACGCCACTGTCGAGAACCTGCTCGCCATCACCAAGCTCGAGGGCGGCGGCATGCATCTGTCGACTACGCTCGAGCTCATGGACGATATCGTCGAGGAGGCGCTGCGCCACGTAAGTCCGGCCGTGCGTGAGCACGATCTTAAGGTGGTGCCGTGCGACGAGCCGGCGCTCGTCAACGTCGATGCGCGCCTGATGGTGCAGCTGGTGGTCAATCTGGTGAACAACGCCATCACCTATACGCCCGCAGGCTCGCATATCGTGATTTCGATTGGCGTCGACGATGGACGCGTGGGGTGCTCGGTGGCCGATGACGGCCCGGGCATTGCGCCCGAGGACCGCGAGCGAATCTTTGAGTCGTTCTACACCGCCAACCACGGTCTTGCCGACAGCCATCGCAGCGTGGGCCTGGGTCTTTCGCTCTGCCGCTCCATTGCGTTAGCGCATGGCGGTAGCATAGAGGTTGCCGCGGCGGACCCGCACGGCTCGGTCTTTACGATTGAGCTTCCCGTCGCCGATGTTTCGTTTGATAAGGAGTAGCGCTGTGCCGAACTCTGCCGTAAAACCGCTCATCTTGGTCGTTGAGGACGACCCCGCCGTTCGCAACTTAATCGTTGCCGCGCTCGAGGCGCACGGCTTGCGCCATATGGCTGTGGAAACCGCCCATGCCGCCATCGCCGCTGCCTCATCGCAGGCACCGAGTATTGTGCTGCTCGATTTGGGCCTACCCGATATGGACGGCGTCAAGGTGGTGGAGTCGGTGCGCGCGTGGTCGGGCATGCCGATCATCGTGGTCTCGGCGCGCAGCGAGGATGCGGACAAGATTCGCGCGCTCGATGCCGGTGCCGACGACTACCTGACCAAGCCGTTTTCGGTCGAGGAGTTGCTCGCGCGCATTCGTACGACACTCAGGCGCCTTTCGTATGCGCAAACGGGCGGCGTTGCCTCCGAGGGCTCGTTCGATACCGGTGAGCTGCATATCGATTTTGATGCCGGCATTGCCACGATGGATGGCGAGGAGCTGCATCTGACGCCGATCGAGTACAAACTGCTATGCCTGTTGGCCCATAATGCCGACAAGGTGCTCACGCACCAGTTTATCTTGCACGAGATTTGGGGCACGGCAACCAAGAGCGACCTGGCGAGCCTGCGTGTCTTTATGGGCACGCTGCGCAAGAAGATCGAATCCGACCCCGCGCACCCACGCTATATCCAAACGCACGTGGGCATCGGTTACCGATTGGTCACCCAAGGTTAGATCGCCAACCACCATCCCAATATGAGTTGCGGTGGAATAGTTCCTGTTTGGTCTTTTACCAGGCTTTTTAGGAACTATTCCACCGCAACTTTGTTTACTTGCCCTTGGGCTTGCTGGCGTAGAACTTCTTCTTTTTGGGCTTACCTGCACAGACGGGCTTGCCGTCGCCGCGCGGCCCTCGGTCGCCGGCCTGCGCGTGCGCGGGCGCCGTTGCGCGAGGCTTGCGGGTTTCGGGGTTGCGCAGCTCCTCGGTTCGCTCGGCAATCTCCTCGGCGCTAAAGCCGACCTCGGCCATGGCGTCCTCGATGGGCAGGCGGCGCACGATATAGCAATGGTGCACCTTCTGGTTGCGTGCGAAATCCTCGGGGATGGTCTGCGCCGTAATGTCCTCCAGCACGACGCCCGCGCGTGCGAGCTTGCGCGTCTCGGGGCGGAAGCCGCGCAGGTTGCAGCTAAAGATGGCATGTCCGCCCTGTGCGAGCAGGCGAGATACGCCGGCTAAAAGCTCCACATGGTCGCGCTGGACATCCCAGGTGCGACGGCCCATCTTGGACGAGTTCGAAAACGTGGGCGGGTCGACAAAGATCAGGTCCCAGCGGTTGCGCGTCTGGCGCTGGTCGCGAATCCAGGCAAGCACGTCGTCGCGCACAAAGTGATGCTGCGGGCCCACAAAGCCGTTCTGTCGCATGTTGCGCTCGGCCCAGTCCAGGTAGGTGTTGGAAAGGTCGACCGTCACGGTCTCCTCGACGCCGCCGTCTGCCGCATAGCAGGTGGCGGTGCCGGTGTAGGCGAACAGATTGAGGAAGCGGCGCGCCTGTTTGGCGTGCTCGCGCACCAGGCTGCGGGTGACGCGGTGGTCCAGGAAGATGCCAACATCCAGGTAGTCGTCAAAGTTGACGGCAAAGGTGAGTCCGCCCTCTTCGATGAGCGGCAGGCGACGGCGCGCGATGTTGGCGCGCTCGCCCGATGCGCCCTTGCCGGCGCCCTGCTTGCCGTACTGCGAGCCGCCGCGCGAACGCATGCGGGCCTTGGCGTGCACATGCTCGGCGGGAACATCTAGGATGCGCGGTGCGATGGCCAGAATGTCGAGCATGCGGGCCTGGGCCAGTGCGGGGTCGATGGTCTTGGGCGCGGCGTATTCGGCGATGACGAGCCAGCGTCCCGGCGTCTGCGGGCAGCCCTCGTACAGATCGATGGCGGCGGAGTAATCGGGCAGGTCGGCATCGTAGACGCGGTAGCAGCTCACGCCCTCGCGCTTGGCCCACTTGCGGCGCAGACGGGCATTCTTGCGCAGGCGGTTGGCGAACTGCTCGGACTCCGGGATGAGCACGGGCAGCGGCTTGCCGTCGCCCAGGTCGAGCATGGCGGCAGGCTCGGGCATGGCGGGGGCTTCGTCGCTGATGACGTCGTCGGCGCCCGCAGTCTCGCCCTCAGCATCCGCGCTGGTCGCAGCCTCAAACGCTGCGGCGGCGTGGTCGAGCGAAGGCCAGACTTCGACGGTCGCCTCCTCGTTGTTGGGCATGACGGCAATCGAGCGCTCGGGCTCGGCGTGGAGCGCGCGGGCCAGCAATCCGTCGCGGGTGAGTGCGGCGACCGGCGCCGCGGCAAGCTCGGGCGCGCGGCGCAGCTCGCCGACCAGCGTCATGGCGTCGTGCATGAGCGAAAGCGGTGTCTCGGTCGTATCCGCGATCACGGCGGCACCGGCGACGGCGCCCGCGTGGTCCAGCACGGTGGCGGACTTGGCGGCGCAAAAATCGACAAAGCGCTTGTAGCCGGCGCACTTGACCATGCGCTCAGCGGTCTTGCGGGCGGCGGGGTCAACATCCACGGCCACGATGCGTGCCTGGCGCTCGCGTGCTGCCGCCTCGCGCTCGCGTGCCTCGGTAAGCAGCTGCTCCCACAGGGCGGCGTCGTGCAGCTGCCAGCCCTCAAAGCCCCAGCGCTCGCGGGCGGCGCCCGGTGCACGGTCAGTCAGGATATTCACGGCCTCCAGCAGCAGGCCGCCGCCGGCGCACGAGGCGTCGATCAGCGTGGGCAGAGCCTCGTTCTCGTAATCGTCGGCCGTCAGCTCGCGCTCGCACAGCATGGTCCAGCCGACCTGCGAAAGCACCAGGGCGGCGTAGTCGGGGCGCAGCACGTGCGTACCCTCGCCGGCGCGGGTCGCCGCGGGCGGCAGGCGCTTGAACAGCGGGTCGCCCGAAAGATCCAGGCTGATGCTCGCGCGGCGCTGGCGCAGCGAAAGCAACAGGTGAACGTCGGGATCGGCAACGTCGACATCGGCGCGACGGCCCGTGGTCTCGGCCAGACGGTCGCACAGCGCGTCCTTGGCGCGCAGGGACGAGAAGCGCGTGTTGCGCAGCTGCTCGGTCACGCCGCGGGCGGTGATGGCGATGGTGGCGCCGGGGCGGATGATGGTCTCCCAGGTGATGTCGTAAACGCTATCGTACAGCTCGTCGGCATCCTGCGCCTCAAAGCGCCCGAGCACCGCAAACACGCGGCTCGCTAGGCGCGACCACAGACAGGCGCGGTAGCCTTCTTCGAGCTCGCCCTCAAATGTAGCGCGGCCCTTCAGCCGGCGAACATGCGAAAGCCCGAGGCGTTTAAGCTCATCGGCGAGTGCGGACTCAAAGCCCTCGGGGCAGCTTGCGTAAAATTCCATGGGTGACCTCTCTGGTTGCGTCGCTCCATTATATGATGGATACTTCGTTTACTCTCGCCCCCGAAAGGAACCCATATGATTGATGCGTGCCCCGATTCCGCCGTGCTCTTTTTTGACGTGGACGGCACGCTGACGTCGTTCGATCCCGACAACATGACCGACAAGGACTTTTCGGCGGTTCACCCCTCGCAGACGGTCGTCGAGGCGTTTCATCGTCTGCGCGACGCGGGACACCAGGCATTTATCTGCACGGGTCGTCCCCTGTGGCTCATCGCGGACAGCTTGCGTGCGCTCGACCCCGCGGGCATCGTTGCCATGGCAGGCGCCACGCTCGAGGTCGAGGGCCGCGTGGTGCATGAGGACTGCTTTGACGAAGACATTGTTGCGGAGCTCGCTCGCCGTATGGTCGCGGCAGGGATTGAAGCCTTTTTCGAGACCAACGTGGCTACTTTTGCCCTGGAACCCGCGGGCGTTGAGCAGTCGTCTCTGATCGGCACTTCTGTGGTGCACAGCACCGAGGAAATGCGCGTCGACGGCCGTCTGCGCGTGGGCAAGGTAGGCATCGTCGCGAGCGACCTGGCTCGCGTAGCCAACGATGATGGCTTTATCGATCGCGAGTTTGAGCTGTGCAACACCGGTGGTCAGAATCGCGAGCTGAGCCCCAAGGGCATCGACAAGGGCGTGGGCGTGGCGCGAGCGCTGGAATACCTGGGTCGCACCGGCAACGCGCGCACCTTTGGCTTCGGCGATTCGGGTAACGACCTGGGCATGCTCGCTGCGGTCGAGACGGCTGTCGCCATGGGCAACGCCATGCCCGAGGTCAAGGCGGTCGCCGACTACGTGACCGACGATGTCGCACACGACGGCACCGTCACAGCGATGCAGCATTTCGGCCTCATCTAATGAATCCCGCGTTCTGACGTTTGCTCAAACTGCGACTCTTTGCTTTTGCATGCTCAATCGATTTATCAATCCAAACACTGAGGTGTTTATACCGTTCGCCGAGAAGATAAAAAACCGCAGCTCACGCCTTGATAAACGTAGGTAAAGTGTTTAGCAGTTTATCGGTCGTATGCTAACGAAAGGAATCAGGCAGATGGCAATCAAGGTGTTCGCTGACGGTGCAAACCTCGAAGGCATGCTCGACATGTACGAGAACGGCAACGTTCAGGGTTTCACGACCAACCCGTCCCTTATGAAGAAGGGCGGCGTGATGGATTACCGCGCGTTTGCCAAAGAGGTTCTGGCTCACATCACCGATGTGTCCGTCTCGTTTGAGGTCTTTGCCGACGACGTCGAGACCATGGAGGTCGAGGCCCGCGAGATCGCTACCTGGGCCGAGAACGTCTACGTCAAAATTCCGTGCGTGACCACCAAGGGCGAGTCCACCGCTGAGCTGGTCCGCAAGCTTTCGGCCGACGGTATCAGGGTCAACGTCACTACCATCTTTACGCCTACGCAGGTCGATGAGATGGTCGAGGCCGTTGACGCCGAGACGCCGTCCATCATCTCGCTCTTTGCCGGCCGCATTGCCGATACCGGCGTCGATCCCATTCCGTTTGTGACGGAGTCGGTTAAGAAGGCCGCCGTCAAGCCCAACTGCGAGGTCCTGTGGGCATCCACGCGCGAGCTCATCAACATCTATCAGGCCGAAGCCTGCGGTTGCCAGATTATTACGGTGCCCAACAGCATCCTGGCCAAGCGCAAGAACATCGGCCGTGACCCGTACGAGGTCTCGCTCGACACCGTGCGCGGCTTTGCCAAGGATATCGCCTTGCTCGGTTTCCATATCCTGCCGTAGCGCGAACACTGGCTACGCCGCGGGTTGTTCGCCCCGGCCTTTCCTTTCCCTATCGCTCACGCGCTTCGCGAGGGTCGCGCTAGGCAAAGGAAAGGCCGGGGCTGCCGACACGAACTTGCCGGTAGGCTGGTGATTGGCTTCCATATTCTGCCGTGGACAAAGGTACCCCCGCCTGCGCCGTGCAAAATTGAGAGTATTCAGCAAGGTAAAGGCTTTTACCAGCTAGCTGAAGCACGGAACAGCCCCCGTTTTGGCTCTGACGACGCTAAAACGGGGGCTGTTTGTGACTTTATTGCCTCTGGGGGGCATCCGGAACGGCGGAATTTGCAGAATACTCGCGATTCTGCACGTCGCGAGAGGGGGGACCCTTGCTTTAGGCGGTTTACTTCCCCTGCACCATGGTGAGGGAGATCTTTTTGCGGTCGCGATCGACCTTTTCGACCCACACCCTGACCGTGTCGCCGACGCGCACCACGTCGCTCGGTTGCTTGACGAAGCGGTTGGCCAGTTTGGAGATGTGCACGAGGCCGTCCTGGTGCACGCCCACGTCGACGAAGGCACCAAAGTCGACGACGTTGCGCACCGTGCCCTTGAGTTCCATGCCGGGCTCCAGGTCGTCGATGGAAAGCGCTGAGCGGCTAAAGACCACCTCGGGCGCGTCGTCTCGCGGATCGCGGCCGGGCTTCTTGAGCTCGTTGACAATGTCGATGAGCGTCAGGGTGCCGCAGTCCAGGTCGCTTGCCAGCGCCGAGATGCTGCCCAGACGGCGCTCGATGTCGGGCACGCCGCCACGGCTGAGCTCACTGGCCGCCACACCTGCGCGCTCCAGGACGGCCGTGGCCACCTCGTAGCTTTCGGGGTGGACGCTCGTGGCGTCGAGCGGGTTCTTGCCGCCGCTGATGCGCAGGAAACCCGCGGCGTTGAGGTATGCCTTGGGTCCCAGCTTGGGGACCTTCTTGAGCTGGCGGCGATCGGTGAAGGCACCGTTTTCCTCGCGGTAGGCCACGATGTTTTTGGCCACGCTCGGCGTGATGCCCGATACGTATCCCAGCAGGCTCGCGCTCGCGGTGTTGACGTCGACGCCCACACGGTTGACGACGTCTTCCACCACGTGGCCCAGGGTGCACGAAAGCTCGGCCTGGTCAAGGTCGTGCTGGTACTGACCCACGCCGATGGACTGAGGCGGAATCTTAACGAGCTCTGCCAACGGATCCTGCAGGCGGCGGCCCAGGCTCATGGCGCCACGCACGGTGACGTCCAGGTCGGGGTATTCCTGACTGGCGAGCTCGGAGGCGGAGTACACCGACGCGCCGGCCTCATTGACGATGGTGTAGCGAAGGCTGGGCGCCTGCTCGGCAATGAACTCCGAGACGACTTCCTCGGTCTCGCGGCTGGCGGTGCCGTTGCCGATGACGATGGTGTTGACGCCATCCTTCTTGACGAGGCGGGCGAGCTCGCGCTTGGTGCCGGAGACGTCGTGGCGCGGCTTGGTGGGATAGACCACGCCGTGGTCGAGCAGCTTGCCGGTCTCGTCCATGACGGCGACCTTGCAGCCGGTGCGGTAGCCCGGGTCGAGCGCGAGCACGCGGGCGCCACGGACGGGGCGCGCCGAGAGCAGGCCCTCGAGATTCTTGGCAAAGACATTAATGGCCTCGGTCTGCGCGCGGACGGTGAGCTTGGCGCGGGCCTCGCGCTCCAGCGAGGGGGCCATGAGGCGCTTGTAACCGTCGGCGATGGCGGCGTCAAAGACGGGCGCGAAGACGCCCTGGCGTCGGGGCCAACGGCTGCCGAGGCGTGCCGTGGCAGCGGCGCCGTCGACGTTCACGCGCACGCGGAGTTTGCCCTCGCGCTCACCGCGGTCGATAGCCAGCACGCGGTGGTTGGGTACTGTCTCTTATACACATCTGACGCTGCCGACGATATGCAG
>UQVD01000036.1 GCA_900544385.1 uncultured Collinsella sp.
CATCGCCTTTGTGATTGGCGGATCGGACGGCGTGAGCGATGACGTGCGCGCACGAGCCGACGAGATGCTCAGCTTTGGACGCATTACCTTGCCGCATAACTTGGCGCGCGTGGTGCTGCTGGAGCAAATTTACCGCGCCTGCAAGATTAGCCGTGGCGAGCCGTATCACAAATAGGTCGGCAATACGAAACAATGCCGTGGGACAATAGCCTTCGTTTTGAAGAGCGTGTCTGAGAGGACTATGAGATATGAAGATTGGATTTGTCGGTTTTGGCAATATGGCGAGCGCTATGGCCGATGGCTGGATCGCTGCCGGTGTGGCTGCGAGCGATATGTGCGCCTGCGCGGGCCACTACGACGCCTTGGTTGAGCGTTGTGAGACGCGTGGGATGGTTGCCTGTCGTGATGCGGCGGAGGTTGTCGCTGCATCCGATATCGTGGTTGCTGCGGTCAAGCCGTACATGATCGAGAAGGTCTTCGCTCCGCTCAAGGACGCTCTAGCCGACAAGGTTGTCCTTTCGGTCGCCTGGACTTGGGATAGCGCCAAGTGGGAGCAGGTCCTGCCGGGTGTCGCGCATATCTCGACGGTGCCCAACACGCCGGTTTCGGTGGGCGAGGGCGTCATCGCCTGCGAGAAGTCCTCTACGCTCAACGGCGAGCAGCGTGCCGTGGTGCTCGACCTGCTCGGTAAGCTTGGCACTGTCGTCGAGCTCGACACGAGCCTGCTGTTTGTGGGCGGTACCGTGGGCGGTTGCGCACCGGCATTTGTCGCCATGGCGATCGAGGCCCTGGGCGACGCGGCCGTCAAGCACGGTATCCCGCGCGCCGATGCCTATCGCATTGTGAGCCAGATGGTGCTGGGCACGGCAAAGCTGCAGCTTGCAACGGGGCAGCATCCTGCGGCGATGAAGGATGCCGTATGCTCGCCCGGTGGTGCCACCATCAAGGGCGTCGTCGCGCTCGAGGACGCCGGCATGCGCAGCGCCCTGGTCAAGGCCATCGACGCCACCCTCCAGTAAAACCCGCCATTTAGGGACAGGTTTATTTTGGCAGGTTTTTCCTGCGGTTTTGTTGCATGTACGAAAAGCGCCCCGCAACTGGCTCAATTCCAGTTGCGGGGCGCTTGCGTTTGCCCAGATAAAACCGACCAAAATAAGCCTGTCTCTTTTTGGCAGGCTAGTCCCAGAAGCCGTCTTCTTCGTCCTCGGACTTGGGGCCACGGTCGACATACATCTTATGGGTGCGCTTCTCCATTACAAAGGCAAGAATCGCAAACAGTAGGATGCCGCCGGCGAAAAGGATGGCAAAACCGGTGCGGGTGCCAAACAAAAAGGAAAAAACTGCGTCCATTGGGTGCCTTCTTGCGTAGTTGGGTTGGGTCGTAAACGCTCATAAGTATATACTTGCCCATACATGTACAAGGTTGCAACCTAAATGG
Organism: uncultured Collinsella sp.; assembly: GCA_900544385.1. GTDB lineage: Bacteria > Actinomycetota > Coriobacteriia > Coriobacteriales > Coriobacteriaceae > Collinsella. Next base: position 1,439 of record UQVD01000036.1, read on the forward strand.
AATGTATATCGCCGGAGGATCTAATGCTTGATATCAAGTTTGTTCGCGAGAACCCCGATGCCATCGATACCGCCATGGCAAATCGCCAGACGTCTTGGGATCGCGAGAAGTTCTTTGAACTCGACGACGAGCGCCGTGCCGTCATCACCGAGGTCGAGGAGCTCCAGGCCACGCGTAACGCCGAGTCCAAGAAGATTGGCGCCCTGATGAAGGAGGGCAAGAAGGACGAGGCCGAGGCCGCCAAGGAGGCCGTGCGCGCCGTCAACGAGAAGATTGACGGTCTGGCCGAGCGCCGCACCGCTCTCGAGCAGGAGCAGTACGACTTTATGGCTCACCTTCCCAACATCCCTTGCGAGGCCACGCCGTACGGCAAGGATGAGGACGAGAACATCGAGCGCCGTTGTTGGGGCACCCCGCGCGAGTTCGACTTCGACTTTAAGCCGCACTGGGACCTGGGCACCGACCTCGACATCCTCGATTTCGAGCGCGGCAACAAGCTCTCCGGCAGCCGCTTTACCGTTCTCGGTGGCGCCGGCGCCCGTCTTGAGCGCGCCCTCATCAACTTCTTCCTTGACACGCACACCAGCCGTGGCTTTAAGGAGTGGTGGCCGCCCATCGTCGTCAAGCGTCAGACCATGTTTGGCACGGGTCAGCTGCCCAAGTTCGAGGACGACGCCTATCACGTCTCGGGCGACAACTTCCTGATCCCCACCGCCGAGGTCGTGCTTACCAACCTGCACGCCGGCGAGGTTCTCGATGCTGATACCCTGCCGCGCCGCTACACCGCCTTCACCCCCTGCTTCCGCGAGGAGGCCGGCTCCGCTGGTCGCGACACCCGCGGCATCATCCGCCAGCACGAGTTCGACAAGGTCGAGATGGTCAAGTTTGCCAAGCCGGAGGAGTCCGACGAGGAGCTCGAGAGCATGACCGCCGAGGCCGAGTTCCTGCTTCAGCAGCTGGGCCTTCCGTATCGCGTGATTAGCCTGTGCACCGGCGACCTGGGCTTCTCTGCCCGTCAGACCTACGACATCGAGGTCTGGCTGCCGAGCTATAACGCCTACAAGGAGATCAGCTCCTGCTCTAACTGCGGCGATTTCCAGGCCCGTCGCGCCAACATCAAGTATCGCGACCCCGAGAACTTCAAGGGCTCGCGCTACCTGCACACCCTCAACGGTTCCGGCCTGCCGGCTGGCCGCACCATGGCCGCCATTCTGGAGAACTACCAGAACGCCGACGGCACCATCACGGTCCCCGAGGTTCTTCGTCCTTACATGGGCGGCCTCGAGAAGATCGAGCCGGTTGCGTAGGTTGCCTGCATAAGCGATTTGCAAGGGCGCTCCTTTCTGGGGCGCCCTTTTTGTGTGCGGAGCTTTACCATATCGCGCGGACAGCTCAATAGAAAACACACGAACAAACGTTCTGTATACAGGCATCCACCTGCTATTCTTTTGTTAAATAGAAGCGAGAGGAAGGGGATGCGATGGAGCTGTTTGATGATCGGGTGGTTTTGTTTGAGAGCGACGAGGGCGGGGAGTACCTGCTTGTAACGTGTGAGCCGTCTGGCATGGGCGGCCTGGTGGTTCGGCAGACGAGTGAGGGTCCGTTGACACAATGGTGCTTTGAGGAGTCGCCGCATGTGGTCGAGACGTTTGTGGCGCACGAGGGGCTTGTGGCGCTGGAGCAATTCTATGGAGTTGGGACTTCCAACCAGGTCGCGCGCATGCTGAGTATCTCGTTTGCCGATTATGATTGTGCCCAGCGGGTGAGATCGCTCCTGAGGGAACTTGATGCCAAGTTCGACGTGATCGAAAAGCCAATCGATCGTACGGGGAACAGTGGTATATGCGGAGCAGCATGACAAAACTGCGTTCCACAAAAAAGTTTGAGATTGTGCTTGACTCCAATAAGCCAAAGTGGTTTTATATGTCTTGCGCTGCGGCGTTACCTCAGCTGGATAGAGGGTCTGACTACGAATCAGAACGTCATAGGTTCGAATCCTATACGCCGCACCAATTGAAATCGAAAGCCTCCGGCAACGGGGGCTTTTCTTTTACGTCGGCACTGCATGGATTCGAACCTCGGTCGAGGCGCGGGCGTAAAGAAAACGCGGAGCGTTTTAGCCCGCGGGCGAGCACGCCGGCAGGTGGGCGAAGCCGGTGCGGATCCGCGCAGCGGATGCGCGGAATCCTATACGCCGCACCAATTGAACTTGAAGCCTCCGGCAACGGGGGCTTTTCTTTTATGCCGCCGCTGCATGGATTCGAACCTCGGTCGAGGCGCAGGCGTAAAGCGGACTATTTCCTGTCGACTCGTGTAAGATTTCGAGTAGTTGTCGCGGCCCATCCGTGACCACTCCTTCTTCAAGCGACCGATCAGGGTGATACTTCGTGGCAGAGCGTCCGACATACAAGCTCAGGTTTCTCGATCCCAAGAAGCGCTTTCCGGCGATGCCCGAGCAGCCTGCGGGGCGCTCATATGGCGTGGTCTGGAAACTCTTTGGCGAGGACCAGCATGAATCTTGTTATGTCGTCGAATTCGTTGGCAAAAGCCATGTGTCGCTTTTGGGCTACGTAAGCGTTTCGGGTGAGGTGTACAAGGTGGACCGCCCCGTTAGCGAGGCTCCGCTGCCCAACGATCCCGACATGGAGCTGGTCCTTGACGAGTCGGATTCCAGTATTGGTGAGATTATGGTAAGGGAAGCCAACGGTGCAATGCGTACGTGTGCGCAAACTGCCGGCTCTCCCGAAGGCCCCATGCGCGAGCAGTCCGACCACGAGACATGGAATTCGACCCGCGCCCTTCCTTACGGCGAGTTCATGGCCTCGATGTTCTTGCGCTACGTGATATTTGCCAACTCCGAAAGCGCTATTGCGAACACGGCGGGCGTCGACGGTCTCGATGCGGACATGCAAAACGTTGTCGACAAAATAAAGCTCGTAAAGTTGCCCGAGCCGGTCGAGGTGTTTTTGGGCTTTAACACGGCACCGCTACCTGACGCTATCGAGACGCTGCTTTACCGCGTTGACCATGCCGAGAATCCGAGCGGTATCGAGCGTTATGCGGCCGCCCTTATGAGCGAGGTCGACTTGCCCCGACTGCGCACCATCGCCGCCAAGTCCGAGATGAGCCTGGCTCGCATCGATCGCTCAAAGCTTTTCTATCTCAATTTTGATCGTAGCCTGCTGGACCAGGACGAGATTGACATGCTGCTTGCCATCGAGTGCCGTCTCAACCGCCTCTCTGGCATCCTCGAGCGCATCGGGGCCGGATTGGTCCCTACGGCATCCTCGCCGAGCCTTGAGGGCTGCGCGCTCTTTGATGCGTGGCATATCGCCAAGACGACCAACGATGTTCCCCGACTGCTCGATACGGCTTCGAGCGATAACCCGTGGGGCAAGCCGGGTACGGTGGCTTGCCAGCCGGGCGGCGAGTGGGACGTGCGCACCCGTTTTGCGCGAATCGTTGAGGCGCTCAACGTGGTCACGCGGCTCGACTATACCTATCGGGCAAACGTTGCCGAGGGGATTATGCTCGTTCGGTTTGGGCAGTCTGTCGTTGATGCCATGCCGCAACGTGAATACGACGCTCAAGATGACGCTTGGCGCGAGCTGGACGAGGGCACGCGCGCGATCTGGGGCGCGGAGCACGATGCACGTGTGGCGCTCACGCTTGCGGCGGCGTGTTTTGCCGCGGGCACCTGCATCACGCGCTGCTATGTGCAGATTGCTGCTCCCGACAGTGAGCAGGGCGAGCGCGTTGTCGCAACGTATTTCTTTGGGCGCGCGGCCTATCTGGCCGATTGCGTGCCTGTCGCCAAGGATCTTGAGAGCATGGACATGGACGATATGCCGTGCAAGCGTGTACTTGAGGCGTATGAGTCAACTGCTCCGGAGACGATTGAACCTGCGGAGGTTCATGCTCGTCCGCGTGATGACCATCGCACGCTTCCGCCGGCGCTGCGCGATTTGCTGCTTGCCGATACGGCTGACGAGTTGGAGGTCATGGAAGAGGACGACGACCCATACGTGGCCCGTGTTGTTGAATTGCGCGAGCAGGCAAAAGTCGACCGTACAGGTGCTTTTGAAGGCTTTTCCCGTCTTGTTGAGGAGTTGGAGGCTAAGTGCGCCGTCGCCGAGCTTTTGGCGACAGGTCCGGTTCAAACGCAGTTTTGCGATAACCAGCTGGTGCGCATGGTGCTACCGGTGTTGGAAGAAGACCGCTCTGTGCGAATCCTTCGTGCGCCTGATGCGTTGTACTTTGCCCAGCACGAGATCTGCAGCTTTTACGCCGAGCAAGAGGACTTTGAACGAGCGCTGCCCGAGGTGCGCCATCTTTACGATCTGGCGCGCTCGTCCATGCAATCGCACTTTGCGCTCATCAACGTTCTTGCGCGTCTGGAGCGCTTTGACGAGATTATCGAGGTGGCGCGCCACGGCCTACGTATTGCCAGCGATCGTTCTGCAATCGGCTACCTGTTCTATCGCTTGGCGTTTGCCTATTGGAACTGCGATCAGCTCGACCTGGCGCTGGCTTGTTACCGTCTGGTGCCGCGCGGTGAGGAATCGGGCAGCAGCGCGCTGGAAGAAATGCAGGGCCTTATGAACGAGATGGGCGTCAGCGAGCCTCCGACGTTCGAGGAAGCGGTCGAGACTATCCGCAAGGCTGGACTTGAGTTGCCGCCAGTGTCCGCCGTGACGAATCAGCTTGCAGATGCCGCTGTTCAACTAGTCGACAACGGCTTCTTTTTCCTGGCACGCGGTTGCATCTTCCAAATGTGGCGCACCATGGGCAACGACGAGCTCGGCTCCCTCAACCGCTCGCTGGGGTAGGCGAAGCTTCCAAGGAGGAAAGGATGCTAGGCAATTAGAAAATTTCCTCTTGCCCATCCTTGGCTGTTTGGTTACTATAGAACGGCTGTTACGGAGAGCTGACCGAGAGGCCGAAGGTGCTCGCCTGCTAAGCGAGTATGCCCCAAAAGGGCATCTGGGGTTCGAATCCCCAGCTCTCCGCCAGTTTAACTTTAAAGAAGGGTCCCATCGGGGGCCCTTTTTTATTATCGAGAAAGGGCGCTGGGGATTCGAACCCTCAAAAAAGGAGGCGCCCCGTTGGACGCCTCCTTTCAGCGAGTGTATTGTTCTTCGATCTTACATCTCGGGCGCCTTGGCGACGGTCTCGCTTTCTGCCGTGAGTGGGCGGTTGTCGATGCGGCGGCCCAGGCGGTCGAGCTTCACAAGGAGCCACTCAATGGGATTCGGCCCTGCCCCTTCCTCGTCGGCAACCAGGTCCATAACGGCGATTTTGGTGCCGTCCTGCTTGAGCGTAACGCTGCCCACCTTGTCGCCCACATGCACCGTGCCCGAAAGATCGTCGTGGCTAACCTTTTCGGTCACCTCGCCGGCAAGGGAAAACACGGTCGCTTGCGCCGTAGGATCGGCGAGTGTGGCGTCGATCGTCTTATCCGTCCAGTCGGTTTGGCCAATGCGCGCCATAAGCGGGTTGCCGTTGGCGGTCTTTTCCTGCGTGTTGGCGATTGCGACCGTCACCTTGTGGCCGTAGTACCAGTTGGCAAGGGTGGCGGTATCGGTAAAGCGCTGATCGGTGGTGGTGGAGTTCAAAATAACGGTGTAGATCTCGTCGCCGTCGCGGTTGTAGGCGCTCGTAAAGCAATAGCCCGCGTCGTCGGTGGTGCCGGTCTTGCCGCCGATGTTGCCATCTTGGCCCAGCAAATAGTTATGCGTGTCCATGGAATGCGAATGGTCGGTGCCGTCGGCGCCCGTGACCTCGATCCAGGAATCCTCGCTCGCTACGACCTCGCGGATCGTGTCGTTTTTCATGGCCTCCTGCATCATCAGCGCTACGTCGTGTGCGGTTGAGTGCATATTGCCAGCCCACTCATCAAAGTCCAGACCATGCGGGTTTTCAAAAAGCGTACCGGTGCAGCCGAGCTTCTTAGCGCGCTCGTTCATGGCCTTCACAAATGTGGCCTCGGCGTCTTTGGTCTTGGGGTCGATCTTCTTGCCCACATATTCGGCGAGCACGATGGCGGCGTCGTTGCCCGAGGGAATCATCAGGCCACGCAGTGCCTGCTCAACGGTAAGCTCGTCGCCTTCGAGCAAGCCAGCGGTCGAATTACCCACGGTGGCTGCGGCGTTGCTCACCGTGACCTTCTCGTCCATCTTGCAATTCTCGACGGTTAGGATTGCGGTCATGACCTTGGTGATCGAGGCAATCTTGACCTGCTCATCGGCCCCGCGGGCATAGTAGACGGTACCGTCTTTGCCCATGACGAGGGCATTGGTCGCATCGATATCGGGCAGGTTTTCGGCCGTGATGCCGCGCGCATCGGCGGTTTTGCCGCAAACATTGTCGGTCGTGAGCACTTGGGCGCCGGCGACGGTGGGCGCGCCAGCGGCAAGGGCGATAGCGCAGACAAAGCCGGCGGCAAGCTGGGCTGAGCGCTTTGCAAAAGAGGTGAGGGACTTCACGGATTTCGCTTTCGACGGGATGGTCTCTTCTGGAACTAGAGTATATCGTTTGCCGGCGTCGGCGATCATCGCGTGCGTGCGTGGCCCACATCCGCGCTCGAACGGGCACAAGGGTGCTTAAGGCCGACTTAATCACCCACGCTTGTTGTGTGTGGCGTGCGTCGCCTCGGGCATAATGGAGCGCGAGAGGAGCACGCATGAACGAGCGCATACTGGTAGTTGATGACGAGAAGGCCATCGCCGACTTGGTTGGTATCTACCTTACAAAAGAGGGCTTTGATGTCCAGATTGCCTATAGCGGGGCCGATGCTGCCAAGGCAATCTTGGAGCAGGAGTTCGATCTGGCGCTGCTGGATGTCATGCTGCCCGATATCGATGGATTTGAGCTGCTGCGTACGATCCGTTCCAGCCATACCTATCCTGTGATTATGCTGACGGCGCGCGATGCCCAGCAAGACAAGATCGAGGGCCTTTCGCTTGGCGCGGACGATTACGTGGTCAAGCCGTTCCGCCCGCTGGAGCTCATCGCGCGTGTGCACGCTCAGCTTCGCCGCTACACCAGCTACGGTAGCCGTGCGCAGGCGGCCGAGTCGCCGACCATTCAGCTCGACGGCTTGGAGATCAACCGCGATGCTCGTTCCGTGACGGTGGACGGTTCACCGGTACGCCTCACGCCCACCGAGTATTCAATCTTGCTGTATCTGGTCGAGCATCGCGGCAGCGTGGTGGCCGTGGAGGACCTGTTCCGCGCAGTGTGGAACGAGGACTTTATGCCCGGCTCCAACAATACGGTGATGGTACACATTCGCCACCTGCGCGAAAAGATCGGCGATGACGCACAAAAGCCGCGCTTTATCAAAAACGTCTGGGGCGTCGGCTACATCATCGAATAACGCTTTTCGCTTGTGAGGATCTTGATATGACAAAAGACGATAGGCAAGCGTTCGAGGTGCCCGATCGGCTCTTTGAATGCGTGAGGTCAGTCGTCGACAACCGCGCGCTTGCAACGGTGCTGCTCTTTTTGTTGAGCCTGCTGCTGATTGGCATCGATAACATCGCCGGAATCTTGGCGGCGCTGCTTGTCGGCTTTTTGCTGATCGATCGATTTGAGATCGTGCGCCGTTGCGTGGTGATTGGCGGCGCCGCGTGGGCCATGACGTTGGCGATTGGCGCCATGGCGCTCGGTGGCATCGAAGGGCCGGTGCTGTTCGATGCCGGCTTTGTATTCAACATGCTTGGCTTTGTGCTGGCGCTTGCCGTGTGCGTGCTGTTCTTGTGCGCCCGCGCCCTGTACTACCAGGGCTACGAGCAGGGCGAGCAGCATGCCGATTGTGTGCTGGCCGCTCGTATTCAAGATCGCCTGATCGATCACCCCGACACCTGGGACAACATCGACGGCGACTTCTTGGAGGTCGAGGGCGCCCTTAACCGCGTGCGTGACCGAGAGCGCAAGGTGCAACAGGCCCTGCGTGACGAGTCGCATCGCAAGGACGATCTGGTCACGTACTTGGCGCATGACCTACGCACTCCGCTTGCCAGCGTGGTGGGCTATCTTTCGCTGCTGCAAGAGGCTCCTGAGCTGCCGGTTGAGCAACGTGCGCGCTTTACGGGCGTGGCTCTCGGCAAGGCGCACCGGCTCGATGCGCTCATCGAGGAGTTCTTCGATATCACGCGCTTTGACTTCCACGATATCGTGCTCACGCGCGGCTATGTTGATCTGGGGTTGCTGCTGGCTCAGGTGGCTGACGAGTTCTATCCCATCCTCAACGAGCAGCATAAGGAAGCCCAAGTTGATATTCGCGAGGACCTGACGGTGCTCGTGGATGGCGACAAGATGGCCCGCGTGTTTAACAACATCATGAAAAACGCCGTCGCCTATAGCTATGAGGGCTCGACTATCACGATTGAGGCCGGGCGCCAAGACGATGGCGGCGTGCGCGTGCGCTTTATCAATCAGGGCGATCCTATCCCTGCAGCTAAGCTCAAGGTGATCTTTGAGAAGTTCTATCGCCTGGATGCGGCGCGTGCGACCAATCGCGGTGGTGCCGGTCTGGGCCTTGCTATTGCCAAGGAGATCATCGCGGCACACGGCGGTACCGTTGCATGTGAATCGACGCCCGAACACACGATATTCACCATCGAGCTGCCCGCCGCATAGCCAGCGTGCCCTTACAAACACTTGACAATGCGCTCACGTGCATATGAGCTGCGATTTCTACTATCGATACTGCTGAATTGATATCGATGTGGAGGTATGCGGTATGACGGCTGCTGCGGCTGTGGAGCCCACGGAGCTTGAAGAACTCATGAAAGCGCAGGCCGAGGCCGCGCACGAGCGCGAGGTTGGGGATGCGACTCGCCCCACGGCAGAGGATCTTGCCGCCTCGCCGACGCGAATCGATGTTGAGGGCCTCGACCTGTTCTATGGCGACCACCATGCGCTCAAGGACGTGAATATCAAGATCCGCGACAAGCAGATTACCTCGTTCATCGGGCCTTCGGGCTGCGGAAAGTCCACGTTGCTGCGCTGCTTTAACCGCATGAACGACGGCATCAAGGACTGCCGCATCGAGGGCAAGATTGCGCTCGATGGTCAAGATATCCTGGGCGACTACGACATCTGCCGCCTTCGCCAGCGCGTGGGCATGGTGTTCCAGCGCCCCAACCCGTTTCCCATGAGCATCTACGACAACGTCGCGTATGGTCCGCGCGGTATGGGTGTGCGCGATCGCGCTGCGCTGGATGAGCTGGTCGAGGACTCCCTTCGTCGCGCTGCGCTATGGGATGAGGTCAAGGACAAGCTCAAAGAGTCGGGTCTGGGTCTTTCGGGCGGCCAGCAGCAGCGTCTGTGCATCGCCCGCGCACTTGCCGTGCAGCCCGACATTCTGCTGATGGACGAGCCGACCTCGGCACTCGACCCTGTGTCGACGCTGGTGGTGGAGCAGCTGGCCTGCGAGCTCAAAGAGACCTGCACGCTCGTGGTCGTTACGCACAATATGCAGCAGGCGGCGCGTATCTCCGATTCGGTCGCATTCTTTTTGCTGGGTGAGCTGGTGGAGCACGCGCCCACCGCGCAACTCTTCAAGAATCCGACCGATCCGCGCACGGCGGATTATTTGACGGGGCGTTTTGGCTGATACCATCTAGTAAAGGTACCTTTAGGGTTAAGATGCGGTCATGCCGGCCGCAAAGGGGTTCAACATGATCTATTACGTCGAGGACGATGACAACATCAGGGATTTGACGGTCTATGCGCTGCGCAAGCAGGGGATTGAGGCCGAGGGCTTTTCGTGCGACGGTGAGTTTAAGGCTGCTGTGGCGCGACGGGTACCCGATGCCGTCCTGCTCGACATCATGCTGCCCGATACCGATGGCTTGGCGATTATGCGTCGACTGCGTGCCGATCGCCTGACGGCGACGGTGCCCATCATGATGCTTACCGCCAAGGATACCGAGCTCGACAAGGTGATGGCGCTCGATGGCGGTGCCGACGATTACCTGACTAAGCCGTTTTCGCTCATGGAGCTTGCGAGCCGCTGCCGCGCACTGCTGCGTCGCGGCGGCATGGTCAAGCAGGCGAGCGATGTGCTCAGCGTGGGCGACATCGTGCTCTCGCCCAGCCATCGCGAGGTGACCGTTGCCGGCGAGCCGCTTAAGCTCACCCTGCGCGAGTTCGACCTGCTCGAATACCTCATGCGCAAGCCCGGCGTGGTTTTTACCCGCGAGTCGTTGCTGCAGAGCGTGTGGGGTTGGGACTTCGACGGCGGTTCGCGCACCGTTGACGTGCACGTGCAGACGCTTCGCCAAAAACTGGGCGAGCATGCCGGCGCCATCGAGACCGTGCGCGGCGTGGGCTACCGCTTGGCCGAGCCTTCTGCCGGTGATGGTGCCGAAGGTGACGACACCGCGGCCACCGCATCGGAGGAGTAACCCGTGGTCTTCGCCCCCCAGGGAAAACATACGCTGTCGCACCGCGTTTTTGTGACGATCTTTGTCTGCGCCATGGCGGTTATCGTGGCGTTTACGGTGCTGGGTGCGTTCTTTGTGCAAAACACCTTGGCGGATGCCACGAGTGCCAATCTGGCGCAGGAAACCGAGCTCATTGCTGCCGCCCTCGACGAACAGCAGGAGCCCATCCCGTTCTTGCGTAGCCTCGATCGCGAGGACTTGCGCATCACGCTGATTAACAAGGATGGATCGGTTGCCTACGACAACGAGGCGTCGCCTTCCACACTGCCCAACCATGGCGATCGCCCCGAGGTCATCGAGGCCTTTGAGAGTGGTTTGGGTTCCGCGGAGCGCGCAAGCTCTACGCTCGACGAGATTATGCTGTATCGCGCCGTCGCCCTTGATAACGGTCAGGTTGTCCGCTTGGCGCAGGCCCAGCCTGGCGTTGCGGCGATTTTGCTGTCGATGGTGGCGCCGATGCTGCTTATCGCAGCAGCGGGTGCGGTACTCTCGTTTTTTATGGCGCGCCGCGAGTCCCGTGCCATCATCGCGCCGTTGCAAGAGGTGGATTTGGACCACCCACGCCGTAGCTATGAGCACGCCTATGCCGAGATGGTCCCCATGCTTGAGCGTATCGAGTCGCAGCGCCAGGAACTCAAGCGCCAAATGGCGGTGCTAGCGGACAACGACCGTATGCGCCGCGAGTTCACGGCGAATATCACCCATGAGCTCAAGACGCCGCTTACGGCGATTTCGGGCTATGCCGAGCTCATCGCAAACGGCATGGTCGAGGGCGAGGACGACCTGTGCAACTTTGGCGGTCGCATCTATCGTGAGGCGGGCCGCTTGGCGGCGCTTGTCAACGACATCCTTACGCTGTCTAACTTGGATGAGGCCGAGCGTGCAACTGAGGGCGAGGCGGTGCCCATTGGGTCCACGGAGCCTATTGAGCTCTCGCGTGCCATCTACGCGGTTGAGCAGCGTCTTGAACAGGTCGCCCGTCAGGCGAATGTGACGATAAGTCATGAGACCAAGCCTGTGGTCATCGAAGGCGTGTCGCGCTTGATTGACGAGCTCATCTATAATCTGGCAAGCAACGCCATCCGCTACAATCGACCCGGCGGTACGGTTACGCTGCAGTGCGGCACCAACGACGAAGGCCATCCGTTCCTCGCGGTCGCCGACACGGGAATCGGTATCGCGCCCGAAGAACAGGGCAAGGTATTTGAGCGGTTCTATCGCGTGGACAAGAGTAGGTCCAAGGCACGCGGCGGAACCGGTCTGGGGCTTGCCATTGTCAAGCATGCGGCCCTGTATCATCACGCCACGCTCGATCTGTCGAGCGAGTTGGGCGTGGGAACCACCGTTACGGTGACGTTTCCCGTACAGCAGGACGAGCCATTCGCATAGCGATACAACATAGATATTGACGTAGACGCCGCATTTGACTTTCGGGTGCGGCGTTGTTGTGCAATTTTACGATTGCTTCCGACATTTTTACAGGAGAGCCTGTTTCTTATGTATAGAGTTTGGTCTCGGTAAAAAGATGCGATAACATACGGACAGTTTTGTCAATCCGAACTGGGGAAATGAAAGGCAAGCTGCATGACCCTTCTCGAACTGTTCCAGCTGCTGAAGAAGCACCTCAAGCTGGTCATCACCCTTCCGGTGGTCTGCGCGATCGCCATGGGCATCGTGTCCTTCGTTGCGATGGACAACACCTATACCGCGACGACGAGCATGTACATTCTCGCCAAGACCGACGATAGCGGTCAGATGAGCTACAACGATCTCTCGGCGAGCCAGATGCTTTCCAACGATATCGCCACGCTGCTGGATAGCGATAGCGTTAAGAGCGGCGCCGCCAAAGAACTGGGCCTCACCGATCTGGATGACTACAAGGTGTCTGTTTCCTCCGAGACCACCACGCGTGTCATTACGCTTTCGGTTACCGGCACCGATGCCAAGGAGACGGCTGAGGTCGCAAAGGCCATGGCCAGCTCGGTGAGTACGGTCGCTCAGAACGTCGGCGCTGCCCAGAGCATCAACGTTATCGACGAGGCTAAGACCCCCGAAGCCCCCAGCGGCCCCAAGCGCACGCTGTATATTGCCGTCGCGTTCCTCGCCGGTATCTTTATCGCAGTTGCCTATGTCGTTTTGGCAGACATGCTCAATACCCGCATCCGCGGTGCCGAAGAGGCAGAAGAGCTCCTGGGTATTCCCGTTGTTGGCCGAATTCCGGCTATGAAAGGTGGTAAATAGGCATGGCTAAGGCAAAGAACACCGACAAGCTCGTTGTACAGAATGCCGCCAAGACCCTTCTGGCCAACATCCGCTTTGCGAGCGTGGACGACCCCATTCGCACCATCACCGTTACCTCCTCGATTCCCAACGAGGGCAAGTCTACGGTTTCCATTAACCTTGCTCAGGCAATCGCCACGAGCGGCAAGTCCGTGCTCCTGGTCGAGGCCGATATGCGCCGCAGGTCCCTTTCCGATATGCTCGGCGTTCGTTCGCGCGGCGGACTCTATGCGGTTCTTTCCGAGCAGATCTCCATTGACCAGGCAATTGTCGAGACGGGTCAGAAGAACTTCTACTTCCTCGATGCCGAGCCGCATATTCCCAATCCTGCCGACATCATCGTCTCTCACCGCTTTGCCAAGCTGGTAAAGGCACTGTCCGCAAAGTTCCAGTACGTCATCTTCGATGCTCCCCCGGTCGGCACCTTCATCGATGCTGCCGAGATTGCCAGCCTGACCGACGGCACGCTGTTCGTGGTGCGCGAGGACTTCACCAAGCGCGAGGAGGCACTCAACGCTATCGGCCAGCTTAAGAAGTCCGAGAAGGTCAAGCTCATCGGTACCGTCATGAACTACTGCGAGACCGAGACCAGCGAGTACTACTACTCCTACTACACCAAGGACGGTAAGAAGGTGAAGAAGGGCTCCGACGATCAGGGGACTTCCAAAAAGGGCATCTTCACCAACCGAGCAAACGTTTAGTTGATTAAGGCTGACCTATGCGTGACATTCATTGCCATATCTTGCCGGGTGTAGACGACGGCGCCGCCGATCTCGATGAGAGCTTGGCGATGCTCGAGGCTGCCAAGCGGGCCGGTGTAACCAGAATCGTTTGCACCCCGCACTGTCGTGATCCCTATTTTGATTACGACAAGATGTGGGATGCCTTTGAGCTGCTGCGCGATAACGCTGACGGTTTTCCGCTCCAGATGGGCTTCGAGGTCAACCATCGAAAGCTCGTTGAGCTTGGTATCGATGCCGCGGAGCACTTGCATTTCGATGGAACCAATGAGTTCCTGCTTGAGCTTTCGACGCATGCCGATGCGTATGCGTTTAGAGAGTACGAGAACACGATTTACGATTTGCAGTGCCGTGGCTACCAGGTGATCATCGCTCATCCTGAGCGCTATCGTGCGGTTCAAAAGGATGTAAGCGTGGCGGAGCGCCTGGTCGATATGGGCTGCAAGCTGCAGGCTTCGGCGGACTTTATTGCCGGCGGTCGCTTTGGTCGCGAGAAAAAGCCGGCACAGCGCCTGTTCGATCAGAACCTGTACAGCTTCATCGCGAGCGATGCCCATAACGTGGGTCATTACGACTGCCTGGCGAAGGCTCGCGCGAAGTTTAGCGTGCGCGGAGCTCATTTTCGCTAAAATCTGTCCCTAACGGTCGCATTGAATGAAAGGGCAGCCATGGATATCCAACTTAAGACGGGATGCTTTGATGACGCGGCGTTGGTGCGCCGCGTCATTTTTATGGACGAGCAGGGCTACGAGAATGAGTTCGACGCTATCGACGAGGATCCGAACTGCATTCATGTGACGCTCTATGTAGACGGCGAGCTTGCCGGTTGCTCGCGCGTGTTTCCCGAAGAGCTTGAGCGCGCGGCTGACGCAGAGGCTCCGGTGTCGCCGGCGTGCGACTTGGACGAAGGTGTCGCGGCGGGGGAGACCTACATTATGGGGCGCGTGGCCGTGCTGCCGAGCATGCGCCGTCGCGGTTTGGCGAGCAAGATTGTCGAGGCCAGTGATACGTGCGCGCGTGATGCCGGCGCCAAGCTCATTAAGCTGCATGCTCAGGAATACGTGCTGCCGCTCTATGCCAAGGCGGGCTACACGCAGATTGCCCCGGTGGACTACGAAGACGAGGGCCAGCCTCATGCCTGGATGGCCAAGCGCGTAGATGGCAGATAGGAACGTTCCTTTCCTGCCGGCAGTTTGGGACACTCCTTGGCAATTGGCGCATCAGAGCGCTCGGACATACAGTTTTTCGATTCCGTATGTATATATGCGCGTTAATGGGTTATAAAATCTAAGTCTGAACATAGCAGGTCTGCGATGCGGCTCGGGCGACCGAGCCGTTTTTGCGGACAGGGGTAGCGCGAAAGGACTGCACATGCGTCAATTTAAGACCGAGAGCAAAAAACTGCTCGACCTCATGATCAACTCCATCTACACCAATAAAGAAATCTTCCTGCGCGAGCTTATCTCTAACGCGAGCGACGCCGTCGACAAGCTCAACTTTAAGAGCCTGCAGGACCCGAGCGTCAAGATCGACCAGGGCGACCTGGCCATTCGCGTCTCCTTTGATAAAGACGCCCGCACCATTACCATCTCGGATAACGGCATTGGCATGACCGCCGAGGAGCTGGAGCGCAATCTGGGCACCATCGCCCATTCCGGCTCCGAGGAGTTTAAGACCGAGAACGCCGAGCAGCAGGGCTCCGATGTCGACATCATCGGTCAGTTTGGCGTGGGCTTCTACTCGGCTTTTATGGTCGCCAGCCATGTGAAGGTCGTCAGCCGCGCCTACGGCGAGGATGTCGCCCATGTGTGGGAATCCGACGGTCTTGAGGGCTACACCATCGAGGACGGCGAGCGCGCCGAGCACGGTACCGATGTCATCCTGACGCTGCGCGAGAACGAGAAGCTCGATGCCGACGGCGAGGCCGAGACCTACGATCGCTTCCTGACCGAGTGGGGTCTCAAGAGCCTAATTCAGCAGTACAGTAACTATGTGCGTTACCCGATCCAGATGATGGTGTCCAAGAGCCGCCAGAAACCCAAGCCCGAGGACGCCGGCGACGATTACAAGCCCGAGTACGAGGACTACCAGGAGCTCGAGACCGTCAATTCCATGACACCGATCTGGAAGAAGCACAGCTCCGATGTCGAGCAGAAGGACTACGACGAGTTCTACAAGTCCACGTTCCACGACTTTGACGATCCTGCGCGCACCATCAGCTTCCACGCCGAGGGCACGCTCGAGTATGACGCCCTGCTGTTTGTGCCGGGACGCGCGCCGTTCGATCTGTACAGCAAGGACTACGAGAAGGGTCTGGCGCTCTACAGCTCCAACGTCCTGATCATGGAGAAGTGCGACGACCTGCTGCCCGACTACTACAACTTTGTCCGCGGCGTCGTGGATTCCGCCGACGTGTCGCTCAACATCTCGCGCGAGACGCTGCAGCAGAACCGTCAGCTCAAGGCCATCGCCAAGCGTGTGGAAAAGAAGATTACCGCCGACCTTGAGGATATGCGTGACAACGACCGCGAGGCCTACGAGAAGTTCTTTGAGAACTTTGGCCGCGGTCTTAAGTACGGCATCTACTCGAGCTATGGCATGAAGGCCGATGAGCTCGCCGACCTGTTGCTGTTCTGGTCTGCCAAGGAACAGAAGATGATTACCCTGGCCGAGTATGCCAAGGGCATGCCTGAGGATCAGAAGGCCATCTACTACGCCGCCGGCGACTCGCGTGAGCGCTTGGCCAAGATGCCCGTGGTAAAGGGCGTGCTCGACCGCGGCTATGACGTGCTGCTGCTGACGCAGGATGTGGATGAGTTCACGTTCCAGGCTATGCGTGAGTACGTTGCCGCCGATATGCCCAAGATCTACGAGGACGATGCTGCCCGCGAGGCTGCCGAGAAGGCTGTGGCCGACGGTGCCGAGCCCGAGGTCGAGGATCGTCATCTAGAGCTCAAGAACGTTGCGACCGGTGATCTTGACCTGGCGACCGAGGACGAGAAGAAGGAGGCCGAGGACGCCACCAAGGAGAACGAGGACCTCTTTAGCGCTATGAAGGAGGCGCTCGGTGACAAGGTCGAGAAAGTCGCCGTCTCCGCGCGCCTGACCGATGCCCCCGCTTGTATCACCACCGAGGGCCCACTTTCGCTCGAGATGGAGAAGGTGCTCCAGAAGGGACCCGAGGGCGCGCCCGACGGCATGCCCAAGAGCCAACGCGTGCTCGAGCTCAACGCCAAGCACCCGGTCTTTGACAAGCTTGTCGCTGCCCAGAAGGCAGGCGACGCCGACAAGATCAAGCAGTACTCTGGTCTGCTCTACGATCAGGCCCTGCTGGTCGAGGGCATCCTCCCCGAGGACCCCGTTGCCTTCGCGGCGGCTGTTTGCAACTTGATGTAGTTCGGGGATACGGCACCGTAACTAGATTAGAACGAGAGTGGATAATCTCCCACTTGGGGGTGCGGACAGAAAGTTGGACCGCGGGGCGGTCCGGACTGGTGGAGTGGGAAGGATAAACTGGACTTTCTTTTAAGGATCCTCAAGCGTATTGCCGCTCGTATTCCACTGGAGACATGTAGCCCAGGGTGGAATGCATGCGCACCCTATTGTAATAGAGCTCTATGTACTTGAAGATGTCCTGCTTGGCCTCGTCCCTCGTCCCATAGCTCCTCTCTTTCACCAATTCCCTTTTCAGCGTCTTGAAGAACGACTCGGCCACCGCGTTGTCCAGCGGCGTGCCGGGCCTTGATACCGACTGGACTATGCCATGCGAGTCCAGACACCGCTGGAAGGAACGGGAGGTGTACTGCGCGCCCTGATCGTCATGGAAGACGAGGCTGCCGTCATCTGGCGGACCCTCCCTGCCGACCGCCTGCTCCATCGCGTCGATCGCGACCTTCTCGGTGATGCGCTCGGACATCGACCAGCCCACGACCTTGCGGGAGAAGGCGTCTATCACGGCTGCGAGATAGAGCCACCCTTCTCTTGTGGGTATGTAGGTGATGTCGCCCACCCAAAGCCTGTTGCGCTCGCCCACGGTGAAAGCGCGCTCTACCAGGTTCAACCGAGGGTCTCCCGGCTCGACCTTCTTCTGGATGCGGTGTTTTCGGGTCGCGCCCTTTCCGGCAAGTCCGAGCTTCTGCATGATGCGGAGCACGCGCTTCTCGCTCACGACGATGCCGCTTTTTCGCAGTTCGCGGTTGATGCGCCGGTAGCCGTAACGGCCCTTGTGCCGCTCGAAGGCCTCGACGACGAAACCTTCGATCGCCTCCCGCTCTATCTGGGCGTCGGACTTCTTCCGGCCGAGATACTCGTAGAAACCGGATTTCGAGACTTTCATCAGCCCGCATGCCTTCTTGATGGGGCCGATCTCGCCCCTATGCTCTTTGAGGAACTCGAACCTCACGCATGGTCTTGACTCAAGAAGGCCCGGAAATTTTTTAGTATCTCGTTCTCGCGCTCGAGCTCCTCGACCTTCTTCTTGAGCTTCACGATCTCGTGGTCCTTGTTGATCTTCGGGGAGCCGTTTCCGGGGAACGCGCCGTCTCCCATCTCCTCGTATTCGCGGGCCCATCTTCTCAGCGTCGAATCCTTTATGCCGAGTTCCTCCGATAGGCCTTTGACCGTCATTTCCCCGGACAGGACCACCTTTGCCGCCGAGACCTTGAACTGCCTGTCGTATCGCTTTCTTCTTTGGGTCATCTTGAACACCTTTCGCTCTTAACTAGGTGTCCAATTCATCATACCCACTCCACTGGAGGTCCGCATGTACAGCAGGGAGAAGGTCGAGCTCTTCCTCCTGGCGACGGAGGACGGCA
>UQVD01000037.1 GCA_900544385.1 uncultured Collinsella sp.
AGATACTGATCGGTCTCGTGGGCTCGGAGATGTGTATAAGAGACAGATCATAAAGCGCACGAGGGGCTCGCCGACAAACACATAGCGGCGCTTTTCGGCCTGTGCCTTCACAAACTCGCGGACCTCGCGCGAAAGCTCGGGGTAGAACGGGGCGAGCATGGGATCGTCGTCGGCGGCGATAAGGATGGTATAGAGTGCCGGCGCCGTGTTGACGCCGTTGATCACCAGAGTCTGATCCTCCATGTCGCGAGCGGCCTGCTTGGCAAGCTTCTTAAAGGAGAACGGGGCACGGGTGGCACCGAAGATGCCGGCCACGTGGTCCTCGAAGATGTTCAGGAAGTTCACGAAAGATCACTCTCCGTATAGGTTCTTTGGTATCCGAGCAAATATAGGCATATCCCAACGATTATAGAGGATAGGATTCCCGCAACCGCCGCCTTGGCGATGACCGCGGCTGCAAGGCTGGCAATTTCCATATGGTGTGCAAGACAGGACGCCGCTGCGCAGCCGATGCCGGTGACAGCGATGGCGGCGATTGCGGCAAGGTTTGAGCCCTGATCGGCACGCTTGGCATGGGCATTGAGCAGCGCGGATGACGCTGCGGCAGTTGCCGCGACCAGCACAAAGGCAGCACAAAGGAGCGGGTCTCCCAGCGCTGCGGCAACGTTACCGAGCCCCAGCACGCCTCCGGCTGAAAGCGCGACCGTGGCCAGACGGGCAAAAAGCGCGCCCATGCCCGTTGCCGCGGCGGCGCTTGCCGGGCCGAGCCAAAATGACGCGACGCTGGCGGCGACCCCAGCTGCCAGGAAGGTATTGCCGGTCAGACAGCCAAGCGCGAGCGCACAGGTGAGCGCGGCGCTCGCGGCAGCCTCGGTACGACCCCAGGCGATCCACCAACCGGACATGGCGGCGGCAAAGATCACCGCGACGGGCAGCATTGACAGGATGCCCTGCGCCTGCATGGTGGCGTTGGCCATGAGCACCAAAAAGCCCACAGCCGAGATGGCCGAGCCAATCTGGGGGGCCAGGCCAGCCGCCGCTCCGATCGCGATAGCCGCAATGACCAGGCCGGGAAGCGCCGCGACCCCGGTCGTTTGCATCAGCAAAAAGCTAAAGGTGCCGCACGTTAGCGCCGAGATAGTGCGCATGGTGTAGTCGCGCGCATGGCTCCAGCGCGTGCCCGCCCAGCCGAGTGCGGGGTCGACCTCGATGGCGTCGTCCTCGTAGTGCGACGGCTCGATATCGTCGAGCTCCTGCTCGTCATCCGAAAGCTCGCCAACCATTTGCTCCAGGCTGCGACGGCCCTCGCGCACGTTGCCCAGACCGGCAAGGAGCTGGTCACAAAATGCCTCGATGCTGTTGGGGCGGTCCTGCGGCATGGGGGAGAGCGCGCTCATGAGCGCGGCCTCGGCTCCCGGGGGGAAGTGTGGTATCAGCTCGCCGGGATAGGTGGCGCCGCCGATGATGCGGTCGAGCGAGTCGGCGGGCGTGGCCGCCATAAAGGGAGCGCTGCCGCACAGGCCCTCGTAGATCACACAGGCGAGGGCAAAGATATCGGCGCGCTCATCGACCGTGCCGGTCTCGATATCGAGCTGCTCGGGCGGCATGTAGCCGATGGTGCCGCCGCGCGAGCCGCCAAAGCCACCGGCGGACGACAGTCGCGCCATGCCAAAGTCGGTGAGCTTTACATTGCCCGAGTGGTCGATGAGCACGTTGGCGGGCTTAATGTCCAGGTGGAGCACGCCATTACTATGGGCGAAGGTGAGCGCCTGGCCCAGGGCATCGGCAATGGCCGCGGCCTCGTCAAAGGTAAGTGAGTGGCCGTCCACGCGATGCAAAAATTCGGCCAGCGACATGCCATCGACATATTCCATAACCAGGTAGGCATAGGCTGTGTCGTGCGTAAAGTCGATGACCTGCACGATATTGGGATGTTGAAGCATGGCGGCGGTGTGCGCCTCGCGCAGGACATCCATGATGTCGCTGGCGGGCATGCCGGCACCGTTGATAAGGGGGATGCGCTTAATGGCGACGCGGCGGCGCAGGTGCGTGTCGCGGCAGATCTCGATGGAGCCAAAACCGCCGGTCGTAAGTGTCTCGAGCGGCTGGTACCGCTTGAGCAGCTCGCGAGAGCTGGTGCCCTCCAAAGGAACGTCCGGCGAGAACCGGGCGGTATGTTGCGAGAAAAGCGGCATGGCCAACCCTCGTGCGTTTAAAGTTCGTTTGCGAGCGGCGGGCGCGGGGCCGAGCCATTCGCGGTGGCATAGATGCTGCTAGTGTAGCACGCTCGGGCGGATGGCGAGGATAACGGGATGCGAGGCTGCCTGTCTGTCTTGGCCTTAGCGCTTATTCTTGTTCTTCTTCTGCTTGCGCTGCTTGCCCTTGGTCTCCTGGGGCTTGTCGCCCTGCTTGGCCTCGGCGGCGGCCTTTTCAGCCTTCATCTTCTTGCGTTTGGTCTCGATGCGGAGTTTTTTGTTGATGCGCGCCTTAAGGAAGGTGCCAAACTGCTCGGCATCGCCGCGAATAAAGGTTTCCTTAGGGATCGTCACGCCCTGGTCGGCGAACATGGCCACAAAGATGCGCTCGCCGTCGAGCACGTGGTCGAGCTTCTCAAACGGGAAAAACTGCGACTTGCCGCTCTTGCCCCAAACCATCAGGCCGTCCTCGTTGGCGGCGACGCGGCGATAGCGGCCACCCATGGACTCGTCGGCCTCGACGGCGTCGATAAAGTCGCGGGCGAGGGTGTGGTGCAGGTTTTTGCTCCACCAGGCCAAAAAGGCGCCGAACACGATCAACACGACGCCAAACTTGATCCAGTTGCCGCCGGCCACCAGCATGCCGATGCCGATGAGCGCGGCAATTGCCGCGGCGACATACAGCGAGCCGCGACGCCTGGGCGAGGCGACCAGGCGGGCGAAGTCGGTGACCAGGTCGTTTTCGTACTGGTACTCGTTGAGGTACAGGATGCCGTCATCGGCTGCGGCCTGCTCCTCGAGCGCGACCTCGACCTGGTCGGCTGCTTCGGAGGGAACGAGGTTGCTCTCTGCGTCTGCCATGCTCTTTGGACTCCTATCGCGGCGGGCTCGCCGTACGGGTTATTATGAATGCAGTATGCCGTGCGACCGCATGGCCGTCGCGGCAACAAGACTCAGTATACCCGGGGGAGCACCCATGGAATCGTTGTACCGAAAGTATCGCCCGCTCACCTTCGAATCCGTGGTGGGCCAGCAGCATATCGTCTCGACGCTCGAGCACGCCATCACCGAGGGACGCCTGTCCCACGCGTACCTGTTCTGCGGACCGCGCGGCACGGGCAAGACCACCATGGCGCGCATTCTGGCCAAGGCGCTGCTGTGCCGTAATGCCGAGGCAGCGCGCGCCGAGGGTGCAAGCGGCTGCATGCCCGACGGTACTTGCGAGGAGTGCGAGCTCATTGCCGAGGGCAACCACCCGGATGTCTACGAGCTCGATGCCGCCTCCCGCACGGGCGTGGACAATGTGCGCGAGGAAATCATCAACTCCGTCAACTTTGCCCCGGTGCGCGGCAAGTACAAGATTTATATCATCGACGAGGTCCACATGCTCACAACGGCGGCGTTTAACGCGCTGCTCAAGACGCTCGAGGAGCCGCCGGCACACGTGATCTTTGTGTTGTGCACCACCGACCCGCAAAAGATTCTGGAGACCATTCTCTCACGCTGCCAGCGCTTCGATTTCCACCGCATCGGCAACGAGGATATCGAGCATCGCCTGTCTTACGTGTGCGAGCAGGAGGGCTTCGATTACGACGACGAGGCACTCGCCATTGTGGCGCGCCATGCCAAGGGCGGTATGCGCGACGCGCTTTCCACGCTGGAGCAGCTGAGCGTCTTTGGCAACGGTTCTGTGCATGCGGACGACGCCCGCTCGCTTTTGGGCGAGGTTTCGGACCAGATCCTGGGCGAGTTTTCCCGCGCCATTGCCGATCGCGATGTTGCCGAGCTCTATGGACTGATCCGTGCGCAGGTCGAGGAGGGCAATGACCTGCTGGAGCTGACGCGCGACCTGGTGGCGCATGTGCGCGACGTGTACGTTGCCTGCGTTGCCGGTGCCCGTGCCGAGCTGTTTGAGGGCGGCTCCGAGCAGGCCGAGGCGCTTGCTGCCGAGGCCGCTGCCTTTGGCGAGCATCCTGCCGACCGCCTGGCCCGCGTGCTGACGGTGCTCGACGATGCCGCACTGGAGATGAGGGGCGCGAGCGACGTGCGCCTGGTGCTCGAGATTGCCTGCACGCGTCTGGCGCGTCCCGAGGCCGATTTAACGATTGAGGCATTGGCCGAGCGCGTGGCACGCCTGGAGGCCATGATTGCCAACGGCGCCGTGCCGGCGAGCGTGGCTGCTGCTCAGGCCGCCGCGCCTGCAGCATCCGTACCCGCTGCTGCCCAACAGCCGACGCTCATTTCGGGCGCTCGTGCTGCCGCTCCGGCGGCATCCGCTGCCCCCGCTGCTACGTCCGCGCGCCAGGGCGGTATGCCTTGGGACCGCGGCGCTGCTGTTCCGGCTGCCCAGCCTGCGACCAAGTCCGCGGCTCCTGCGCCGGCGCCCAGACCTGTAACGCCTGCACCTCAGCCCGTTGCGGCTCCGGCTTCCGCGCCTGCTGCATCGACCGTGTCGGTGTCCAAGCCCAACAACGCCGCCCAGGTTGCCACCGCCGGTGCTGCCGAGACCCCCGCGGTTGAGGACGCCGGCGAGCTCCAGCGCAAATGGGCCGAGGTCGTCGAGCGCGTCAAGGCTCGTCAGGCCTCCTACGCAGGGCTTTTGCTCAACGCCCGCGCCACGGCCGACGACGGCTCCAAGCTCACGGTCTCGTTCCCCGCGGGTTCGACTTTTGCCATCAAGATGCTCGGTCGCGCCGATACGCAGTCGGTGGTCCTGCCGACGGTCTGCGCGGTCTTCGGTCGTCGTACCGTCGACTATGTCCTGGATGGGGGTGGCACGCCGGCTCCTCAACATGAGGAGCATTCTCCATCTGCACGGGCTGCGGTATCTGCGGACCCGCAACCCGTGTCCTCGGTGCCCCCTGCATCCTCGAGCGCCAGCGCGACGCAGCCAAAAGCGGCGCCGGTAGCGGCACCGACCCCGTCGGCGCCTGAACCCGCTGCGCCCAAACCGGCTGCTCCGATCCCCGCGCCCAAGTCCGCTGCCGCGCCTGCGCCCAAGTCATCCGACCTGGCCAAGGCCCCTTGGCTGCGCTCCGACAACCCTGCCGGTGCTCCTGCCACGGGCAAGCTCCCGACCGAGCCCGCGCCCCGAGCGCCCGAGCGCGCGTCCGTCCCCATGGCTCAGCCGCCTGCGCAGGCTGCGCCATGGGAATCCGAGCAGGTGCCCTACGACGATGCTATGGTCGGTGGTTTTGCTGCCGATGCCGGCGGGGACAATCTGCCCCCGTTCGACGTGCCGGGTGCGGCGTCCGCGACCAAGGCCGCTGCTGTGGCACCCGCAGCCTCTGCAAACGACGACGTCCCCGCCGCTCCCTGGGAATCCAATCCCGGTGCTGGCAGCCCCTTCGGCCATCAGGGCGCAGCCCCGAGCATCCCGCAGACCGAGGACGAGGCCAAGGCCCTCATCCGCAGCGTCTTCGGTCAGTCCACCATCTTCAAGCCGGTGGAGTAACCGTGCGGGCGGGTATGCTGCTCAAGAAGAGATCTCTTTGCCCGGGCGCATCTGTATTTCGGACATGTGCAACGTGGTGCCGCGTATGTCGCATTTGAGCAGACAGGTGCGTGACGGTCGGCCTAGGATGCTGAGGTCGATACGATACGTCGCATGGCTGTCCGTGTACTCGACTTGCTCGGCGTTAATGGTTGCTCCGATTGCCAAATAAACGCCTAGCTCGGCATCGACAATCTTGAAGTCCTTTATCTTGACCTTGAACTCTTGATAGAGGGACGGGCTGTTGTAGTAGACGGTTCGGGTTCCGTCGGTGCACTCATCGGTCGTCTCCCATTTGACGACGGGCTGGTCCGAGCTGGCTATCAGCAGTTCTGCTCCAAAAGCTATGGCATGGGTGATGACAACCAGCAATGCCCAGCCGACAAAGAGATAGAGAACCACATATGCAACGGGGTGTTTTGAGCGGATGTTTTGGAGCGCGTTGGGGGCATTCATGGGGCACCTCCAAATTACTATCTACGGCAATCAAATTATACCCTGCCGCCATGTGCGCCGCCTCGAGCAGCGGTTCGGCATTTAGCTATTTAGTGGCGCACATGAAATGCCGGATTCGGCTCTACTAGATTGAGTGTGCGATATTATGCAACCTTGCATAATTCGACCTTGCATAATCTTTGAGTGCGGTTTGTATTGGAGGACATGTATATCGACTGAGGTAACACGTCCGCCCCGCTCTCTCGCCGCGCGCCGTGGTACGATTTTTGAGTTTGAAAGTCCCGCCGTGCTCCGGCTGCCCTTGCAGCTCGGCGTGCGGCCGCACGTAAAGGAGCCATCATGGCCGGTATGAACATGCAGCAGATGATGAAGCAGGCTCGCAAGATGCAGGAGCAGCTTGCCGCCGCGCAGGAGAACCTCAAGTCCCAGACCGTCGACGCCTCTGCCGGCGGCGGCATGGTCAAGGTGACCGTTAACGGCGAGATGGAGCTCGTCAACCTCACCATCGATCCCGATGCGCTCGATCCCGAGGACGTCGATATGCTGCAGGATATGATCATGGCTGCCGTCAACGAGGCCGTCCGCGGCGTCAACGAGCTCGCCAACAAGCAGATGGGCGCCATCACCGGCGGCCTCAACATCCCGGGCATGCCGTTCTAAGACACGCATATATATGAGTGCCAACCACAGTCTGCAAAAACTGCTCGATGAGCTGGGCCGTCTGCCGGGCATTGGTCCCAAGTCGGCCCAGCGCATCGCCTATTACCTGTTGGAGGCCGACGCCGAGGAGGCGCGCCGCCTGGCCGAGGCCATCCTGGAGGTCAAGCAGGAGGTCCACTTTTGCAGCCGCTGCTTTAACTACGCCACGGCCGACGAGTGCTCCATCTGCCAGGACCCGATGCGCGATACCACTCGCATTTGCGTGGTGGGCGAGCCGCGCGATGTCCAGGCGATCGAGCGCACGGGCAGCTACCACGGCCTCTACCACGTATTGGGCGGCGTGATTAGTCCCATGGACAAGATTGGCCCCGAGCAGCTGCACATTCGAGAGCTGCTGGCACGCTTGGGCCACGAGGACATCCACGAGGTCATCATCGCCACCAACCCCAATATTGAGGGCGAGACCACGGCGAGCTATCTGGCCCGTACCATCAAGCCGTTGGGCGTCGAGGTGTCGCGTCTGGCAAGCGGCCTTCCCGTGGGCGGCGACTTGGAGTATGCCGACGAGCTTACGCTTGGCCGCGCCATCGAGGCCCGCCGCGCGATTTAGGTGGCGAGCCTGCTCCTGCCGTATGTTTTCCTCGCGACGCACGGGGTAGTCATAATTTCCCCGTGCGACTGTGAGTTTGTTGTGCAACAAAGATGCTTCGTATCCGCTTATCGCATGGATGCTTCCGCTCGCATCCTTAATTTGTCCATTCGTTGCGCAACCTTTTTGGTTCGCTGATACACTCAAATATGGATTCGAATGAATGCGCCGCTCCCGAGCGGCGTGTTTTTGTTGGAGGAGAACGCATGCGGCCCGGTGGCACTCAGACAAAGCGCGGCGCCGCGGTGCGCATACGACGCCGACTGGGCTTGGCGCCGCGGGCGTACGCACTGCTATCGTGCTCGCTGGTGCTGGTCATAGCTGGCGTTTCTGCCTATGGCATGACCGTGCCGTCCATGATGCAGGCGCATGCCGCACGCGAACCGCGCGTGGGGCATGAGATCAAAAGCGATCTGGGCACCACGACTGGATATGCTTGGGCAAGTGTGGTCGGGCATATTGTGTTTGGCACCGACGATGCGGACGGCGCCGAGGCCCCGGACAACGAAGTCACGCTTGCCAATGGCAAAACCATCGTGCTCACCAACACCAAGATCATCGATCGATTGTCCAACAATAGCGTGGCGGCAACGGTGAATAAGGTCGAGCAGCAAAAGGAGCAGGACGCCCAGCAGTCCGGAAAGCCCGGTAGCTCGGATACTTCTGGCTCCGGCTCGGATTCATCGAGTTCGGGCGGCGGCTCTGGGTCGGGTTCCTCTACCGGAGGGCCTGGAAACGGCGGCTCGACGGGCGGCAACACTGACAACGATGCAAACTCCGGCGGCCTTTCCGCTGCTGATGAAGAGAGCATTCACAGTTGGCTTGTGACCAAGTACAACATGCTCGACGGCTATGTTTCTCGTGCCAATGACGTGGTCTCGACCTATAACTCTACGGGAGATCCCAGGCCGTGCGACAGCCTGGTCGGGGAGATGTTTGTCATTCGAGCCGAGTTCGGTCGTCAGACATTCTCGCCCCGGTCAAGGTGGTATCAGCAGTATGCCAATCTGTGGGGCTGTTACACCAACCTATGTCAATGGGTCGGCCATTACGGCGATGATGACGTCGCGCTCGGTAACTTCAACAATAACGTGGCGGCGCTTGCCCTATGATGACCGATCTTGCATCCACCACACCACAATCGCTCGGTCGCGATCCCATGGTCGGCCTGCGCCTGGCGCGTGTCGACGGGTTTGAGCCGGCCATTGCGCTCGGTCAGGACGAACTGCCTACCTATCTGCGTCGTTTTACGATGCTGTTTGCCGACGATGCCACCATGCGCCGTGGCGGTATCGGCCGCGTGACGCGTGCCGTCAACGCCCAAGGCGAGGCAGTGGCACTCAAGCAGCTCATCTTGCCGACGCGCGATGAGTTTGATGACGATGCCGCTCACGAGGCGCTGGTCGCCAAGTTCAAGGCGGCGTTTCGCGAGGAATACGAATGCCATCGCGCCCTTTCGGGCCTTAAGGGCTTTCCCCGCCTCTATGGCTGGGGCGAGGTCGACGGTGTGCCTGCAATTGTCATGGAATGGGTCGAGGGCGAGACACTTGCCCGCTTGCGTTCGCGACTCGCCGTGGACGATGCCGGACGCCTGTCGCCGCTTGTGGCGGCGCGTCTGGGTCGCGACCTGTTCGATCTGCTCTGCCGTATGAGCCTGGTGGGCGAGGGCTTTGTCCATCGCGATATCTCGCCCGCTAATATTATGGTGCGTACGGCGCGTCTACCGCTTGACCGGCAGCTTGCCGAGGGCACCTTTGACCTGTGCCTGATCGACTTTGGCTCGTCGCTGGCGCTCGAGCCTGCGTCGGCCGTGGCCGGTACCGGCGGCAAGGCGTCGTTTACGGAGCGCTATGCCACGCTGCGTCGCGCGACGGTTGCCTATGCCCCGCCCGAGATGCTCACCGACGATATTCCCGACCTGCGCGCTTTGCGTATGTCGCCGGCGATTGACGTATACGCCGCGGCAAGCACGGTTTACGAGCTCATTGCCGGCGTCGCGCCATACGAAGCCGCGCCGAGTACTTCGGGTGCCTCGGGTTCGCGCAAAAAGACGCGCGACATCGCGAGCCCCTACCGTCTCAAGATGGACACGCGGCCCGACTATCCCATTGGTGCCCATGCGCCCGGTTGTGATTTGACTCAGCTGCTTCGTCGTGAGCCCGATGTGGCGCTCGCCGCGGCCGAGCAGGCCCAGCAGCTAGGGCTTGAGCCGGATTCCGAAGAGCTACGCGATGCGCTGGCGTTTGTCGATGCCCAGCTGTTCGACGTGGTGATGGCCTGTCTGTCCAGCCATCAAAAAGATCGTCCCGAGCCGGCGGCGGTCGAGGCGGCGCTCTCGGCGTTTTGTGACCACTATGCGCAAAATGTCGGTCGTTCGCTTCGCGGCGAGCCGCTCACGCCGTGCCCCATGGATGCGTCTGGCCGCGCGGTTCGTCGCGCGCTGATGGTCGGCGCGACGGTCGTCTGTGGCGTGGTTTGGGCTGTGGTCGTGGTTTCGGCCGCGCTGCTGGCGTCGGGCGCTCGCGTGACGGCGACTTTGGAATCGCTCGTGTGGTCTGGGTCGCTACCGGGTATTATTGCCGCACTGGCGTTGGCGCTGCCAGGCATAGCCGGCGTTGCCGCGGGGGCACTTGCGCGCGATCGGCGCTCGGGCTTCCTGCAGGGTGTGCTTGCGCTTTCTGCCTGCGAGGTTCCGGTGCTGGTTGTGGCTGCATGTAGCGTTTTTTCCCAACGCGCCGTGATGGGCGGCCTTGTTGCCGCTCTGGTTGCAACCTATACGCTTACGTGGTTTTTGCTTGCGATGGGCTTTGCCTTTGAACTTCCCGTTTCGGCACCGCGACGCACAAAAGCCCAGATGGCGACTCCGCTTGCCGGTGGAGCCGCAGCTGCCCGTACTTTTGGCGGACCTGTCGAAGTATCGTCCGATTCTATTTCTACGACCAAGGAGGCCTAGGTCATGGCATCTCAAGTTGAGCTCACCCCATGCGGGGCCATGTTTGACATCTTTAAGCGCGCGGCGCATCTGAGCCATATCGAGCTGTGCGGCCTGGTGCTTTCGTCCCGTCCGCTCGCCGACGGCCGCAGCCCGCAGAGCCGAGCCGCCGATCGCTCTTGGGTTTCCCGCTTTATCGTTCGCGCGCCGGTCGGCACGCTTCAGCAGCGCTACTTTGCCGAATACGGTACCTCGGCTGCGCGTATTATGTCGCAACTGGCCCTGCGCCAGCGCAATCCCATGGACTCCACGGCTGTGATCAATATGGTGTGCGGTCCTGCAGGTGAACCGATGGTACGCGCGCTCGAAGAGTGCCACCAGGACACGAATCTCTATCGCAACGCGCTCGATCGCCTGTCCCAGGCGGCGGAACTCATGCCCGCCGAGCGCGCCGAGGCCGTGCTGGTGCTGTTTGTCGCCGTCGGTTGTTCGGCGGATGTGCGGTCCTCGGTGAACTATGTCATCGACTACGCGCACGCGACCTGTGGCGGAGGCACCTCCATGCCGCGTTCGCTTGGCATGTCGATGACCGCGGGCGAACGCGAACCCGCCCCGGCGCACCCCTTGGGCTTGCTGCGCGTACAAAACAGTTTTGTCGTGAGCGCCCCGCGCTGGATTCAGCCGAGTGAGCAGGGCGTTGAGATTGGCGCGCTGGCCACTGGTGAGGGCGATATTACCGACGTCGGCGACGATGTCTCGGCCCGCCATGCCCATATCTGGTGCGATGCTCAAAATATCTGGCATGTCGAGGACTTGTCGTCCACCAACGGAACCGTGGTGGTAAACGGGGCCACGCGCGTTTGCATTCAGGTCGAGCCCGGCCGTTCCGCCCAACTCAATCCCGGCGACGAGCTTAAGCTCGGCGAATCCACTACCTACGCCATCCTCTTCGGTGCCCTCTAGCCAGTCCTGCCAAATTAGCCGGCAGTTAGGGACGTTCCTTTTCTGCCGGCACTTGGGGACACTCCTTGGCGCGCCAGAGCCAGTCGCCCGGGGATGGAGGGGCCATTTTGGCCCTTGGCGGTCAGTCGGGGCGAAACTAGAAGATCTTTCCGATTCGCGGCTGTTCATGCTTGTAGAGCATCTAAAACAATAGGATGTTATTCTGGAATATGCCGGGTGCGTGAACTTGCCTGTCTTAGCCTTAATAAGGTATGGGGGAGTTTGGCTCAGGGGTTCCGTCTTGTTCTTCAGCGCAGTATTGTGGGACAGATTTGCTGAGATTGGCGCCTTACACCGCAGAGCGCACGGAAGGCTCTCGATTTGTGTTCTGGCCCCAGAATACAGGGCCTGATACTTACCAACTGTGGCATGGATGTAACATCTGTAGAAATCAACCCTTTTGTTGTCGACCTTTGTAAGAAGAACACTGCCATCAACTCTTTGGATGACGAAACTAGGGTGCTTGAGGGGAGCCTTTACTCCCCTCTGAGAGATGACTCATGTTTTTCGCTTGTCGTTGTGAATCCTCCGTTACTGCCGATTCCGGATGAGATTCCTTATCCCTTCGTTTGAGATGGAGGACAATCGGGTCTGGATAAAACACTTCGTATTCTTAAGGGTGGCGATACGCATTTAGAGAAAAACGGTAAATACTGCTAATAGGGGTGACGACGATGGTGCAGGGGCGACCCGCGATGCTCTCAACAATACGTCGGATACTTGGGAAATCAGGTCTAGATGCATGTATGATGATGCTGTGTGGCTATTCAATTAATCCGCGTTCCGAATGGGTGCAGGGTATAGCTGCGACATCGTATGCTTTTGACCCGGCGCGATACTCAGATATTTCTGAGGCGGTTGACGAAGTTTATACGCACTATGCCGCGCAAGGCGTTTCGGAAGTTTGCACATCTACGTTACGGGCTTAGGTTTCTTCAAGCGAGCAGGCCGGTTGCGTTATTTCGAGCGATTTTTCTAGTCTAGACGACAAAAGGCAAAGGATTTGATGGGTGTAAAACGCGGACGTTTGTGGGCGGATGCTCAAATCTATTGTGGCAATCGGGCGGTTGAAAAAGATATTTCAACCGCCCGATTGCCAGGTTCGTCGGAGGAGATGTCCGATTCCGACTCTCTTGTAGGAAGAGCTTGAGATCGTATTGGCCCAAGGCAATCTTAAAGCAGTCTCATTGGCAAATCTTCGCTCCTGTTGTGTTGAGGTGTAAGGTATCAGTGATTGATGTTTTGTGGCGGGTAGATTGGGGCCTTCCTTGATTCGATGCGTTCTCTCGAGGTTCATCAGAGCAAAAGGGGCTTTCGTCTTCATTGCTATCACGGTGATTGGAACCGCTCTCTCCTATGCCATGCCATACGTGAACGGGAAATTCTTAGATTTTCTTCTCGGTAACCGCAGCGAAAGAGACGCCGTACTCTTCGCGCTCCTGGTTGCGTCAATAGGAGTTTTCTCCACCCTCTTTACTTATTTTGCAGGAACACTTTCCATTCGCATAACCACGAGACTTTCCTTTGATCTTCTCAGGGAGGCCGTCTTGCGTTTTGAAAGAGACGATTACTTGGTGAGTCGGACCATCGATCCAGCCTATACAACGCAACGGATTATTTCCGACTCCAGCGTGGTCTCATCCTTCGTTTTGGCGAATTTTATCAGTGCGCCGCTGTCCATTGTAGCCATTCCCATCGTATTGCTTATCATATGGTCAATTGATTCAACTCTCGCGGTGTTTTCCATCATTCTCCTCATCGTGTATTTCTGTGTAATTACTGGGTTGAGGAAACTTTTGTATAGGGTCACGTATGAGAAGAAAGAGGCGGACAGCGCCTTTTACGCCGCAATTGCATCGCAGCTTAATCAGATTCTCAACATTCAACTGACATCTTCGTACGGCAAGAGCGAACAAGCGCTCGACGCTGGGTTTAAGAGCTATTTTCCCAAAGTTTTGCGCTCCGGAAAGCTATCATATTCTCTGACATCGCTCGATGGTCTTTTCGCAGCGTTGTTTCAAGCGGTGATACTTGTTGTTTCCGGAGTACGAATCATTAACGGAACTATGTCAATAGGCGAGTACACTATCATCGGTACATACTTCGCGGTTCTCTTTAAGACTTTGAAAAGTATGATGTCATTGTTCAAATCCTATCAAGATGCCAAAGCATCATGGGATAGGACGGCTATCGCGACGAGAGAAAAGGAGAGATCGGGGTGGAATCGGACCGATTTAGCTAAACTCGATGAAATAAATGACATTTCGGTATCTGATTTGGAATTCTCGGTTGCCCTTCCAGACGGATCTGTCCGAGAGGTCCTCGGCGGGTTTTCTTTCAAGTTTTCCGGTCCTGGTACATATTGCATAGTTGGGGAAAACGGAAGAGGCAAGACGTCACTTCTTTACTTGATGCTCGGGCTATACTCATCGAAAGGCAAAGTAAAATACAACGGTGTGCCAATCGAAGAATGCGACTTGGATTACATACGTGCGAGAGAGATATCGTGCTGCCCACAGTCGTGCTTCGCGCCGGACGAAACGGTGAAAGAGCTGTTAGAGTATTTCGACACGCCCTTTTCTTCCTATCACCGGGGTGTAGATGGCCTACTTTCGCTGGAAAACAGCGTGAAGGAGTTGCTCGGGAAACGTTGCTCCGCGCTTTCGGGCGGTGAGCTGCGCCGAGTGTACTTATGGTCGGCGATTTCACGCAAGTCGTCAGTTTTGGTACTCGACGAGCCCACGACTGGGTTAGACGCTGTAAGCCGCGCCGAGCTTGCGGCCTATGTTAAGCGCAACAAGCAAAGCCAGCTGATCATCGTTGTCTCTCACGATGACGAGATGGTCGGCGCGGTAGAAGGGGTAGTGGATTTAGGCAGCATGTACCAGGGTAAATGATGACAAGTGTAGTGCTACCCAACTGGCAGAGATAACAAAAAGGCGATGCAGATGCACGTAGCATTCAGGCGGTTCGGACTCGGTGCCTTCACGCCATCGCAACGCTTTCAGATATAGTTCTCGTTCTCTTACTAAAGGAAACTTTAGTCTACGTCATCTTGTCGAGACAGAGGTGAAGCGAAGTGTTGTCGCGACGTATCTTATTCCAGGTGGCTCAGTATCAGCGTGAGAATCGCACCAAAGTGTACTTACGATTCTCGTGTCCCACGGACAACATGAGCTGAGCATTGAGGTTCCACCCTTTGCTGCAACTACACGGGGTTGGACGGCAATGAATATGCCGGGCCGCATCCACGCGCAGCGGGGGTCCATGTCCCAGTATGTTGCCTACAGCAGCCTCGATGTCCACGCACACATCATCTCTGCCTTCGCGTTCAATCCATTTGCCGGAGAGTGCGAGGGTTGCCAGGCCGTAGAATTCGAGCCGAACAAATGAAATGCGGTATCAGCGCATAGGATTAAACTGACGATTGCTTTGCACTGAGAATACGCTTGGAAAGCCGCTATGGGTGGCGGCCCGGGTTAAATAGAGAAGCCCGTCCGATCACTTTCATGTGGCGAACGGTCGGGCTTCTTATTCCACTTGCCAATGCTCGGCTCATATTGGAAGAAAGCTACGCTAATGTTTGCGTGACACTCCTATTTTCTCCGAAGAAAGAGTCGGATAATGAAGAATAGAATTAAAAAAGGTGCCAGATATAACGCAAGTATAAAGGCTAATCCAACGAGACCTTGCAATAGTGGCATAACTCCTCCCAGACACGAGATTTTGGTATTTGTTCCCATCTTATTCTGAATTGGACCAAATAGTTCCTAGCCACAAAACTACTCGTCAACTGGATCGCACCAATCTGCTGGCAAAACACAGCTTGATTCTTTATCGACATAGCACCAATCCGCAACAGGGCACTCGGCGATGTCGTAAAAATTGCATATATCAACTCCAAGACAACAAGGCTCAACGGGAGGATGTTCATTTGAACCAACAGGATGGATATGCTTCATAACAGCTCCTCACCTTAATCCAATTAGAGACTACGTTTGATCAATGCCACAGTGATCTACAACGCAGATGCTGCCGCCATCCATGTCATAGTCGCAGTAATCGTATGCACCACAGCCATCTGCTTTATCATAAACAGTACAGATGTCAGTAATGCCCAAGAGGCAGTCAAAAGACATCGGCTTCACGCCTGCCTCGTCGCCACTTCCTGGATTAATCGGATGAATATGCTTCACGACTACCTCCCTTTGAGTGCAGAAAAACCTCAATATTGTGTATAACAAACCAAGATGTCTAGTTCACCATATTTCTAGAATGGTTTCGGCGAACGTAGCAATAAGCTTCGCAGACGGTAATCAGAAGAACGAACACCTCCACAATGGTGACAGCAATGCGCTGAACCGCTTATTCCGATACAGTAGCTTCTCGTTGATTTTTCTCCTGCGAAGATGAGTGGCGGGAAATAAGGTCAAAAGCCATCTCGTAGCACATTTTTCTATATTCACATGATGCAGGGTGTAGACTCTTGGGCAAGTAGCCGTGCTCGTCTGCAGCCTCCCAGCTACAGCCCCCACCACAGAAAGACCGAGCCCAACAGTCCGTACAGTCAATTCTTTTTTCGACACCCTGACTCCAGTTTTCAATATACCTAGTTTCGTCAATTCCGGTGACGATGTTGCCCATTTTGAATCGCATCATCCCGACAAACCTGTGACAGGGGTATACGTCCCCTTCGGGAGTCACGGAAATAAAACGCCTGCCAGCCCCGCATCCGACAAAGGCGATCCTGTTGCTCATAATCAAATCAACTGCAGTTTTCAATGTTCTAAACAAGGGCTTTTCCCCTTGATCAATCTGTTTGAGATATTGATCCGCCAAATCTATTAGGCCCGCCCTGATTTTGTTTAATGAGTGTTCGTCGAGTTTGATATTCTCATCGAATGAGCTCACGGGCGAGAAGTAAATCCTTCTGAAGCCCATCTCTTTAAACTGAAGATAGTCTTCAACAAGGTTACAGTTATTATTTGTTAAGGTCGCTCTTGCGCCGAAGGGGAACGACTCGGAAAAACGACGAACGTTTTTGTCGATATCGGAGAAAGAGCCGCCTCCCGTCTTGTACGGGCGCGATGCATCGTGCTTGCATCCTGTACCATCGAGACTAATCAGAACAGAAAACCCGTGCTCCTTGAAAGAATTCACAGCAGTGTCATTCAAAAGCGTTCCGTTGGTCGTAATAGAATAGGTAAAGTTTCTATTGGGGTATATTCTTTTTGAATAGTCGACCGTTTTCCATATCAGCGGCTCGTTAATCATGGGTTCCCCACCAAAAAAGACGATCGCAAGCGTTTCGTTTTCCGATGAACTTGCGACGAGGTAGTCGACCGCCTTGAAGGCTATCTCGTCTGTCATCAGCAGAGGAGACGTTCCATAATCTCCTTTACCGGCAAAACAGTAACTACAACCAAGGTTGCATGCATGTGAAACGTGGAGTTCGATGGATCTAAGTTTTCGAGGCGTGTCTTTTGTTAAGAAAGTCCGCTCAGACAATCGTTGATACTCATCAATGTCGTCTTCAAGTTCTGCTATGGTCGTTTGGTCGTAGCCTTTCGCAGCAAGTGACTTTGTTAGCAACTTCGAGTTGACCGTTCTTCCCGATGCTTCAAATATGCGAAGCGCATCTTCTGATGCTTGGTCAACCTGAAAGCAATTGCGAGTGACCTCATCGAAGCAGTAACGACGATCACGTACTGAGAAAAAATGCATACGTTCCTCAATTTCATGCTGGACTGGCACTAACCTTGTTTATTGTTGCGCAGCTATAAAAAACCACCAGCGGGGATTCGGTGTGCGGCCCAATCGGACTCCCAAAAGGTTCTATTTGAGACTGGCAAGCTTTGTGTTGTTGGCACTTCGACAGCGCTCTTTATTCCAACATGGAGCCTCGCAGTTTGAGTCGACTTGCCTCTGGAAGGTCCGATCTTAACTTGATTTAGGATGAAAACAGATTACAGGCGCGCTCCTCTAGAAAGAAAGGAAACCAATCGCCGCCTTTCACCAGGAAAGTTTTTATAGCCCACCTCGAGCAAAATGAAAGATGCGAGAGCGATTGGGGAACAACGCGAATCTCCCCTTTTGGGTGGGAGCGAGCCTTCAGCCACCGGCGAACGACTCGCCCTGGTCAGAATCTGGAAGTGGTGCCGGGCCGCTTGGGCCTCCCCGGTGACTTCGTGGGGCTTACCTGCCTGACGTCGAGGAGTACATCCGCAAGATTCGTTCCCTATGCCGTTTGCTCTCACGCCCGCCTTAGTTCCAAGTCGGGCGAGCCGCCGCGCTCATGCGACCCGTGGCGGCGACACGTCGACGCCGCGCTCGCTGAGCACATCTTCGGTCGCGGGCGAGCACGAGGTCGCGCCGGCGCATCCGCTGGGACTGCTGTGCGTGCAAAACGGCTACGTGGTGAGCGTCCCGCGCTGGATTCAGCCGAGTGAGGAAGGCGTTGAGATCGGCGCGCTGGCAACGGGGGAGGGCGGCATCACCGACGTCGGCGACGACGTCTCGGCCCGCCATGCCCATATCTGGTGCGACGAGTCTGGCGCATGGTTTGTCGAGGACCTGTCGTCCACTAACGGCACCGTGGTGGTAAACGGGGCCACGAGTGTGTGTATTCAAGTAGAGCCCGGCCGCTCCGCCCAGCTCCACCCCGGCGACGAGCTCAAACTCGGCGAATCCACCACCTACGCCATCCTGCTCGGCGCCCTCTAGCCGGCAGTTAGGTGTTCCTTTCCTGCCGGTACTTGGGGACACTCCTTGGCGCGTCAGAGCCAGTCGTCCGGGGATGGAGGGACCATTCTGGCCTTTGGCGGTCACCCGAGGTAAAGGCACCCGAGGTAAACCTTTACCGCCCGCCTATATTTGTCGAAATTACACTTAACGGCGGGGTACAATAAGCCCGCATGCGGATTT
This sequence comes from uncultured Collinsella sp., assembly GCA_900544385.1. Taxonomy (GTDB): domain Bacteria; phylum Actinomycetota; class Coriobacteriia; order Coriobacteriales; family Coriobacteriaceae; genus Collinsella. The sequence goes on from UQVD01000037.1 coordinate 18,312, forward strand.
CCGTTGCGGGCGCTTCCCATCGCCGGGGCGTGCCCGGGAGCATCCGGCATGCGGCCTTTGCGGCGCTCGGTCATGTGCAAGACGGGCGGTCGGGTCTGTGGGGCGCATCAGCTGCCCCTCGCCTCGGCATGTCTTCTCTCCACGCCACGTACCTGCTGCTGAGCCTGCCTGCCAGATGATTGGAAGCAACAGCGAAAATCCCATCACGCCAACATCCCGGCAATCGCCGGGGCCTGTATACCTATATGAGAGGAGAGGGGTATATGGCGCGTAAGTTTAAGTCTATGGACGGCAATGAGGCGGCCGCATATGTTTCGTATGCGTACACCGAGGTAGCGGGAATTTATCCCATTACGCCGTCCAGCCCGATGGCCGACCATGTCGACCAGTGGGCGGCCCAGGGTCGCAAGAACATCTTTGGCACCCCGGTCAAGGTCGTCGAGATGGAGTCCGAGGCAGGTGCAGCCGGTACCGTTCACGGTTCGCTGGGCGCCGGTGCTCTGACCACCACCTACACGGCTTCTCAGGGCCTGCTCCTGATGATCCCGAACATGTACAAGATCGCGGGCGAGCAGCTCCCGGGCGTCTTCCACGTCTCCGCGCGTTGCGTCGCTTCCCACGCCCTGAACATCTTCGGTGATCACTCCGACGTCATGGCCTGCCGTCAGACCGGTTTCGCCATGCTCGCCGAGGGCAACGTCCAGGAGGTCATGGACCTTTCGCCGGTGGCTCACCTTGCCGCCATCGAGGGCAAGACCCCGTTCCTTAACTTCTTCGATGGCTTCCGCACCAGCCACGAGATCCAGAAGGTCGCCATGTGGGACTACAAGGATCTGGCCGAGATGTGCGACATGGACGCCGTCCAGGCTTTCCGCGATCACGCGCTCAACCCTGAGCACCCGCATACCCGCGGCAGCCACGAGAACGGCGACATCTTCTTCCAGAACCGCGAGGCCTGCAACAAGGTCTACGACGAGCTTCCCGCCGTCGTCGAGGGCTACATGAAGAAGATCAACGAAAAGCTCGGCACCGATTACGGCCTGTTCAACTACTACGGCGCTCCCGATGCCGATCGTGTCGTCGTGTGCATGGGCTCCTTCTGCGACGTGCTCGAGGAAGTCATCGACTACCTCAACGCTCACGGCGAGAAGGTCGGCCTGGTCAAGGTTCGCCTGTTCCGTCCGTTCTCCATCAAGCACTTTGTCGACGTTCTCCCCGAGACCGTCAAAAAGATCGCCGTCATGGACCGCACCAAGGAGCCGGGTTCCATCGGCGAGCCGCTCTACCAGGACGTCGTCTCCGCTCTCTACGAGGCCGGCAAGACGGGCATCAAGCTGTCTCTTATACACATCTGACGCTGCCGACGATATGCAGTGTGTAG
>UQVD01000038.1 GCA_900544385.1 uncultured Collinsella sp.
ATCGAGCTTGATGACGGCGCGCATGCCGCCCGGATGGCGCTCGGCAGCCGCGGCCATCAGCGCCGCGCGCTCACACACAAGCCCAAAGCCCGCTCGCATATCGAACGCCCCCGCAAAGGTGAGCGCGGCGACTTCGCCCAGCGAGAATCCCGCACAGGCGGCAGGTACCACGCCGCGCTCACGCAGGGCGGCAGCCGCTGCCAGGTCGTGAACGAACACGCACGGCTGCGTGTTCTCGGTCTGCGAGAGCTCCTCCTTGGAGGCACTCCGGCACTGCTCGCTGGTCCCCGGGCGCACCTCGTCGGCAATGGTGAACACCTCGGCGGCCGCCGGCGATGTCTCGATCAGGTCGACGCCCATCGCGGGGTGTTGGGCACCCTGGCCGGCAAACAGAAACGCTACGCTACCCATGCGGACGCACCCTTCAGGACGCGCTCGGCGCCATCGACCAGATCGTCAACGATTTCGCGTGCGCTCTGGCGCTCGCTAACCATGCCGGCAATCTGTCCACACAAAAACGAACCCTCTTCGTAATTGCCGTCCTTGGCGGCCTTGCGAAGGGCGCCCGTGCCCATGGCCCCGAGCTCCTCGACACTTACGCCCGCCGCCTCGCTCTTGGCGTAGGCGTTGGTAAAGGGGCTCTTGAGGGCGCGCACCGGATGTCCCGTCGAGCGGCCGGTCGCACGCGTCGAAGTGTCGTTGGCCTTCAGGACCATCTCTTTGTACTGCTCCGAGACGGTGCACTCGTCTGCGACCAGAAAGCGCGTACCCACTTGCACGCCTTCGGCGCCCAGCATAAAGGCGGCCGCCACGCCGCGGCCGTCGGCAATACCGCCGGCGGCCACGACGGGAATGTTGACCGCATCGACGACCTGCGGCACCAGTGCCATCGTCGAGGTCTCGCCAATATGGCCGCCCGATTCGGTACCCTCGGCAACAACCGCCGTGGCTCCACGACGCGCCACGAGGCGCGCCAGCGCCACCGAAGCCACAACGGGGATGACCTTGATGCCCGCATCGTTCCAAGCTTTCATGTACTTGGTGGGATTACCGGCACCAGTCACCACAACGGGCACCTGCTCATCGATCACAACCTGTGCAACCTCGTCGGCAAACGGGCTCATGAGCATGACGTTAACGCCAAAGGGCTTATCCGTCTTGGTGCGCAGCTCATGAATCTGGTCGCGAAGCCAGTCGGCGTCGGCATTCATAGCCGCGATGATGCCTAGGCCGCCCGCCTCGGATACGGCCGATGCCAGTGAGGCGTCGGCAATCCAGGCCATGCCGCCCTGGAACACGGGCTTTTCGATGCCGAGCAGATCGCAGAGAGGAGTCTTGAGCATCTCTACTTCTCCAATGCCGCCTCGACCGTATCGGCGAACTCGCCGACCGTCTTGGGGTTCTCCTCGGTATCAAGCTGGATGCCAAACTCGTCCTCAACGGCGACGAGAATCTCGACGGTACCCAGGCTGTCGAGGCCAATCTCCTCGAGCGTGGACTCGGGCCTCATCTCGACGTCGTCAAGGCCAGCGGTCTCGCGGATAACGTCGCAAACGCGCTCGAAGGTCTTCTGATCTGCCATGGTAGTTCTCCTTTGGTTGTGCCCTAGGGGCGTTTTCATTTCCTATGTGCGACTACTTCCAACGAAGCAGATAGCCACCTATATCCAGACCGGCGCCAAATCCAACCAAGGCGATGGTGTCGCCTGTGTGAAGTGCACCGGCGTTTGCCAGCCGGTCGAGGGCAAGCGGAATGCATGCGCTCGAAATGTTGCCGGTCTCGCGCAACGTGCGAACCACACGCTCGTCCGGCACGCCCAGGCGCTTGACCGCCTGGCTCAGGATTCGTTCGTTAGCCTGATGGAATACAAAATGATCGATGTCTTCGACCGAAATGCCCGCATCGATCGCAAGCTTATGGACCGTGTCGCAGATGGCGTTGACGCCGAACTTGAACACGCGGCGGCCATTCATGGACAGCACGCTCGCGCTATCTGCGGAAGCCTTAAACGGCGAGGTGCCGAGCAGACCGGGAACGCGCAAGGTCTCGACGTCGGGCGCCGTCGAAAGCTCAACGGCAAGGGGGTTGTCTCCCCCAGTCCCAATCACTGCGGCTCCTGCCCCATCGCCAAAGAGCACGCACGTGGCACGGTCGGTCCAATCGAGCGCGCGCGTCATCTGCTCGGCCGCAACGACTAGCACGCACTCGGCACGGCTGCGGGCGATATAGCCCTCGGCGACATCGAGCGCAAATACGAAGCCGGCGCAGGCCGCCGAGACATCGAAGGCAGGGCACGTCGCGCCAAGTCGCTCTGCAACGGCACACGCCTCGGCGGGAACAAGGTGGTCACCCGTCGTCGTCGAGCAGACGATCAGATCCAGCTGGCTCGCGTCGATTCCGGACACCTGGAGTGCCCGCTCGCTCGCCGCTACGGCAAGGTCGTCAAGTGACTCGGCGGTGCACACATGGCGGCTCTTGATCCCCGTACGGGTAAAAATCCACTCATCCGAGGTGTCCAGGAACTCAGACAGCTCGTCATTGGAAACACTGCGTTCAGGAAGTGCCGAACCTGTTCCAAGAATCGTGAAACCCATCACTAACCTCCTTTGAGTTGTTGACGTGTTTACATCGACCAAGAGAGGATAACGCATTTCAGTCTTTGTTGACGTGTTAACATTAAATTGTCCAAAAGCGACAAAGGCTTCACATTGTGTCTATCTCTCGACACCATTGCGCGATTGCCTTATTAACTTAGGAGGTAGCAGCTGTTATGGATTCTCGTTTAACGATAGTCGACGTAACCGGATCGACCAACGATGACCTGCTCGAAGCAGGAAAACAGGGAGCGCCACACGGCACAGGACTTGCCGCCCGCGCGCAAACGGCAGGACGCGGCCGGCGCGGCCACAAGTGGGATTCAACCGCCGGCAACCTATTGCTTTCGATTGTCCTGCGTCCATGCGTTAATCCCGCAAAGTACTCTGGTCTTGCCGCCGTCAGCGGCCTAGCGGTGCTTGCGGCGCTCGAAAAACAGGGCCTTGCAAACGAGATTCGCCTTAAATGGCCCAACGATCTGGTCGCGCGAGGACGCAAGCTCGGCGGCATTCTGGTCGAGGCGGCACGCGATAACGAAGGCAAACCTTTCGCCGTCTGTGGCATTGGCGTCAATGTGAACTATGTACCCTCGGAGGTTCCCGATGGCGGCCTGCCGGCAATCGGTCTCTCGGATCTCAACGAGAGCGTTCCCGCCGTCGACATGCTCCTCGATGAGGTCTATCACGCAGTTATAGACGCTGTAGATGCCTGGGCAGAGCGCCTCAACGCCAAGGAAGAAGACGCCGATCCGCTCGCGCCCGTCCGCGACGAATATATCGCTCACCTCAATTGGATCGGGAAGCACGTTATCGCCCGCTCCCCCGCTGAGGACGAGCTGGCACGTGGCATCTTTAAAACGGTCGATGGCTTTGGTCGCGCGTGCATCGAAACGGAAGACGGCTTGCGATCCTTCCATTTTGAGGAGGCATCGCTGCGCCCCTTGAGCGAATAGGGCACCGCAGTCACCTGCTCAGCAGCACTACCAGGCAGTCCAAACCATCATTCAAAACAAAAGAGCCCCGCTACCAAGATGGCAGCGGGGCTCTATAAGCTATGAGCGATATCGCTTAGAGCTTGATGTCGATGTCGACGCCAGCGGGGAGGTCGAGACGCATGAGCGAATCAACGGTGCCCGAGGTGGGGTCGAGGATGTCGATGAGGCGCTTGTGGGTGCGCATCTCGAACTGCTCACGGGAGTCCTTGTTCACGTGCGGCGAGCGGATAACCGTGTACAGGTTGCGCTCGGTGGGCAGGGGGACAGGACCGGAAACGCGAGCGCCGGTCTTCTGAGCGGTCTCGACGATGAGCTTCGCGGACTGATCGACGACCTCGTGATCATAGCCCTTGAGGCGAATGCGGATCTTCTGGGTAGCCAACTTAAACCTCCAAAGAGTGCGAGAGATGTTCTCGCGGATTACGTAACAGGGAGCTCGAACTTAGGCGTTCTTGCTCATGACCTCGTCCACGATGGACTTGGGCGCGGGCTCATAAGAGTCGAACTGCATCGTGTAGGATGCACGGCCCTGGGTCTGGGAGCGAAGGTCGGTAGCGTAACCGAACATCTCGCCCAGCGGCACCTTGGCACGGATGAGCTTGCTGTTCTTGCGATCCTCCATGCCCTCGATCTTGCCGCGGCGACCGGAGAGGTTGCCCATAACGTCGCCCATGTACTGCTCGGGGGTCTCAACCTCGACAGCCATGATCGGCTCGAGCAGCTGCGGATCAGACTTCTTGAGGGCGTCCTTGATAGCCATGGAACCGGCGATCTTGAAGGCGGCCTCGGAGGAGTCGACCTCGTGGTAAGAACCGTCGAACAGGGTGACCTTAACGTCGAGGACCGGGAAGCCGGCGATAACACCGGTGTTCAGGGCCTCCTGGATGCCCTTGTCGATGGACGGGATGTACTCCTTGGGCACGACGCCGCCGACGATAGCGTTGACGAACTCGTAGCCGAAGCCCTCCTCCATCTTCTCGAGCTTGATGACGGCGTGGCCGTACTGACCGCGACCGCCGGACTGACGGACGAACTTGCCCTCAGCCTTCTCGACGTCGTGACCAGCGGTCTCGCGGTAGGCAACCTGGGGCTTACCAACGTTAGCGTCAACCTTGAACTCGCGGAGCAGACGGTCGACGATAATCTCGAGGTGCAGCTCGCCCATGCCGGCGATGATGGTCTGGCCGGTCTCGTGGTTGGTGGACACCTGGAAGGTCGGGTCCTCCTCGGCGAGCTTGGTCAGAGCAAGGGACATCTTGTCCTGCTCGGCCTTGGTCTTGGGCTCGATGGCAACGTCGATAACGGGCTTAGCGAACTCGATCTTCTCGAGGACGATCTCCTTGCCCTCAGCGCACAGGGTGTCGCCGGTGGTGGAGTTCTTGAAGCCGACGCAAGCGACGATGTCGCCGGCGGCAGCGTCGTCACGGTCGATACGCTCGGCGGCGTTCATCTCGAGGATGCGGCCGAGGCGCTCGCGCTGACCGTTGGAAGCGTTGACCACGTAGGAGCCGGACTCGGCACGGCCGGAGTAAACGCGGACATAGGTGAGCTTACCGACGAACGGGTCGGTCATGATCTTGAAGACCAGGCCGGAGAAGGGCTCGTCGAAGGAAGGATGACGCTGAATCTCCTCGCCGGTGTCCGGATCGGTACCGGTGACGGCCTCAACGTCGAGCGGGCTGGGCAGGTAGTCGACGACAGCGTCGAGCAGCTCCTGAACGCCCTTGTTCTTGTAGGCGGAGCCCACGAAGACGAGGTTGAGCTCGTTGGCCAGAACGCCCTTACGCAGAGCAGCCTTGAGCTCCTCGACGGTGAAGTCCTCCTCCATGAGGATCTTCTCCATGAGCTCGTCGTCAAAGCTGGCAGCAGCGTCAAGGAGCTCCTCGCGCTTGGTGGCAGCGATGTCGGCAAACTCAGCCGGGATCTCGTCCATCGGCTCGGGGTAGGTCATGCCCTTCTCGTCGGCCTTGAAGTCCCATGCAGTCATGGTGACCAGGTCGATGACGCCCCAGAAGTTGTCCTCGGCGCCCATCGGGACCTGAGCGGCCACGGCGTTAGCGTCGAGACGATCCTTCATGGTCTCGATAGCGTTGAAGAAGTCAGCGCCCACGCGGTCATACTTGTTGATGAAGGCGATGCGGGGGACGTTGAAGGTGGAAGCCTGACGCCAAACGGTCTCAGACTGGGGCTGAACGCCGGCAACGGCGTCGAAGACGGCGACAGCGCCATCGAGGACGCGCAGGCAGCGCTCGACCTCGGCGGTGAAGTCAACGTGGCCCGGGGTGTCGATGATCTGGATGCGGTAGTCCTTACCGTCCTTGTTCCAGAAGCAAGTGGTAGCAGCGGAGGTAATGGTTACGCCGCGCTCCTGCTCCTGAACCATCCAGTCCATGGTGGCAGCGCCCTCATGGACCTCACCGATCTTGTGGGTCTTACCGGTGTAGTAAAGAATACGCTCGGTCGTGGTGGTCTTACCGGCATCGATGTGGGCCATGATGCCGATGTTACGGGTATCGGAAAGCTTGTACTTAGGCTTAGCCATGTTAGTTCCTTACCTTAACTTACCAACGATAGTGAGAGAACGCGCGGTTGGCCTCGGCCATCTTGAAGACGTCCTCACGCTTCTTGACGGAAGCGCCCAGGCCGTTGGAAGCGTCGAGGATCTCGTTGGCGAGACGCTCGGCCATGGTCTTCTCCTTGCGAGCGCGGGAGAAGTTGACGATCCAGCGGATACCCAGAGCGGTGGAACGACGGGAGTTGACCTCCATCGGGACCTGATAGGTAGCGCCACCGACACGCTTGGGCTTAACCTCGAGCGTGGGCTTGACGTTGTCCATAGCCTTCTTGAAGGTAGCGAGAGCGTCGCCACCCTCGGACTTCTCGGCAACGATCTCGAAAGCGGTGTAAACGATGCGCTCAGCGGTGGCCTTCTTGCCGTCAAGAAGGACCTTGTTGATGAGCTGAGTCACCAGGCGGTTGTTGTAAACGGCGTCAGGCTGAACCTCACGACGATTAGCTGCTGCACGACGCGGCATGTGAAATCTCCTTAAGTGTCTACCGTGCGGCGCTTAGGCGGCACACGGCGAAAGTATCAAAACGTTATCTGGCTTATTTAGCCTTGGGGCGCTTAGCACCGTACTTGGAACGGGCCTGCATACGGTTCTGGACCGGAGCAGCGTCGTAGGCGCCACGGATGACGTGATAACGGACACCAGGGAGGTCACGGACACGACCGCCGCGGACGAGCACGATGGAGTGCTCCTGCAGGTTGTGGCCCTCACCCGGGATGTAAGCGGTAACTTCGATGCCGTTGACGAGGCGAACACGGGCAACCTTACGAAGAGCCGAGTTCGGCTTCTTGGGGCTCGTGGTGAAGACGCGGGTGCACACGCCGCGCTTCTGGGAGTTGTGCTGCAGAGCAGCGTTCTTGGACTTCTTGGGCACGGAACGACGGCCCTGGCGAACCAGCTGGTTAATAGTAGGCAAAGCGTACTCCTTCTCGAATGATTCCAGCTTTCTGTAAAGTGCAACGGCTTGAATCGAGGGGTCAGCATCCCCCTACGAAACACGCAGTTCGATAGGATACGTGGCGTTAGCTGTGCCGTCAACAGACCACGCCGCCGGGCGTATCCAAAAATTGGTACATTTCCGCAAAGCCTACACAAAAGGAATCCCCTCCTGTGCGCTTGGGAGGATTCCCGGATCGGGCGGCCCAGGTTTTAAGTTTGCTGCTCTACAGTCCTGCGCAAGACGGAAAGCACATTAAGTGCTTTCCTTTGCGTGCGGAACTCGCGACAAACTTAAAACCTGGGCCGCCCGGTCCGGGAATCCGACGTGCTCGTTGGGGCAACGTTACCTGCCAAAAAGGGACAGGTTTATTTTGGTCGGTTTTATCTGGGAAAACGTCGCGCTCCAGCGGTAATCTGCTCTCATCTGTCGCATGGAAATCGGCGGCGTTTCCATTTAACGCAAAAGAGGCCGCTTCCCCTAGTAGGAAGCGGCCCCAAATCTTACGAATAGACGATGGTAAAGGGTACTTCTGTTTCGGTCTCTCCTGTTGACGTGCACCTCGTGCCCTCAAGCGTTACTGAGACCACTTGGTCGACATCAATCAACTTCGTTGGCACCCAGATGTTCTCTCCGCTATTGCGCGCATAAGAAAAATATAAGTTGAACACCCCTGCGTCGTCATCTTCGATAGTCTGCTCCGATCCATCCTTGTAGCTGACGGTCAGTTTATGATCAACTGCTTCATAGCCCAGATCATCGATGTGCGTCTGGATGGAAAACGGGCTGATCTCGAGAGGCGAGTCATCGGAGCGGAGTTCCTTTGTATCGACGTACGCTCCAACGCTAAACTCGGGCGTCGATGCTTCGAACAGCTTCGCGTCCTCGCCTTCGCCCTCAGTCCAGCAGATATTCCAGGTGACCGCATGTCCCAAATCTCGCTCGCGATCCCACGAGGCAAAGTACATCGTGCCATTAATGACCGTGTCGCTTGATGTGTCCTTATCAATTGTGCAGCGTGTGTCAGCCCATTCCTCGCCGAAGTTCATGCTGGGCGTGCCGATGCCTTGTTCTTCTTCACCATAGAGAACAAGTTCGCCTGTCTCTGCTGCCGGCTTGTAGTAGTTAACGCCATTTGAATTGGACAACGTAAACGTCACGGCTCCGCAGCCGTTTTGGTCAATAGCCATCTCATGGATATCAAGCGTATAGCCGTTACCCTCGACGGACAGATTAACCTCCTGAACTGCGCCCTCCAGGCTTTGGGGCGCGATGCCGTCACCAAACTCTCTGGTGTAGGTATATTTAGTCCCCGATGAACCGCCGTTGGTCCAGGTAATGGAATCCCCGTTGCCGTGGTTTCCCCAGGCTGAGGCAAAATAGCTGGAATTGATAACGGCGTAGGCGACCCCTCCGGTCGCCAACACTCCGGCAAGACATCCGATTACGGCAACATACAGAGGCTTCGCGTGACCCTTTCGACGAAGCGGCTCTCCAGCCGCAGCATCAATAACACGGTCGGCAAGGTCGCTATCGGCTTGGATGGACTCGAAGGCCTGCTTGATTTGATTGGATTTCACGGTCGCCCTCCTCTAAGATGAATTTGAGCTTCGATCGACCGCGAGCTAAACGCGTTCGAACGGTCGCGGCTGGTACATGCATCAACTCGGCAATCTCTGAGGTCGAAAAGCCCAGGTAGTAATAGAGCACGATGGGAACGCGGAATCGCTCCGGAAGTCGCATAACGTCTGACAGGACCGCCTTGGTCTCATCCTGCGCCGCCGAAAGCGAATCGGCCAGATTCTCAATATCCTCCACACGCCTCCATGGCTTTCGAAAGAGCGATTTGCATTCATTGATCGTGACCCGGACAAGCCAGCGGCGAAGATGTTCCCAACTTTCAAAGTGCCCATCGCTTTTAAGCAACTTAAGAAAGACATCTTGGGCAACATCGTCGGCATCGGCACGATCGCGCAGGTACGTCAATGCGATTCGAAACACGACATCACGGTGATCCTCGACCGCCTGTCTAAATGCTTGTTCTTCCATAATCACCTCCCGGTGACGTTAATAATTCTTGGTGAGGCCCTCACCTTAGATACGCTCTTGTCGGGCGAAATGTTTCAAATTCAAGCAGGAAAAACCTACCAAAATATACCTGTCCCTTTTTGGCAGGTTTTCTTTAACAAAAAGACCCGCTTCCCTGTTGGGAAACGGGTCTTTGGAAGGACGGTTAACGTACTAGGAAATTACTCCTCGTCGTTGTCCTTGGCCTCTTCGGCGTTGTCGGTGTCCACGAGCTGGTTGAGCAGCTCGTCGAGGGACGCCATGTCCTCGTTGATGGCACCGTTGGCGGGAGCCTTCTTGTCGTCGATCGGGGCGCCCAGGAGCTCCTCGTCGGCGTCGGCGTGATGCGTCGGAGCGGAGGTACCCAGCAGGATATCGTCCGGACCGTCGGGGCTAAAGACCATCTGCAGCAGCTGCGAGAGGTCTTCCTCGTCGGCAACGTCGTCGTTGTTCTCGAGGATGTAGAGCAGGTCGTGGGCCTCGAGGCCGTCACGGAGCTCCTCGATCGCCTTGGCACCGATGCCATCGATGCGCAGCAGATCTTCCTCGGACTTGCCGACCAGGTCGCCGACCGTCTCGATGCCGACCTCGCTGAACTTGTTGGTCCAGCGCTGCGACACGCCCAGGTCGTCGAACAGGTACAGGCGAGCCTTCTCGGCGGAGATGGTGTGGCCGTTGCGGGTGAACGAACCGTCAGCACCACCGAACTCGTCGTAGCCGGCCCAGTCGAGCTGCTGCGGGAGCTGCTCGTCCAGGTCCTTGAGCTCCACAGGAGCCCACTCGGGCAGCGACTTGGCGTTGGGCGAAGCCGGGCCGTCGATGTCCACGTAGCCGTCGGCCGTACGATACGTCAGCTTGGCGTTGGCGTACGGCTTGAGGCCGGTACCGGCCGGGATCTTCTTACCGACGATGACGTTGGACTTAAGGTCGAGCAGGTGGTCGACCTTGCCCTCGATGGCAGCCTCGGTAAGGACGCCGGCGGTACGGATGAACGAAGCGCTCGACAGCCAGGAGTCGATGTTGGACGCGACCTTGAGCGTACCCAGGATGACGGGCTCGGCCACAGGAGCCTGACCGCCCAGACGGGCAACGCGCTCGACCTCGTCGGCGAACTCGTAGCGGTCGACGTACTGACCAAGCAGGTACTTGGAGTCACCGGGGTTGGTGATCTGAACGCGACGCAGCATCTGACGTGCGAGCACCTCGATGTGCTTGTCGTTCAGGTCGACGCCCTGGCTGGTGTAGACGTCCTTGACGCTCTCGACGAAGGTGTGCATCGTCGACTCGATGTCGGTCAGCTTGCGCAGGTTGCGGAAGTTGACGAAGCCCTTGGTGATCTGGTCGCCGGCGCGAACCTCGCAGCCGTCCTCGATCTCGGGCATAAAGCGAACCGAAGCGGGGACGCGACGCTCGTCGAGGACACGGGTGTGGTCCTCGGAGTCGGTGAGCGTCAGCACGTACTCGGACTTCTCGGGCTTAATCGAGAGGTGGCCGGAGTACGGAGCCAGCTCGGCCTCGCGACCCAGAATCTTCTCGTTGACGTTGCCGACGATATCGAACATACGGCTGACCGTAGGCAGACCCTGCGTAATATCGTCGACGCCAGCGACGCCGCCGGAGTGAATGGTACGCATCGTAAGCTGCGTACCGGGCTCGCCGATGGACTGGGCGGCAATAATGCCGACCGCGGTACCGATGGCGACCGGACGACGGGTGGAAAGATCCCAGCCGTAGCACTTCTGGCACACGCCGTACTTGGAGCGGCAAGTGAGCAGCGCGCGGAGCTTGACCTTCTTAAGGCCGGCATCGACCATCTTCTGAATGTCGGCAACCTTCTCGATGTAGCCGTCCTGCTCAAAGAGCACGGTGCCATCGGGAGCCACGACGTCCTCGATGAAGCAACGGCCGACGAGGTCGGTGTTGAGGTCGGTGGTGCCGGGGATGATGAGGTTGTAGGTGACGCCCTCGTGCGTGCCGCAGTCCTCCTCGCGGACGATGACGTCCTGGGCCACGTCGACCAGACGACGGGTCAGGTAACCAGAGTCCGAGGTGTGGGATGCGGTATCGACCAGGCCCTTACGGGCGCCGTAGGTCGAAATGAAGTACTCGAGCGGCAGCAGGCCCTCGCGGAAGTTCGCCTTAATGGGAAGGTCGATCGTCTCGCCGGACATGTCTGCCATCAGGCCACGCATACCGCCGAGCTGACGCAGCTGGGTCTTAGAACCACGGGCGCCGGAGTCGGCCATCATGTACAGCGGGTTCTCCTCGTCGAACATGTCGAGCATGAGCGCTGCAACCTTATCGGTACAAGCGGTCCACTCGTTAACGACTTCGATGTGGCGCTCCGTCTCGTTGATGAAGCCCTCCTCGAAGTACTCGTTGATCTGGTCGACGTTGGCCTGGGCGCGGTCGAGCAGCTCCTGCTTCTCGGCAGGGATGAGAGCGTCCCACACCGAGATGGTGAGGCCGGCGCGGGTAGCGTAGTGGAAGCCGGAGTACTTGATGGCGTCGAGGATCGGGCCGACCTTGGCCTCGGGATAGCGATCGCAGCAGTCCGCAACCAGCTTGGCCACATCGCCCTTGACCATCTTGTAGTTCATGAACTCGTAGTCTTCGGGCAGGCACTGGCGGTTGAAGATGATGCGGCCGATAGAGGTCTCGAAGCGCGCGGTCTTATTGCCGGTGACATCGTAGTCGACAAACTCGTTCTTGCCGTTCTTGACGCGGAAGATACGGGTGCCGTCCTCATTGATGACATTGGCGTCGGCAGCGGACACGCGGACCTGGATCTTGGCCTGCATGTCGACCTCGGAGCGGCAGTCATAGGCGTGCAGCGCGTCGTCGAAGCTCGAGAACACGTGGTTCTCGCCCGGCAGACCCTCGCGAACCTGGGTGAGGTAGTACACACCGATGATCATGTCCTGCGAAGGGATGTTGACCGGCTTGCCGGATGCCGGCGAGCGCAGGTTGTTCGCAGAGAGCATGAGCACGCGAGCCTCGGCCTGAGCCTGGCTGGACAGCGGCACGTGGACAGACATCTGGTCGCCGTCGAAGTCGGCGTTGAAGGGCGAGCAAACCAGCGGATGCAGGTGGATAGCCTTGCCCTCGACCAGCACCGGCTCAAAGGCCTGGATGGACAGACGGTGCAGAGTCGGTGCACGGTTGAGCAGCACGACGCGGCCGTCGATGACCTCTTCGAGGATGTCCCACACAAAGGTGGCACCGCGGTCGATAGCGCGCTTGGCGCCCTTGATGTTCTCGACCTTGCCGAGCTCGACCAGGCGCTTCATGACGAAGGGCTTGAAGAGCTCCAGCGCCATGGTCTTGGGCAGACCGCACTGGTGCAGCAGCAGCTTGGGGTCGGTAACGATAACCGAACGGCCGGAGTAGTCGACACGCTTACCCAGCAGGTTCTGACGGAAACGACCCTGCTTGCCCTTGAGGGCCTCGGCGAGCGACTTGAGCGGGCGACCGCCACGGCCAGAGACCGGGCGACCACGACGGCCGTTGTCGAACAGGGCGTCCACGGACTCCTGGAGCATGCGCTTCTCGTTGTTCACGATGATCGCAGGGGCGTCCAGGTCGAGCAGGCGCTTGAGTCGGTTGTTACGGTTGATCACGCGACGATACAGGTCGTTGAGGTCGGACGCGGCGAAGCGGCCGCCGTCGAGCTGGACCATCGGGCGCAGATCGGGCGGAATGACCGGGATGACGTCCAGGATCATGTTCGCGGGGCTGTTGCCGCCCTTCAGGAAGGCGTCAACGACCTCAAGGCGCTTGACGGCCTTCTCGCGCTTCTGCTTCTGGGAATCCTCGTCGGCGATGATGGCCTTGAGCTTCTCGGCCTCGGAAGGGAGGTCGATGGCAGCGAGCAGGTCGCGGACAGCCTCGGCACCCATACCACCCTTGAAGTACATGGAGTAGTAACGGGTCATCTCGCGGAACAGCGGCTCATCAGAGATGAGGTCGCGCTCGGAGAGCTTCATGAAGGCGTTGAAGGCATCCGTGCGGAGCTGCTTGTCGTCCTTGCACTCTTCCTCGATGTCGACGATGCCGGAGGCGATCTCCTCGGGGGTCAGAGGCTCCTCATCGGAGAACTCGTCAAAGTTCTCGGGGTTGCCCTGCTCCTTGAGGGACTCGATCTGGCGGGCGCACTCGGCATCGATCTCTTCCAGATCGGCGGCGAGCTCCTCGCGCAGGTCGTCAGCATCGGCCTCGCGAGCCTCGTAGTCGACCTCGGTGATGATGTAGCTGGCAAAGTACAGAACCTTCTCGAGGTCCTTGGACTTGATGTCGAGCATACGGCTCATCGGGAAGCTCGTGGGGCTCTTGAAGTACCAGATGTGGGACACGGGAGCGGCGAGCTCGATGTGGCCCATGCGGTCGCGACGCACCTTGGCCGAGGTGACCTCGACGCCGCAGCGCTCGCAGACGATGCCCTTAAAGCGGATGCCCTTGTACTTGCCGCAGGAGCACTCCCAGTCCTTGGCGGGACCGAAGATCTTCTCGCAGAACAGGCCGTCCTTCTCGGGCTTGAGGGTACGGTAATTGATGGTCTCCGGCTTCTTGACCTCACCGTGCGACCAGGAACGGATCTGGTCGGCGGAGGCAAGGGAGATCTTTACCGCGTCAAAATCAGTAGCTTCGAAATCTGCCACAGTCAACTACTCCTTATCAGTGGTCGTGGCGGCGACAGCCTCGGGTGCCTCGGCGGTCTCGGCATCCTGGGCCTCGACGTCGGCGTCAACGCCGGCGAGCGCAGCCAGGTCATCGAGGGCAGAGGTCTCCTCGGCGGTCACGGGGGCGGAGGCGTCCTCGTCGGCATCGTGCATGGGCTCGATGTCAAGCGCGAGGGAACGAATCTCCTTGACGAGAACCTTGAAGGACTCGGGGATACCCGGAACCGGGACGTTCTCGCCCTTGACGATGGACTCGTAGGTCTTGACGCGGCCCACGGTATCGTCGGACTTGACGGTCAGGATCTCCTGCAGGACGTTGGAAGCACCGTATGCGTACAGTGCCCAAACTTCCATCTCGCCGAAGCGCTGACCGCCGAACTGAGCCTTGCCGCCCAGCGGCTGCTGGGTAACCAGGCTGTAAGGGCCAGTCGAACGGGCGTGGATCTTGTCATCGACCATGTGGCCGAGCTTGAGGATGTAGGACGTACCCACGGTAATGGGCTCGCGGAACTCCTCGCCGGTGCGGCCGTCGAACAGACGGGTCTTGCCGCGCTCGTCAAGCTGGGTGACAAACTCGGGGCGCATGTGATCGCCAAAGGCAGCGGTGGCCTTGTTGAGCATGTTCTTGTTGGCGCGACGGATGACCTCGGCGATCTCGTCCTCCTTGGCGCCGTCGAAAACGGGCGTCGAGACGAAGAACGGACCGGGGACATACTTGTCGGAGTCGGCCTGCTCGGTATCCCAACCGCAGGCAGCAGCCCAGCCAAGGTGGCACTCGAGCAGCTGGCCGACGTTCATACGCGAAGGAACGCCCAGCGGGTTGAGGATAACGTCGATCGGGGTACCGTCAGCCATGTAGGGCATGTCCTCGACCGGCAGAACGTTGCAGATAACACCCTTGTTGCCGTGGCGGCCGGCGATCTTATCGCCCTGCTGGATCTTACGACGCTGGGCAACGTAGACGCGCACCTGCTCGTTGACGCCGGGGGCCAGATCGTCGCCGTTCTCGCGGCTAAAGCGGACGACGTCGATGACGCGGCCGTAAGCGCCGTGAGGCATCTTAAGGGAGGTGTCGCGGACATCGTGGGCCTTGGCACCGAAGATGGCGCGCAGCAGGCGCTCCTCGGCGGTCAGAGCGCTCTCGCCCTTAGGCGTGACCTTGCCGACCAGGATGTCGCCAGGGCCGACCTCAGCGCCGATGCGGATAATGCCGTCCTCGTCGAGGTTGGCAAGCATATCCTCGGAGAGGTTCGGGATCTCGCGGGTGATCTCCTCGGGGCCGAGCTTGGTGTCGCGGGCATCGATCTCGTGACGGGTGATGTTGATGGTCGTCAGCAGGTCCTCGGCCACCAGGCGCTCGGACACGACGATACCGTCCTCGTAGTTGAAGCCTTCCCACGGCATGTATGCCACGGTGAGGTTCTGACCCAGTGCGAGCTCGCCATGATCGGTCGAGGGACCGTCAGCCAGGGGCTCGCCCTGCTCAACGGTGTCACCGACGCGCACGAGCGGACGGTGGTTGATGCAGGTGGACTGGTTGGAGCGCTGGTACTTGGCCAGGTGATACTCGTCCATGCCGCCGGCATGCTTGACGATGATCTTGGCGGCGTCGGCAAAGATGACCTCGCCGGCATTCTTGGCCAGGGTGACCTCGCCGGAGTCCAGGGCGGCGCGACGCTCCATGCCGGTACCGACATAGGGAGCGGCAGGGTGAACCAGCGGCACGGCCTGACGCTGCATGTTGGCGCCCATCAGCGTACGCTTGGCGTCGTCGTGCTCCAGGAACGGGATCAGCGTGGCTGCGACGGAGAGCATCTGACGCGGCGAGACGTCCATGTAGTCGACGTCCTCGACAGGCACGTCGGCGGGAGCGCCGAAGGAGCCGTCGAAGTCGCGGGTACGGGCGATCACGGTGTGCGGGCGGACAAGCTTGCCCTCGGCATCGGTCGTGATGAACTCGTTGGTCTTGGGATCGAGCGGCGTGTTGGCCGGCGCGATGACGTGCTTCTCTTCCTCGTCAGCGGTCATCCAGTCGATCTGGTCGGTGGCAACGCCGTTCTCGACGCGGCGGAACGGAGCCTCGATGAAGCCGTACTCGTTGACGCGGGCGTAGAGGGCGAGCGAGCCGATCAGGCCGATGTTGGGGCCTTCGGGGGTCTCGATCGGGCACATGCGGCTGTAGTGCGAGTTGTGAACGTCGCGGACGGCCGTCGGCACGTTGGTGCGGCGGCTGGAGCCGGACTTGTGGCCGGCAAGACCGCCAGGGCCGAGTGCGGACAGACGGCGCTTGTGGGTCAGACCGGTCAGGGGGTTCGCCTGGTCCATGAACTGCGAGAGCTGCGAGGAACCGAAGAACTCCTTGATGGAGGCCACGATCGGGCGGATGTTGATGAGCGACTGCGGGGTGATCTCGTCGATGTCCTGGGAGCTCATGCGCTCACGGACGACGCGCTCCATACGGCTCATGCCGATACGGAACTGGTTGGCGACGAGCTCGCCGACGGTACGAATACGGCGGTTGCCAAAGTGGTCGATGTCGTCGACCTTGAAGCCCTGCTCGCCGGCAGCGAGGGACAGCAGGTAGCGCAGCGTCGCGACGATATCCTCGTCGGTGAGCACCGTGACCTCTTCCTCGGTGGTGAGGTTGAGCTTCTTGTTGACCTTGTAACGACCAACGCGGGCCAGATCGTAGCGCTGCGGGTTAAAGAGCAGGCCCTCGAGCAGGCTGCGGGAAGCATCCACGGTGGGAGGCTCGCCCGGGCGCAGGCGACGGTAGATCTCGATAAGGGCATCCTCGCGGGTGAGGGCGGTGTCGCGCTCCAGGGTGCGCTTGATCACATCGGAGTTGCCGAGCAGCTCGATGATGTCGTCGTTGGTGACGGCAATGCCAAGGGCGCGCAGGAACATCGTGGCGCTCTGCTTGCGCTTACGGTCGATGGAGACCATGAGCTGGTCGCGCTTGTCGACCTCAAACTCAAGCCAGGCACCGCGGGACGGGATGATCTGGGCCTTGTAGATCTGCTTGCCCGAATCCATCTCGGAGCTGTAGTACACACCCGGGGAACGGACGAGCTGCGAGACGACGATACGCTCGGTACCGTTGATGATGAAGGTGCCCTGATCGGTCATCATAGGGAAGTCGCCCATAAAGACGAGCTGCTCCTTGATCTCGCCGGTCTCCTTGTTGGTGAGACGGACGTCGGTCAGAAGCGGGGCCTGATAGGTCATGTCCTTCTCGCGGCACTCCTCGACGGTGTGCGCGGGGTCGCCGAACTGATGCTCGCCGAAGGTAACCTCGAGAACATGGTTCTGGCTCTGGATGGGGCTGGATTCCTTGAACGCCTCACGAAGGCCCTCGTCCTTAAAACGCTCAAAGGATTCCCTTTGAACAGAGATAAGGTTGGGGAGCTCCATGGCCTCCGGGATTTTCCCGAAGCTGACGCGCTTGCGCTCAGTGGCAGTGTATGCGTAGGTCACCAGGTTTTTCCTCCTTCACGGAAATGCTCGGTGGGTTGGCGAGGCATAGCTTCGCCAGTTATCGCAACCTAATAGTTTATCAGGTACCGACCGTTGGGCAAGAAAAGCCTTGACGCGATTGAGTTTTTGGAGTAGCAAAGTTTTTCGACAGAAAACACGCAGGTAGATAGTGGTATACCGAACATCTGTTCATATATTTTCTGTGAACAGAGAGCCGGCAATCGCAGCTCTTATAAAAAACGGGCGCGAACCGAGGTCCGCGCCCGTAAATGTCGATGTCCGAAGGCTTACTTGCGCATCAAGCCGCCGCGCTCGTCGATGGCGTCCCAGAAGGCGCTTGCAAAGCGAGGATCGCTTGCAGCCATGAGAGCGTTGGTGGCCATCCAGCCAGAGGGAGTGCCGGTGTCGTAGCCCGACAGCGGGTCGATGACGACCGCGTACATGGCCTCGCGATCGAGCGAACGGGCCATTGCGTCGGTGAGCTGGATCTCGCCGCCCTTGCCGGCCTGCTGATCTGCCAGCAGGTCCATGACCAGCGGGCTCAGCAGATAGCGGCCGACGATGTACAGGTTGGACGGAGCAGCCTCGGGAGCGGGCTTCTCGACCAGACCGCCGATGCGCCAGACAGCGCCCGGCTCGGCATCGGCAACGCCCTCGGAGCCCTCGAGCGAACCGACGCGCTCGCCGGCGATAACGCCGTAGCGGCTGACTTCCTCGGGCGAGCAAGCAGCGACGGCGATAACCGAAGCGCCACCGTGCTCCTTGGAAACGGCGAGCATCTTGTCGCAGATGTCGCGGTTAGGCACAACGTAGTCGCCCAGAAGAACCAGGAAGTTCTCCCCTGCCACGGCGTCGGCAGCAGAGCGAATAGCATGGCCGAGGCCCTTGGGCTCGTACTGATAGCGGAAGTCGACCGGCATACCGCCAGCGTGGGCGACGGCATCGGCATAGGCGTTCTTGCCGCGCTCGCGCAGCAGGTTCTCGAGCGAGCGATCGGGCTGGAAGTAGTTCAGTAGCTCGGGCTTACCGGGAGAAGTAACGATGATGGCGTCGTCGACCTCCTCGGGGTCGAGCGCCTCCTCGACGACGTACTGAATGACGGGCTTGTCGAGCACCGGCAGCATCTCTTTGGGCGTGCACTTGGTGCCAGGCAGAAAACGCGTACCAAGACCGGCGGCGGGGATGATTGCCTTCATGTTATTCAAAGATCCTTTCGCAGGCGCAAAAGCGCCCCATGCGTGCGGCACACAGCCGCAGACCAAATTGCGATACCTAAGCATCTTACCGCTGGAACTATATGTCGCTACAAGGCAGAGACAATTCTTCAGCAGGTCAACGCAAATTATTGCTCGAATGGTGCAATTTTATTGCCCAACGGCAGGGTGCCCGATACGACGCAAATCACAGAACATGGCAGTTTGAGCTACCGATGTCGAGGGACCGAAAAACAAAAAAGACGGGGCTCGCAATGCGAACCCCGTCTGCAAAGAAATCTGGCGAGAAAGCCTGATTACTTGAGGG
>UQVD01000039.1 GCA_900544385.1 uncultured Collinsella sp.
GGTTTATTTTGGCAGGTTTTATCTGGGGAAACGTTACGGTTCTGTCATCGTTGCCCAGCAAACCACCACAAAGGCGCCTGTCCCCTTTGTGGTGGTTTTGGTGGTTAGGCGTCCAGGTAGACGCGCTGGGGCTGGTTGCGGCGACGAGCAAAGATGATGAGCGCCAGGCCCGCGATTACGAGCGGAAGACTCAGCAGCTGACCCATGGTGATGACGCCGCCCAGCAGATAGCCCAGCTGCGCATCGGGCACGCGCACGAACTCGACGAGGAAGCGAACGATGCCGTAGCCCATCACAAAGACGCCCATAAACGTGCCTTGGGGTAGCAGCGGCTTTTTGCGGCTG
Source organism: uncultured Collinsella sp. (assembly GCA_900544385.1). Taxonomy (GTDB): domain Bacteria; phylum Actinomycetota; class Coriobacteriia; order Coriobacteriales; family Coriobacteriaceae; genus Collinsella. Next base: position 346 of record UQVD01000039.1, read on the forward strand.
AGCACCTGCAAAATGCAAAAGAGCACAATGCCCTCAAGAAATGCCTCGTAGAGCTGGGAGGGGTGACGCGGCATATCGCCTGCGGTGCCGCCAAAGACCACACCCCAGGGCAGATCGGTCGGCTTGCCCCACAGCTCACCGTTGACAAAATTGGCACAACGGCCCAGGCACAAGGCCAGCGGCGCGCCAATGACGGCAAGGTCTGCCAAAGTCCATGCGTCGAGCTTATACATGCGGCATACGATGATGCCGCCCAAGATGCCGCCCACCAAGCCGCCATGGAAGCTCATGCCGCCCTCATTGGTGGCAAAGATCTCGAGCGGGTGCGCCCAGTAGTAGCCGTCGCCGTAGAAAATGACGTAGAACAGGCGGGCGCCAATGATAAGGCCAAAGACCACACCGACCACGACGCTCGTCAGGTCGTCGACCGTAATGTCGAAACCCCAGCGGCGCTGCGTGCGATACATGACGACCGCCGTGAGCAGAGCTCCGACCACATAGGCCAAGCCGTACCAGTAGATGGTGATGGGCCCCGCCGAAATCGCGACGGGATCAAGCATATGGTAGAAGTCGTTGAGCATGTCGACCCTCCTACTCCCTACATACAAATGCGGCCGCGGGCCTTGCGCTCGCAGCCGCATATTTGGGCGTAACGTCTATGCGGAGTATGCCGTCCGCAGCTTTCGCATCTTAGAACGGCGCGTACTCGTCGTACAGGTCGTCGGTCTCGCCGGAGGCATTGACCTGCTCGACACGGGTAACGCCGGGCACATGCTCCTTGAGGATACGCTCGATACCCATGGACAGGGTCAGTGCGCTCATAGGGCAGCCGGCGCAGGCACCCTGAAGCTCAAGCTGGACGACGCCCTCGTCGTCGACGCCCACATACTCCATATCGCCGCCGTCAGCCTGCAGGTTGGGGCGAATCTCTTCAAGAACCTTCTTAAGCAGCTCTTCGTTAACAGCCACAGGGGCTCCTTTCTCACAATAACGCGGGCACGCCCGCGGACAGGGGCTATGTTACTACAGCCATGTACCCGCTCACGAGCCATCCATGCGCGCGGACACGACTTTCACGAGCAGTCAATTTGGGACGGGGCTCTTTTAGCTGCCTTTTGTTGCCAGCTGGCGTTGCCACGCGCTACTGCTGAGCCTGCCCCTCGGTGCCGATGTGAACATCGACGATAACCTGGCGGTAGCTGATGCCACAGGAGTCGAGGATGCGGCGGCTGATGCGTCCATCATCGGTGTCGGCGTACTTGTTGTCCAGGTAGACAACCTCGCCCACGCCCACCTGCGCCAAAATCTTGGCGCAGTCGTGGCACGGGAACAGCGTGACGTAGACCGTGGAACCCTCGAGGTCCTTGAGCGAGCCACGGTAGTTGAGCACGGCGTTTGCCTCGGCATGGACCACGTAGTTGTGCTTGTCCTGCAGCGGGTCGTCGCTCGTACCCCACGGGAAAAAGTCGTCGTTGAGCGCCGAGGGTGTACCGTTGTAGCCCACCGAAAGGATGCGGTGGTTGGTGCTGGCGATGCACGCACCCACCTGCGTGTTGGGGTCCTTGCTGCGGCGCTGCGCGGCGATGGCCACGCTCATAAAGAACTCGTCCCAGCTAATGACGTCCAGGCGCTTGCCTGACGAAGTTTGATGAAGATCGTCCGACATGGCAGACACCTCCGTAATCGCAATAGTTTGACCCATTGTAGCAGGTGAAAGGTTGAGGCGTTTGTCCCACCGGCGCCCTCACTTTTACAGGCGGCGGGGCTTTTGGTTGATGCGGTAGAGCTCGGCGAGACCCCGCAGCGTCAGCGCGTCGTCGACCGTCAGGCTGTGGCCGACCAACGCCGCGAGTGCCTCAGCGTCGTCGCCGGTAATGACGATGGGCACGTCGCCCTCCCCCGCGGCCTTGGTCGCGCGCATCTCGGCGAGCACCATGTCAAGCATGCCGTCGATGCGTGCCACCTCGCCCAGAACCACGCCCGAACGCATGGCCTCGCGCGTGTTGCGACCGATCACATGCGCGGGTGCCGAGGGCTCGACCTGCGGCAGGCGCGCCGCAGCAGCCGAAAGCGAGCGGGCGCCAAGCGCCAGACCCGGCGCGATGACGCCGCCCACAAAGGTGCCGCGCGCGTCGATGACCTCGATATTGGTCGTGGTACCCAAGTCGATCACGATGCAGGGAGAGCCGTAGACGGCGCGTGCCGCCACGGCGTCGGCGATGCGGTCGGGGCCGATCTCGGCCGGGTCGTCGTAATGCACGGGCATGCCGGTCTTGAGGCCCGGCCCCACGGTGAGCACGCGTCTCGTGCAGGTACGGGAAAGCGCCGTCTTCCACGGGCGCTCGAGCGCCGGCACCACGCAGCTCAGCACGGCAGCCGTAGGCACAAGTGCGCCCGGCATGCCCGCATCGGCCGCCAGCGCGGCCATGACTTGAGCGAGACGCATACGCACTTCGTCGGCCGTAATGCTCGACGGCGTCGTGATCTCGCACGTCGCAAGCGGGCATTCCTGCGCCGCGGCCGAATCCTCGGCAAACAGACCAAAGCGAATGAACGTGTTACCCACGTCGACCGTCAATATATATGCGCACCCATTAAGCATCGTCGGCGCTCCTTTCGTCTGCCCAGCAGTATATCGCCTACCTAAACCAGTCATCCCAAAATAACTAGCTTACGGCTATACTGGTGCGCGGTCGCGCGCGAGCTCACGCGGCGGCCCTTGGTAACCCGACTTCCCGCACCGTATCCGTAGCGGCGCTCCCGGGGGAAGCGGATATACGCAAAGGAGTTCTATATGAGCAATCCCTCGAACCGCGCTTCGATGCGCGGGCAACTCACGCTGCGTGGCGTCGTCATCGGCGTCCTTGGCTGCGTGATCATCACGGCAAGCTCGGCCTACACCGCCCTCAAGATGGGCGCACTCCCCTGGCCGATCGTCTTCGCCGCCGTCATCTCGCTGTTCTTCCTTAAGCTCATGGGCAACGCCAGTCTCAACGAGGCCAACGTCACCCACACCATCATGTCCGCAGGCGCCATGGTCGCCGGCGGCCTGGCGTTTACCATCCCGGGCGCCTGGATGCTGGGCTATGCCGACCAGATTAGCTGGCTCGACATGTTTATCGTGGCACTCGCCGGCACCATCCTGGGCCTGCTGGCCACCGCGCTCATCCACCGTCACTTTATCGTGGACGCCGCGCTTGAGTTCCCCACCGGCAACGCCGCAGCTCAGACCTTGCGCGCCACCGAGGCCGGCGGCAAGACCGGCAAGCAGCTCTTTGGTTCCATGGCCATCGCCGGCATCTACAGCGTGCTGCGCGACGCCCTGGGCGTGGTGCCCAGCATGCTGTGCACGCTCAACATCCCCGGCGTGACCTTTGGCATCTACAACTCGCCCATGCTGCTCTCCGTCGGCTTCCTCGTGGGCTTCGCCCCCGTCGCCTTCTGGTTTGCCGGCGCCCTGCTGGGCAACTTTGGCATCATCGTGGGCGGTACCGCTGCCGGTCTGTTCGACGTTGTGACCGCGCAGGGCATCGTCAAGTCCCTGGGCATGGGCCTCATGATGGGCTTTGGCGTCGCCGTCGTCCTCAAGGACATCCTGCCGCAGGTCGCCGGTATCGTCCGCGGTCTTGCCGCCGACAGCTCCACCGACACCGACGAGCAGTCGCTTATCTCGGGCTCTCTTAAGCTCGACGCCGGCATCATCGGCCTGGGCGCTGCCGCCATCGCCGTAATCGTTGCCATCGCGCTCGACCTTGGCCCCGCTCCGGCCGTCATCGTCACGTTGTTCACCTTTGTCACCACCATCATGAGCGCGCAGAGCTGCGGCCAGACGGGCATCGACCCCATGGAGATCTTTGGCCTCATCGTCATGCTCATCGTGGCTGCCTTTGCACAGATCGCTCAGGTCAAGCTGTTCTTTATCGCCGGCATCGTAGCCGTGGCGTGCGGCCTTGCGGGCGACGTCATGAACGACTTTAAGGCCGGCGCCGTGCTGGGCACCAACCCGCGTGCGCAGTGGATCGGCCAAGCCATTGGCGGCATCGTGGGCGCCCTGGTCGCCGCAGCCGTCATGGTCGCGCTCGTCACCGCCTATGGCCCGGACGCCTTTGGTCCCGACAAGAGCTTTGTTGCCGCGCAGGCAAGCGTCGTCGCCACCATGGTCTCGGGCATCCCGAGCGTGCCGTGGTTCGTTGGCGGCTTTATCGCCGGCATCGTCATGTACTGGCTCGGCATTCCGGCCATGATGATCGGCCTGGGCGTGTACCTGCCGTTCTACATGTCACTCACGGCTTTCCTGGGCTCCTGCGTCAAACTCGCCTACGACAAGTGGTCCGCCCACCGCGACGCCACCGCTGGTCTTTCTGACGAGGAGAGGGCTGCCAAGGACGCCGCCTTCCAGGAACAGGGTCTGGTCGTTGCCAGCGGCCTGCTCGGCGGCGAGTCCATCGTCGGCGTTATCCTGGCGTTTGTCTCCGTGGGTCTGAGCCTGCTGGGCTAAGCTGAGCAGCTGCTCGACAGCAACCATATTGCCTACGATTTGCCCGGTCGGTAGCTTTCGCGGCTACCGACCGGGCTTTTTGATATCGAAACAAAGAAAGGCCGGCGCGCTGCGTTTGACAGCGCGCCGGCCTTATCGTTTGGCTAACGAGACGGTCCCACTATGAATTGGAGTTCATTGCAGAGCCGACGCCCGAATCACTACATGTGCTTGCGACGACGATCACCCAGCGTCACGCCTGCGGCCACGAGCGTTATGCCGCCGATGACGAAGACCTCACCTGCAAGCGCGGAGGTATCACCCGTCTGGGCAAGCGCACCGTCCGCGGCCTTCTTCTTGGTGACAGAAGCCTTTGTAGCAGCCTGCGCAACCTGAGGCTTGGCCTGCGGCTCAGCCTTGGGATGATACTTGTCGTACTCGGCCTGAGCGGCAGCCAGGGCATCCTTGGCATCGCCAAGCTCGGCAAGCGCGGCGGCATAGGCGTCGTTGGCATCGGACAGCCTGGCATCGGCATCGCTCAGAGCAGCCTTGAGGTCAGCGGCGGCATCGATGGCGGCCTTATAGCGAGCGTAGGCAGCGTTCAGCTTGACCAGCTTCTCGTTGCCCGTCGTGCCCGCGGCAAGGGATGCCTTGTGGTCGACAGCCTCAAGATCGGCCTTGAGTGCCTCGTCGTTGGCAAGCTCGGCCTTGGCCTTGACGATCTCGCGGTTCGCATCGACGACGGCTTCGTTGGCAGCCTCGAGCTGCTTCTGGGCATCGGCGACACCGGCGACGGCAGCGTCATAGGCGGCCTTGGCGTCGTCGACCGCCTTCTGGGCGCCGGCGAAGCGCTCGAAGGCCTTGTTTGCGGTGGCAAGCTCGCCCCCGGCGGCCTTGGCCTTCTCCTGTGCGTCGGACAGGGCCTGCGTCTTGGCGGCAACTGCCTGCTTGGCGTCCGAAAGAGCGGTCGCGGCGTGCACATCTGCGGCCTGAGCCTTGTCAACGCCAGCCTGGGCAGTGTCGTCGGCCTTCTTGGCATCGTCAAGCGAGACCTGCTTATTCGCAAGGTCCGCCTGGGCGGCATCGCGCTTGGCGGTAAGGTCCTTGACCGAAGCGGTAGCATTGTCATACGCCTCGCTGGCCTGGTCGGACTTTACCTTGGCAGCATCGCGGGCGCTGCGAGCCTTCGCCTTGCGAGCAGCGGCCTCGTCAGCCTTCGTCTTGCTGTCAGCAAGCGTGGCGTTTGCCTTATCGAGAGCCGCCTGGGCAGTAGCGGCCTCGGCCTTGGCGGCATCGAGGTTCTGCTTGAGGGACTCGATGTCGATTCCGCCGAGTGCGTCCTTCGCGGCGTCGTATGCCGTCTTCGCGGCGGCGGTACCGGACTTAGCCTTCTCGTACTCACCCTTGGCGGTGTTCACGTTCGTGTCGGCCGCGGTATAGGCGTCGCGAGAGCTTTCTTGCTTATCCAATGCGTCAGAATAAGCCGTTCCGGCAGTCCCGAAGTTCTTCTGCGCCTCCGCCAGCTTATTCTGTAGCTGCTTCAGCTGCTCCTTCTGCTCCTGAGTGCCGCCTGCATTGTAAGCAGAATCGATATAGTCGGTGACGAGCTTCTTGAACTCGGAGACAGTGAAATCAGCCTGAGTGCTATCAGCGCTGTAATCGAAGATGGTTACCTCGGAATCGGTGTTCTTACCGCTACCGGTCGCGATACCGATGGCTTCCGTGGCTGAATCGATGATGTTGAGATAGTGCCCGCACTCGTGATAGATGCTGTTGTAGTTCTGGTAGATGTAATAGGAATCATATCGGTGGCTGCCGAGTTCGTCGCCATACTGCGCGACGTACTTATCGAATGCCTCCTTCTCCTGTGTGTAGAGGCCGGTGTAGGGCCAACCGAGTGTATCCTCGGTCTCGCCGCCGGTATATGCGCCGCCTCCGCCGGCAAGATTCTCCCCGTTGTCGAAATAGCAGTTCGAGTGTCCCCAGATGTTCGATGAATATGATGTATTAAGGGCTGCCGCCACAGTCATGCGGAGGCTGACGCTGAGCGCCGACTGGCCGTTCGCCTTGCGGAGGTTGTTCTGGGTGTCGAGATATGTCAGGGCGTTGCGCATCTGCTCCAAGGAGAGCGGGTTGGTGTCGCGGGACATGTCCTGATCGACGTACTTGTCATACCATTCGGCCTTGTCAGCGGCACCGGTCAGCATCGATGCGGCTTCCTGGGCATTCTTTTTCTGCGTGGCCGTGAACTGGCTGCCGCCGATGATGTAGTTCATGAAGCCGAACATACCCTGGTTGATGACATTCTGGTCTACGGTCATGTTCGACTTGAGGTCGGCAATCTGCTGGTTAAGCTTCTCGACCTCGGCGTTTGCGGCGTCGTATGCATTGTGCGCGTCGGTTACTTCAGCACGAGCCTGATCGAACTCGTTGCTCTTCTGCTGACGAATCTCGACGAGTCGGTCGTACTCAGCCTTCTTGTCGGCCTCGGTCTGCTGGGCCTGCTCGTATGCCGTCTTCGCGGCGTCACGCTTACTGGCCGCGTCCTTGTACTCCTTGTTTGCCGCATCGTATGCAGACTGGGCAGATGCCACAGCAGCGTTGGCGGCGTTGGCCTTCTCCTGCGCGGCGGTGACGGTAGTCTGCGCAGCCTGCAGGTTCGCCTGTGCGGTGGCGTCTGCAGTCGTCGCGGCTTCGAGCGCGTCCTGCGCGGTCTTGAGCTCACCAGCAGCAGCGATCTTGGCGGCCTCAAGCGCGCTCAGGTCAACACCCGTACCCGAGACGGCAGCATCGAGCGCGGCCTGCGCCTGGTTGAACTTCTGCTGGGCGTTATCGCGCGCGGTGGTTGCGACTGCGAGAGCAGCGGCAGTCTCCTGCTTCTTGGCCTGGGCAGTCGTCAAAGCTGCCTCGGTATTCTGCTTTTCCTGCTGGGCGCTGGCCTCGGCAGCCTTGGCCTGGTCCAGATTGTCCTGTGCAGTAGTAACGGCCTTATTGGCGTCATCGAGCTTTGCCTGCGCGTCCTCGACGGCCTTCTTGGCGGCCGCGTACTCGTCCATACCCATGGCCTCGAGCTTGGCCTGGGCATCATCGAGGGCCTTCTTGGCCTCATCCTGCTTTGCCTTGGCGTCCTTGAGCGTCTGCGTCTTATCCTCGACACTCTTGTTGGCCTGTTCGAGCTGATCGTTCAGGTCGCCCAGCTTCTTCTGCTGCTGCTCGGTCTTTTCGACGGCCGCTTTAAGCTCGTCAATCTTCTCCTGGAGCGCGGCGACTTCTGCTGCGTTCTGCTCGATTTCGTTGTCGCTCACAGCCTGCGAGGCCTGATCCTTTTGCTGCTGCGCCTGCTTTTGAGACTGGCCCGCCGCATCGGCCTTCTTCTGGGCGGCATCGTAGGCGGCCTGAGCGTCCTTGAGCTGCTTTGCCGATTCCTCGGCCAGCTGGGCAGCCGTCTTTGCGGTTGCTTGGTTACCGGCGACAACGGTGTTCTCTACAGAACTACCCCCCCCCCTGAACAGAATCGCCGTTATCGGTTGACGGTGCGGCGATTGCCGCCAGCGGCGACATGAGCGGCTGAGCGATGAGGCCCGCCGTCAAAACGGTTGCGACGGCGCGGCTAGCAACGCCCTTGACGTTGACGGCCTTAGCCCGAGGCTCAAAGTGTTGTGGACTGTAGTTTGCCATGGCTTTCTCCCTTTGACACGGATGTATCCATACGTATCAAACGGTAGCTGTCGATTTTTGAATTCTGTTGCGCAACATTGGCGACCAGCGTATTTTTTGAAATTCACGCTCTCGTGCTTCACAGTTTCGTCACATTTGAAGGAGCTGGTGCATCATATTCTCGCGGGATGGAATTGAGCCTGTGATTTGCATTTGCTCCCGCGTCATCCGCCCTATCGGATTCCGCATCCAACAGACACCCCGCCCGCCACGGTGTAGAGTTAGGACAACGGGCGCGTTGCGCGGACCGCGCTGGAACGAGGTGGACATGGAACTCGATAAGCAACAGATCAAGCGACTACGCGAACGCCATCACCGGCGCCACGGCATCCGCCCTGCCCATAGTGAGGCTGCCGAGCAGGCTGGTCGCTTTTTAAAGCGCGCGTTCAACATTCGCGAGGGACGCGCGCCCTATCACGTGATCCGCAAGCGTTTTGTAAACGGGGCGCGTCTGACTGGCTCCCACCTATGCATCCTCATCATCGCCATGCTGATCGCGAGCATCGGCCTCGATATCGATTCGGACATCGCCATCGTGGGCGCCATGCTCATCTGCCCGCTCATGGGCTCGGTCCTTGCCATGGCATACGGTATTGCCACGCTCGACCGCGAGATCACCGTCGAGGCCATTGCCAGCCTCGCACTGCAGATGGTCTTTTGCCTGGTCACGTCCACGCTGTATTTTAAGCTCTCGCCCCTTGGCACCACCACGGCCGCCATCATCGACAACTCGACACCCACCATATGGGACCTTGCCGTCGCGCTCGCGGGCGGCTTTGCGGGCGGGCTGGGCAACTCGCGCGATCAGGAACCCGCCACGCTCATCGCCGGCGTGGCCGTGGCGACCGCGCTCATGCCACCCCTGTGCGCGGCGGGCTACGGCATCGCCATCGCAAGCGGGTCGCTATTTCTCTCAGCGCTTTACGAGTTTGGCATCAACGTGGTCTTTATCGCGCTGGCGGCCGAAGCCGTATTGCTTCTTTTGCGCGTGCCGCTCAAGCGCGACCTGAACGGCGACGGTATTGTGACCGCCGAGGAAAACGCCGAGGTCAACGAGCTGTCACGCAAGGTGCGCCGCCGCATTATTGTGGGCACGGTAGTCTTTGCCATCCCCTGCATCGTTATGACCGCAGGCTCCATTGGCTCGGCGCAGGCCGGCGTGCAGGACGGCTACGGTGTCACCGAAACCACGCGCGAGCTTGCCGCGGTGCTGCCGGGCTTTAAGGATTACACCGTCGCCGTCGAGACCTCGGCCACCGAAGGCGACGAGGAAGGCATCGTCGAGCGCGAGATTGTCGCCCATGTGACGACAAGCGAGGCGCTCGGGGCACGCGACCGCCACGTCGCTCGCAAGCTCATCGACCTTAACGTGCCCGAGCTCGATCGCGTGGAGTTCGATGTGAAGTGATGCCGGCGCGGGAGGAATGCTCGCACGGACGCAAGTTACGACGAGGCGCAGTCGCGATACGGACACGAGCTAATTGCGGGGTGCAGTTCACGCCCGCGCCCCGTTCGCTGTTCTATTGCCGTGAATCAACTGTCCGAATCGACCTCGCCAGACTCCACCGTAAACGCCGGATCGGTGCTTACAAGATAAAATCGGGTCACCTTAGTATTTCTAATTAGGTAAATCTGCCCTTGATTGCGTCGGCGCGATATATATGCAACGTGAACCGTGCCGAATTCTTCGCCGTTTTCCTTCTTTAATACCAGGATATTGGGATCGTCCGTACGCTTAAACTGCCCGTCAACGCAGCTGCCGTCTTTGTCGACCAGTTGCCACCGATGGTTATCCTCTTCAAGAAAGGCCAGGGTTTCCAGACTCGTCTTGTCGTCCCGATAGTAACCGTCAATGGCAAACCCTTCGGAAGCGCATTCCTGCATATAGGACGTTTCTCGGCTTATAGCAAACAGCCCTGTAGCGCCCAGGAGCACAGCCAGGCAGACCACTGCAAGGGTTATCGAAATAGCACGGCGACCCATGTTAGCCCAACCGATAGTTGCTTAACGGAGCGTGAAACATACCTGGAACCTCCGATATCAGGGGGAACGTCGCCAGCAGGCTGGCGACAACTATATGTTTCTGACATCAAACCATATGGCTGCCACTCGCGGAGGGGGCATCGGCGAACGGCGTGTTTTCATACTCCATTGGTCAAACCTAAGCGCGGCCCTACAGCTCGTACTTGTACACGCGATAGATGTACTTCTCGGCTTCCATCTCGTAGGTGGTGATGGGCAGACCGTAGCGGTCGTACTCGGTAAAGGTCTTGGCCTGACCCGAAGCCACGAGCATGTTATTTGAATCACCAACGCGCTGCGCACTGCTCACATAGCCCGAAAACGGCACGGCGATCTGGTCCTCAAGTTCGTAGGTGCGCGCCGTCTCGTCCACTGTAAAGATGCGCCCAAACGAATGCGTGCCCTTGTTGTAGTCGGTCACCACCGCGGAGCCCAGCTGGCCCCAGTCGAACTTGGGATAGCTTTCGGCCGCACCAAAGTTGTTGTCGTACAGCAGCACCTGATAGCGACCGGTCGTTGCCGTGTCATAACTCGGCAGATACGTCACGCTGTGCTGGCCCGCGTTGAGCGAAAAATCGCCCTGGGCCTGCAGCAACTTGTCCTCAAAGCCCGAGCCGGCCCAGAAATCGGGCGAGCCCATGAGCCAATCGACCGTGGGTGTGCCGTAGATATCGGTAAGCTTGATGACCGTCGAGGTCTCGCGTGAGCTGAGCAGGACGGTACTGTCGCCGAGCCACTGGATCGTGTTGATATGGATCCAATCCAGGTCGCCGTCCGAGGCCACCTTGGCGCGCGCCTTGAGGTCGGGGAAGATATCGCCCAGGTCCATGGCGAGAGAGACGCCGCCCGTTGCTATGTCGATCTTGATGATGAGGTCCTCGACGTTAACGCGCTCGCCCTTGTCCTTTTTAGCAGCCGCGCGGTCGACGTCCAAGTCGGCCTCGGAGCCGGCGTGACTTGCCAGAACCAGCAGGTTGCCATCGTCATCGAAAGCGTAATCGTGATGCAGTTCGTAGTCGCCCGTGCTCCAGACGTTTACCACCTGGCCGATGGCATTGATCTGGGCCAACTTGGTAGTCGAGACGCTCATGATCATGCTGCCGTCGCCCGGAAACAGCAGGCGATGGCTGCGGTAGCCGATGATCGGCACCTCGCCGCGAATCTGACCCGCATTGTCGTAGAGGTACATAAAGTCGAGCTTGGACGAGTCGTTGCCCAGAATGGCAAAGAGGCCATCGGCGAGCGGCGTGTTGGACTCCCCTGCCGTGACGGTGAGGTGCTTCTCTTCCTCACCCTTGAGCGCCGGCGTCTCGATCGTGAACGTCGAAGTGCGGCTGGTGCCATCCTGCGCGGTGCAGGTTAGGGTTACCGTGTTTTTGTGGTTGGGAATGAGACCGATGACCTTGAACTCGTGCTCCGTTGCCGGCGTATCGTCACCGTGGGGCGTACGGGAAAAGACATCCACTTTGGGGGAATCAGCGAATTTCTTACGGCCGGCGACCTCGTAGGTGACGGCCACGAGGTCTGTCGTTGCAAAACGCACGTAGCAACTCAGGGTGTCGGTACCAAAGGGATCGGCTTTGACAAACGGGGCAGTTTCGTCGTAGCCGCCTGCAGCGTACTCGGCATCGAGCTGTTCTTTGATGGCAGCCTGTTTCTCGACGTTGTAGGTCGCGACAATCTGATTGTGAACTTTCTTCTGTTCGTCGGTGAGTCCGTCGTCCGCGTTGGACATATCGTTCGCATCGGCTCCGGCAGCAGAGCAGCCTGCAAGTCCCGCGCTCGCCAGCGCCAACGCGCCCACCGCCGTGCCCGCAAGGGCAGCACGGCGCGTGAGCGGCCAGCCGCCTTCGTTACTCGATCCCATGTCGTCACCATCGAAGAATTCCATCGCTGCCGTTTCCTTCATATTCCAGGGCACTTGCCAAGCTCTGTCCAATTATGGCTCGCAGCTTAACAAACGCCCCTTAGCGGTAGCTTAAGCTTGCAGCAGCGTGGAAACACGGCTTTGGGGGCGCGACCGACCTGTTTTCCTCCGTCCCCGAGGAATCATTTTCTAGTACTTGAAGAAGCCCTCGCCCGAACTTTCGCCCAGCTTGCCTTCGTCGAGCATCTGCTTGAGGACGGAGGCCATGGCCTTAAAGTTGTAGGGCATCATCATCTTTTTGAGCAGCGGGCTCACCAGGCCCGGGACCTTCTGATACTGCATAACGATGTTGTAGGCCGTCTGGATGCCCACCGTGTCGAACACGCGGAACGGACCTTTGGGAGCGCCGGTGCCGCGCGTCCATGCGAGGTCGATGCTCTTGGGGTCGCTAATGCCCGAGACATACAGGTCGAGGCCCGAAAGCAGCCACGGCACCAACATGGAGTTGAGCAGGTAGCCGTTCTTTTCCTTGTTGACGGGAAGCGCCAGCATGCGAATGTCGTTGGCAAAGTCGACGAGCTCGTCAAAATAGCGCTTGTCGGTTTGGCTCTGGGCCATGACCTCGGTCATGTTGTTCTTCCAGATGGAGTTGGCAAAGTGCAGCGACAGGTACTTCTCGGGGCGGCCGGTGTACTTGGCAAAGGTACTCGGCAGCAGTGTGGAGGAGTTGGTCACGACGACGGTCTTTTGCGGCAGAACCGGGGCGAGCTTCTTGTAGAAGTCGATCTTTGCCTGAGTGTCCTCAGCCATAGACTCGATGACCAGGTCGGCGTCGGCCACGGCCTTGGCAAGATCGAGCTCCAGCTTGAGTGTGGAGTAGGCACGCTCAACGGCGGCGAGTGCCGCCTCCTTGTCGAAGGGCTGGCCGCTATCGGCGATACCGGCGCACCACTCGCCCGTACCGTCCGCCATGCCCTCGATAGCAGCGATGTACTCCTCGCGCACATGATCGATCTTGGGCTGGGTGCGGCCGATGCTGCCCTCGCTGCGCAGCCAAATCGTTACATCAAAGCCGCAGTAGGCAGCCTGAAAGGCAATCTGGCTTCCCAACACGCCGCCGCCGGCAACACAAACGGTCTTGTAGCTCATAGAACGGTCCTCTCTTACGTAATTCCATAGATGTGTATTTATTCAACCGTAAGGGGACTGCACGCTGGGGATGGGTTCTATAAACGGACGGTAATTTGCGGCGAACGGCTACACTTGTTCATTATTTCAAGGCGCCGAGGGCGATTTTTTGTGCCACCGAGACGTCGTTTGCGGAAGTATGCGGCAAATTCCGGAACCCTTGAGCACGCCCCGATTTTCCGCCAATAAAACCGCAGGTACAGGGCTTGGACATATTCGGTGTGCTCGGTCTATTCAGATTTTGCCGCATACTTCCGAAATCTAAGTTCGCAAAGGGTGATAGTTGGGGCGTTTACGCAACATATGTCCAGCAAAAACGGGTGGTAGCCGGTACGGCTACCACCCGTTTGTCTTATATCCGGTTCAAAGCGGGCCGTCTACTTCTTAATGCCGCGTCCCAGGCGCTCGGCGACCGACGCAACGGCTTCCTCACTGGCCGGTCCGCAACTCGTGCAGCCGTCATGGGCACGCATCTGGCCAGTGACCTCATCCATCGCGAGCGGCGCCACCTTCTCGAGCTTAAAGCCCTTACCGGCGCGCATGTTTTCCTTGGCCACGCTGATCATGAGCTTAATACGGTTGAGCTGGTTGACCTCGGACGCGCCGGGGTCGTAGTCCACCGCGACGATATTGCTCTCGGGGTGCTGACGGCGCAGTTCCTTAATCACGGCCTTGCCCACCACGTGGTTGGGCAGGCACGCGAAGGGCTGCGTGCAGATAATGTTGGGCGCACCGTGGTCGATCAGGTCGAGCATCTCGGCCGTGAGCAGCCAGCCCTCGCCCATGTTGTTGCACACCGAAAGCACCGTACGGGCCTTGTCCGCCATGGTGCCGATGCGCTCGGGCGCCTCAAAGCGGCGGGACTTTTCGAGCATCTCCTCCACCGGCGTGCGCATCCAGTCCACGAGCTTGATGAGCGCCTGCATACCAGCGCGCGTGGTAGCGGAGCTTCCCAGCTCGTCCTTCTGCAGCTCGGCGTTGCTCATGGAGTACAGGAAGAAGTCGAGCAGGCCCGGTACCACGGCCTCGCAGCCCTCGCGCTCGATCACGTCGACCACGTGGTTGTTGGCCGTAGGGTGGAACTTGACCAAGATCTCGCCGACCACGCCCACGCGCGGCTTGGTGCCCTCGCCCACGAGCGGCATGGTGTCGAACGCGCGGATGGCCTCTCGGCACAGCTTGGTGTAGTTGTGGCGGTTAAACTTGGGCGCCAGCTTGCGGGCGCGCGCCATGTACTCCTCGTAGAGCGCATTGGCGGCACCGGGCGTTGCCTCGTACGGGCGGCAGCGGTAGAGCATCTGCATCATCACATCGCCAAAGAGCACCGCGTACACGGCCTGCTTGAGCAGTGCCGGCGTAATCTTAAAGCCGGGGTTGTCCTCGCCGAGCGCCACGGCCGAAAGCGAAATCACCGGGATCTCGGGGTGGCCGCTCTCGCGCAGGGCCTTGCGAATGAGCGCGATGTAGTTGGTGGCACGGCAGCCGCCGCCGGTCTGGCTGATAACCACGGCCGTCTTGGACAGGTCGTACCGACCGCTCTCGATGGCCTCCATGATCTGGCCCGTCACCAGAATCGACGGGTAGCAAATGTCATTGTTCACGTAGCGCAAGCCGGCCTCGACGGCATCGTGGTCAGTCGAGGGCAGCAGCTCCAAGTTGTAGCCAGCACCGCGGAACACCTCTTTGACCAGGTCAAAGTGGATCGGCGCCATCTGCGGGCACAGAATGGTGTAGCCCTCCTCGCGCATCTGCTCGGTAAAGGGCACCTTGGGCCACGCGGTCGACGCGCTCTCACGCTGGGCCTCAAACGTGTACTTGCGGCTCGCGAACGCGGGGGCATCCGTGGAGGGCGCCACCGGCGCGGCATCGCCCTGCTCGTAGGCCTCGCCCGCGGCCGTGGCATCGGCCAGGCGCTCGGCCTCCTGGTCCTTGAGCGCGGCCATGAGCGAGCGGATACGAATGCGCGCGGCACCTAGGTTGGACACCTCATCGATCTTGAGCACGGTGTAGATCTTGCCGCTGGCTTCCAGAATCTCCTGCACCTGGTCGGTGGTCAGAGCGTCCAGGCCGCAGCCGAAAGAGTTGAGCTGGATCAGGTCCAGGTCGTTGCGCATCGTCACAAAACGGGCGACGGCGTACAGGCGGCTGTGGTACATCCACTGGTCAACAACGCGAATCGGACGCTCGGGCTTCACCAGGTGCGCAAGCGAATCCTCGGTAAAGACCGCAAAGCCAAAGCTCGAGATAAGCTCGGGCAGGGCGTGGTTGATCTCGGGGTCGTTATGGTAGGGGCGGCCGGCGAGCACAATGCCGTGGCCGCCGTGGTCCTCGACCCACTTAAGAGCCTCCTCGCCCATGGTCTGGATGTCCTCGTGGAAACGCGCATCGGCCTCAAAGGCAGCGTTGACGGCGGCATCGACCTCGGAGCGCGTGATCTTGGGTCCACGCACGCGACCGCGACCGGCCTCAGCATCGGCCACGCGGTCGACGGCGAGCACCTGGTACAGACGGCGCTTGAGCTCGGTCTTATCGTGATAGGGCACAAACGGGTACAGGAACTCGATGTTCTGCTCGCGGATCTCGTCGATGTTGAGTGCCAACGCCGTGGGGTAGCTCATGACGATGGGGCAGTTGTAACAGTTACCGGCGGTCGGGTCCTCCTTGCGCTCCCAGCGCACGCACGGCATCCAGATAAAGTCGACATCGCGGTCGATGAGGTTCATCACGTGGCCGTGGCTCATCTTTGCCGGGTAGCACACGCTCTCGGACGGCATGGACTCGATACCCGCCTGGTAGGTCTTTTTGCTCGACTGGTCGGACAGCTGCACGCTAAAGCCCAGGCGCGTAAAGAACGCGTGCCAGAAGGGGTAGTTCTCGTACATGTTGAGCGCACGGGGGATGCCGACGGTGCCGCGCGGGGCCTCGTCGGGGCTCAGCACCTCGCGGTTAAAGAGCAGCTCGTTTTTCTTTTTGAAGAGGTTGGGGGCCTCGGTCTTCTGCTTTTTGTGGCCAGCGCCCTTCTCGCAGCGGTTGCCGGTAATGAAGCGCCTACCGCCGCCAAAATCGTTAACGGTGAGCTGGCAGTTGTTAGAGCAACGGCCGCAGCGGACATGCTTTTGCGTCACGGTGAGGTGCGCGATGTCCTCGGCCGAAAGGATGGTCGAGGTGCCGTCGGCGCCGGCGCGATCGCGGGCGAGCAGGGCCGCACCGTAGGCGCCCATGCAGCCGGCGATGTCGGGACGCACGGCATGTACGCCGGTGAGCTGCTCAAATGCGCGCAGCGTGGCATCGGACATAAAGGTACCGCCCTGGACGATCACCTGGCTGCCGATCTCCTTGGGGTCGCGCAGCTTAATGACCTTGAACAGGGCATTCTTGATGACGGAATAGGACAGGCCGGCCGCGATGTCGCCCACCGTGGCGCCTTCCTTTTGCGCCTGCTTGACGCGTGAGTTCATAAAGACCGTGCAGCGGCTGCCCAAGTCGACGGGGGCCTTGGCATGGATGGCGGCATCGGCGAACGCGCGCACGTCCATGTTCATAGACACGGCGAAGCTCTCGATAAAGCTGCCGCAGCCCGACGAGCAGGCCTCGTTGAGCATGATGTGCTCGATAACGCCGTCCTTGACGCGCAGGCACTTCATGTCCTGGCCGCCGATGTCCAGGATAAACTCGACACCGGGCAGGAATGCCTTGGCGCCGCGCAGGTGCGCGACGGTCTCAATCTCGCCGGAGTCGGCCTTGAGGGCCTCGATGAGCAGCGCCTCGCCGTAGCCCGTGGTGGTCACGTGGCCAATGGTGCAGCCGGCGGGGATGTGGTTGTAGAAATCGGCCATGATGACCTTGGCCGTGCCCAGGATGTCGCCGTTGTTGTTGCCATACCAGGTATGCAGCAGCTGGCCGTCCTCGCCCACGAGCGCGGCCTTCATGGTGGTGGAACCGGCGTCGATGCCGATGAACACGCGGCCGGTGTAGCCGTCGAGCTTGCCCTTGGGGACGACCTCGGTGTCGTGGCGGGTTTTGAACTCGGCAAAGTCCTCGTCGGTGGCAAAGAGCGGGTCCAGACGCTCGACCTCGGCACCCTGTGTGTCGCCCAAGCTGTCGATGGCCTCGATGAGCTGCGGGAACGTGCTGAGCTTATTGGACTCGCGCGCCATGGCGGCGCCGCTCGCCACAAACAGGTGGGCGTTTTGGGGCACGATACGGTGCTCCTCGTCCAGGTTGAGCGTGAGGTAGAAGCGGTGGCGCAGCTCGGAGAGATACTGCAGCGGTCCGCCCAGGAAGGCGACGTTGCCGCGGATGGGACGGCCGCACGCCAGGCCCGAGATGGTCTGGGTCACGACGGCTTGGAAGATGGAAGCCGCCACGTCCTCGGGGCGGGCGCCCTCGTTGAGCAGCGGTTGGACATCGGTCTTGGCAAAGACGCCGCAGCGGCTGGCAATGGGATAGATGGTGGTGGCATTGGCCGCGAGCTCGTTGAGGCCGCTCGCGTCGGTGTGCAGCAGGGTTGCCATCTGATCGATGAATGCGCCCGTACCGCCGGCGCAGGTGCCGTTCATGCGCTGCTCGATGCCGTTGTCGAAGTAGATGATCTTGGCGTCCTCGCCGCCCAGCTCGATGGCGACATCGGTGGCCGGGATAAGGGTCTCGACAGCACGCTTGCTGGCGATGACCTCCTGGACAAACTCCAGGTCGAGCCACTGGGACAGCAGCAGGCCGCCCGAGCCGGTAATGGCGCAGGTCATCTGGGCCGTCGGCAGCACGGTCGCAGCGCCCTCGAACCTGTCTCTTATACACATCTCCGAGCCCACGAGACCGATCAGTATCTC
>UQVD01000040.1 GCA_900544385.1 uncultured Collinsella sp.
TCAGCTGGGAGAGCGCGGGCTTTGCAAGCCTGAGGTCAGGGGTTCGATCCCCCTAACCTCCACCATGATGGACCTGTAGCTCAGTTGGTTAGAGCGTCCGGCTGATAACCGGGAGGTCACAAGTTCGAATCTTGTCAGGTCCACCACTTTCTTTCGCAATAAACACCCCAGCGAGAGCCGAGTCGCCGCTGGGGTGTTTATTACTGTCTCCGTGGGGGTTTAGCTCAGCTGGGAGAGCGCGGGCTTTGCAAGCCTGAGGTCAGGGGTTCGATCCCCCTAACCTCCACCATGATGGACCTGTAGCTCAGTTGGTTAGAGCGTCCGGCTGATAACCGGGAGGTCACAAGTTCGAATCTTGTCAGGTCCACCATCAAAACTGTGAAGAGCCCTGGGGCATTGCCTCGGGGCTTTTTTCTAATATGAGAAAGCCATTGTCAATAGGCATGTTCGTTCGAGCCCGGTTTGAAACCGGGCTTTTTCGTTTCCCGTCGGGAGAGCCCGCGCACGCTGCATGGCTTAGTCGACGCTTGCCTGGCAAGCTAATATCCGCGGGCTCTTGCGGGTGCGCTTCCGGCGGTCAGCCCGGTATGTCCGCGCACCCCACCGCATTTCGATTCTCCGTCCGGCGCTATCGTACGAATCCAGTCTTTTGTCGGGCGCGGCCCCGGGGCTGCCCATCAAAAAGGTCGTGAACTCGCGCCGGCGATGCGTCGAGGCGCGGGCCCTCCCGGCGGGAGTCGGTTGTCGCCGGCTGCTAGAGGACGGTCCCCTCGGACCTGCACCCGATCTCCCAGACCCAGCAGGCGAGCTCGCGCGCCACGGCGGCGTTGGCCTTGCACGCGCTCTTGCCCGCCGCGGCCAGCGCCTCGCGGCGGCGGTGGAGCCTGGCGGTGCAGTCGTCCGCCCTAGAGCGTATCGCCGGGGGCACGTCGGTGCCGGGGGCTGGGGCCTTGGGCCTCGGGGAGCACGTGGAGTAGTGCCATGCGGACTCTATGAGCGCCGTGCGCGCGAGCGCGTTGCCGGCCTTGGTTATCCCGCCGCGCCGCTCGGACTCGCCGCTCGAGTGCTCCGACGGGGTCAGCCCGCACCAGCTCGCGAAGGCCGGCGCCGAGCGGAACCTGCTGAAGGACCCGGCCTCCGCCGCGAGCCTGAAGGCCGTCAGGGTGTCGACCCCCTTGATGCAGGACAGCGCCTCCACCGTCGCCCGCCAGCGGTCGGTGCCCGCCAGCGCGACGACCCTCCTCTCGAGCTGCCGCCTGTCCGACTCCGCGCAGCGGGCGGCCGTGACGTAGTACTCCAGCGCGTCGCGCTGCGGCCCCTCGAGCCTGATCTCCGAGACCCACCTCCAGTGGGCCCTCGTCCAGGCCTTCTTCCTCGCCCCGTCGGCGTTGCGCTCGTCCCAGACGTGGCCCAGCCTGATCAGGAACATGTTGAGGCGCTGCCTCGAGCGGCGGAGCTCGCGGGTCGCGTCGTCGAGGGCGCGGTCGAGGTCCCGGGCGGCCTCGACCGCCATGTCGGGCAGCGGGACCTCGACGATGTTGTGGGTGGCGAGCATGCGGGCGATGAACTCGGCGTCGCGCCGGTCGTTCTTGCGCCGGGCGTCCGCCGCCGGCCTCTGCATCTTGGAGACGGCGGCCACGGCGCAGTCGAGGCCGAGCGCGCGCAGCTCGCGCGCCATGTGGAAGCCGGTGGGGCCGCTCTCGTAGCACGCCCTCGGGTCCTCGAAGCCGAGGGCCCACTCCGCGATCTCGGAGGCGTCGGTGCCGAAGCTGCGGCGCACCACCTCGCCGGTGAAGGGGTTGAACGCCGCGGCGGCGACCGATCGCGCGTGGACGTCCAGGCCGATGGAGGTAACATGGGGCATGGGAAGCCTCCTCCCCGCAGGTGCGGTAAGGGCTACCGCACGGGCCGATACTCAAAGCCCATTGTGGCACCCCGAGCCCGCGGAAAGAAGCTGCGCCGCGGGGGAGGCGGCCCCCAATGGCTTTCTCATATCGTCTTGTCTGCGATAAATCTCATTTTGGTTTTGTGTGCTGTGCGAAAGATTGGGTAGTATAGCTATTCAATGCGGCGGACTGCCGCGTGTTAACCGCTACGTACCGGAGGTGTTCCATGGTTCGTGTCGACATAGAGACCATCGTCATGGCCGCCGGTCCCGTGCCATCGCTTATCGTGCTTCGCGAGCGCTGCAGCAAATCGGACTCGCCCGCGCCGCGGCGTTCCCTTTCCATTCAGACTGGTTCGTTTGAAGCCGCTGCCATCAGCCGCGGCATCGATAGCGGCCGCGCCGAGCGCCCGATTACCCATGACCTGTTGCTCGATACTGTTGGCGCCCTGGGCGCCAAGCTCGAGCGCATCGAGATCGTTCGCGCCGAGCCGCCGGTGTTCTACGCGACGATCGTCGTACTGGCCGATGGTGACGAGCGCAAGATCGACGCCCGCCCCAGTGATGCCATTGCCCTTGCCGTGCGCAGCAATGCCCCCATGTTTGTGGAGGACGACATCATGAATCGCCTGGGCACTGTTTCTACCCACGCCGAGGAAGTCGACGACGAGCAGGAGTTCGAGAAGTTCGACGAGTTCGTCCATACGCTCTCCCCCGATGACTTCTAAATGCGGGGCGTCCAGGTTGCGGAGCGTTCGCTGATGGCCGGCGGTATGTCGGCTGAGGCGGCTGCAATCGTCCGCGAGGCCCAGATGCGCTCGGAGGCTTCTGAGGCGGCTCGCATTGCCTATGTGACGCAGGCCCGCACGCTTCGCGAACGCCGCGGCTCGTTTATCAAGATGGTTGTCATCTCCGCCCTTGTTGCGGCAATCTGCTCGCGCCTTCGTGGTACAGTTGGTGCGCTTGGGTTTTCGATCTCTACGGGCCTGGTGATCTGGGGCGTGGTCGATGCGGTAATGCTGACCAGTCAGATCAAGGTGCTCGACAAGCGCGCAGCGGACATGATGCGCGCCCGCGACGCTGCCGCCAGGATCGCCGCCGAGGCACAAGAACTGTAACGACGCCAGACTCGATGGGAAGGTCTAAAGATGGCACAGGATATGCAGGACGCCGGTAACGTCTCCGCCGAGCTCGACGCCATGGTGTGCGATCTGATCGGCGCGTTCTTGGACGACCTTGCCGCCGGTGAAAACCCTGGCGTGGTCGTGGCAATTGAGGACGCCGCTTCCAACCGTTATCTGGCGGCGCTCGATGAGGATGGCGAAGAGGCGTGCCTCGAGGCGGCCACCAACTTTATCTCCGAGCACAAGATGGGTCTTAAGGACGAGGGCCTGGGCCGTATCGCTCGCTATGCCATCGGCTACACCGGCTGCGTCGAGATTGACGGCGGCTATCACGATGCTCTGCTCGTGAGCTTCTTCGAAACCACGCTCGAGAGTGGTTTTTCGGCATATGTGCTGTATGAGGGCATGGGCGCCGGCGATGGTTTTATGTGGAGCGACCCTGAACCTGCAGGTGAGGAAACCCCTCTCATCTAAAATCGCTAAAATAAACGAGTTTTCGGTAAAAGGCTCAATATTCCCGCCGAGCGTTGCGTTGCTGGGTGGGTCGCATACGCGTGCCGGTTGTATATAGATAGAAGATAGGGGAACTACATGCGCGTAGACAATCTGAGGAACATCGCCATCATCGCCCACGTCGACCACGGCAAGACGACGATGGTCGACAAGCTCCTGCGTGCCACGGACGCCTTCCGTGCCAACCAGCAGGTCGAGGACCGCGTCCTGGATTCCAACGACCAGGAGCGCGAGCGCGGCATTACGATTCTCGCCAAGAACATCTCTATCGAGTACAAGGACGTCAAGATCAACGTCATCGACACTCCGGGCCACGCCGACTTTGGTGGCGAGGTCGAGCGCGTGCTGCGTATGGCCGACGGCGCCCTGCTGCTGGTCGACGCCTTTGAGGGCCCCATGCCCCAGACCCGCTTCGTGCTGCGTCACGCTATCGACACCGGCCTTAAGATCATGATCGTCATCAACAAGATCGATCGTCCGGGCGCCAATCCCGAGAAGGCCTACAACGACTGCCTGGACCTCATGGCCGACCTGGGCGCCACCGACGACCAGCTTGAGTTCGCCATGGAGCACGTGGTCTACGCCAGCGCCATGAATGGCTTTGCCCGCCTTGACCCCAACGACGGCAACATGGACATGTACCCGCTGCTCGACATGATCATCGACGACATGCCTGCGCCCGAGGTTGACGAGAACGCCCCGCTGGCCATGCAGTGCGTGACCATCGACCACTCCAACTTCGTCGGTCGCATCGGTATCGGCCGCGTGTACTCTGGCACCATCCACCAGGGCGACCAGATTCTGGTTGTGAAGAACGACGGCTCCAGCGCCACCGCTACCGTCAAGCAGCTCTTTACCTTCGACTACCTGGGCCGCACCGAGTGCCAGGAAGTCGGCGCCGGCGATATCGCCGCTGTCGTGGGTATTGACCGCACCGATATCGGCGATGTTTACACCGACCCCGAGAACCCTGTCGAGCTCGAGCCCATCGAGATCGACCCGCCGACCCTGTCCATCGTCTTTGAGGCTTCGACCTCCCCGCTCGTCGGCCGTGATGGCGACATCGTGGGCGCCCGTCAGCTCAAGGAGCGCCTGTTCAACGAGGCCGAGAACAACGTGACCATGAAGATCGAGGAGCTCGAGGACAAGAGCGGCGTCGAGGTCTCTGGCCGCGGCATCCTGCACCTGTCCGTCCTGATGGAGTCCATGCGCCGCGAGGGCTTTGAGTTCCAGGTCGGCCGTCCCCGCGTTCTGTTTAAGAAGGACGAGAACGGCAACAAGATGGAGCCTGTCGAGCAGGCCGTCGTCGAGTGCCCGGACGAGTACTCGGGCAAGGTCGTTGAGGTCTTCGGTACCTCCGGCGGCATCATGACGAGCATGGACACCTCGGGCATCGTGACGCACCTCGAGTTCAAAATCCCGACGCGCGGCATCATGGGTCTTAAGAACCGCATCATGAACGTCACCCACGGCGAGGGCGTGTTCTACCACACCTTCCTGGAGTATGGTCCCTATGCCGGCGAGATCGGCAACCGTCAGAACGGCGCCATGATTTCTATGACCACCGAGAAGGCCGTCGCCTACGCTCTGGGCACGTTGCAGGAGCGCGGCCAGCTGTTCGTTGAGCCGGGCACCGAGTGCTATGAGGGCATGATCGTGGGCGAGCGCAGCAAGGCCGGCGACATGGTCGTCAACATCGCCCGTACCAAGAACCTGGGCAACCAGCGTTCCTCGACCTCCGATATCTCCGTCCAGCTGGTGCCGCCCCGCACCTTCTCGCTGGAGGAGGCGCTGGAGTACATCGCCGACGACGAGCTGGTCGAGATCACTCCCAAGAACATCCGCCTGCGCAAGCGTCTGCTCAACGCCACCGACCGCAAGAAGGCTGCCGTCCGCGCCGGTCAGGTCAACAAATAAGCGCTGGGCTTTATAGCGACTAACAAGAAAGGGCGTCGACCGCGATGGTCGGCGCCCTTTTTGTGCACAGGGACTGAGCTGGTCTGCACCACCACAAAGGTGCCTGGCCCCTTTATGGTGGTTGGCGGCTAAGCGGCGGGGAGTCCTGGCGTGTTAGCCGGCTGCTGCGGCTTGAGGTGGGCGTTGCGCCAGATGATCTGGATAACGTAGCCGAGCATAAAGACAAAGGCTACGCCGCTGATGAAGTCACCTACGAGGGGAAGCCCCGTGAGGGCGCCTGCGGCGATGCCGCCCACGGCTGCCATGGCGTAGCGGTTTTGGTTGTGTCCGACCATGCGGGAGATCGCGCACCCCGCAAAGGCACTCGACACCAACGCGATGCCGATAACGCCGCACAAGAGGGCTCCGGCAAGCGACAGACCAGCGATAGAGATAATTAGCAGTAGGACGGCGGGGACGATAGCAATCGTGCCCAGAAGACCGCTCACCCACAGGGGCATGGGGCGCTGGTGGAGCATGCCGGCGGCGCTGGCGGTCGCGCGCGGAAAGACGAGCTCGAGCAGCAGAGCGACAAAGCAGGTCGAGAGTGCCGCGGCGACGATACCGCCGATGACATCGTTAACGGTGGAAGTATCCTCGTTCTCGGTGCGGTCGATCTTGAGCGTGCCTACCTCGGCTCCTGCAGCACGCTCGGGGTCCTCGGAGACGTGCGCGTTCACGGTGCCGGTGATGTGGGCGTTCTTGCCCAGGATGAGCTTGTCGGCCCAAACCTCGACATCGCCCTCGACGGTGCCATCGATGGTCACCGTGTCGCCCGCAAGCGCTGCCGACTTGGTAGAGCCGCGCAGGGCAACCGTCTCGCCTATCGCGTAAAAACAGTTGGCGGTGCTGTCGGAATTGAGCACAACGTGCTGACCGACGACCGTGACGCTGCCATCAACCGTGGTCTTGGCGATATCGATAGTGCGTGCCGCCAAGCGGACGGCGCCGCTCACCGTGCAGTCGCGGATGGAGAGGCTCTCGCCTGCTGCAATTATGTCGCGGCCGATGGACGCATCGTCCAAGTTGAGGGCCTGACCTGCCCAGTACAGGTCACCTTCGACGCCGGACGAATTGGCGTCATTGTCGGTCGCAAGTACGTTGCCTGCGGTGTCCGTGCCGGCGAACGACGCCGTGGGAAGCGCGGTGACCGCTAGAGCGATGAGCGCGAATAAGATCGTGATGCGGCCCCACGCTTTACGGCGCTGGGTCGACGGGAATTGATTACAGGGCATAGTGAATCCTTCGTCAGATGCTCGACATGCACCTAACAGGGTACCCAACGCGTGGGCGCTCTAAAAGAACCTCTCGGTTGCATTTCGAAGGATGAGCCCGCGCCACCTACTTTTTGCGGTGCAAAAAGCGTGCGATGTCATCCTCGGTGGGGCTTTTGATATCAAAGCGCAGCGACAGCCAGCGTAGTCCCATGGTCACCACGACGCAAACGACCAGTGCGACGACATTGCTGACCAAGCCGCTCATGACAAGGCAAACATAGCTTGCCGATCCGGCGATGGCCGCGATGGCATAGAAGTTGGTGCGCTGGAAGATACCCGGCACCACACCCATAAAACCATCTCGCAGCATGCCGCCGCCCACCGCGGTAAAAAAGCCCATCATGATGCACACCGCCGGCGCAAAGCCGTAGACCAGCGCCTTGTCTGCGCCGGTTGCCGCATAAATACCCACCGAGATGATATCGAGCAGGGGAATGAGCTTTTCGGGCTTGTCGACGATTGCCGGGAAGATGTAGATGATGGCCGCGGTGGCGATGGAGAGCGGGAGCGCCATCGGTTGGTTGAGGATGTAGACGTTGCCCACCTGCAGCGTCATATCGCGCAAAAGACCGCCGCCCAGTCCACAGACCACGGCGAGCGCGACGGCGCCCACCAGGTCGAGTTTGTGCTCGCGTGCGACCAACACGCCCGAGATCGATGCCGCGACGACGGCGAACATCTCGAGCCAAAACGGGATGGCAACCATGGCATCCGA
Source organism: uncultured Collinsella sp. (assembly GCA_900544385.1). Taxonomy (GTDB): domain Bacteria; phylum Actinomycetota; class Coriobacteriia; order Coriobacteriales; family Coriobacteriaceae; genus Collinsella. Next base: position 7,471 of record UQVD01000040.1, read on the forward strand.
GGCGTGTGCGGTAACGATCATAGCGGCGGCAACGGGCAAGATGGGGTCCTTTGAGTTACGGGTTTAGACAATGCCCGTACATAGTACATGTTCGGCGCCGATTGCGACCCTATTGCTCGGCAAACGGTCGGGACTGGGTACGGTCATAGGTTCCATGTTAGGGGATCCGGGTTGATGCTGAACGCGATGGGGGCGTGGTCGAATAGGAGGGATGTCCAAATTTTGAGCTCCGCTCAAAATTTATCCGGTCGGCTTGCGCCGACCGCGCTGCGCTAAAAACGCGCCACGGGCGCGTTTTCTTTACGCTCCGCGCCCTGGCGGGTTCGAATCCCTCCTCCTCCGCCGTATTTGCTTGTTAGGGACTCAAAACAAAAAAGCTCCCATTCCCGGGAGCTTTCTCAACCAAAATGGCGGAGGAGGAGGGATTCGAACCCTCGTGACCTTATACAGGCCAAACGGTTTTCGAGACCGCCGCATTCAACCACTCTGCCACCCCTCCGCGTGGGGTAAAAACAAAGCAGGCTCGAAGGCCTGCTTTGGAATTAACTGGCGGAGAGTCAGGGATTTGAACCCTGGAGACGCTTTTGACGCCTACACGATTTCCAATCGTGCTCCTTCGGCCACTCGGACAACTCTCCGTTAAATGCGAAAGTCAGTATACACGAGGAATCGCAAAGTGCAAACAGAAAAGTTGGCATTTTTTGATCCACAGCGTCTCGCGCTGTGCCTAAAACGCGCGACACATGCAGTCTGACCAGCAAAATCATGCTATGCGAATTGCTCAAAAAAGACTTTATAGACCACGAGCAAACGAATTTAAAATCTTTTTGGCGATCAATTAGACCACTGGTATGTATTTTGCGACCACAACCATGCGCCCGCTGACCTGCGACTTAACCCAGTTTGTCCCCGTGGCACCGTATCTTGTCCACAAATCCGTCAAGTTCTTGGTCGGCATTTGGTTAGAACGCGCATGAAGTGCTGTGTAAGCATGGGCATATGTGGAGGTCATGAGGTTGTAGCTGCATATTCTTGCAGCCTAGGAGGTTGAAAGATATTATTACCAAGTCTTTTCCTGCTTCAGGCGCACCTTCACGACCTGAAGCCACATTTGCCCAGAGGAGGTGACAATATGAAGGCTTATGAACTGCTGTTCTTTGTTGACCCGTCGCTCGACCCCGAGACTCGTCTCGCTGTTATGAAGCGTATCGATACCACGATCGCTGAGGGCGCTGGCAAGGTCGACTCCGTTGACGAGTGGGGCAAGCGCAAGCTCGCCTACGAGATCAACGACCTCACCGATGGTGACTACACCCTCATCAACTTCCACGCAGATCCTACCCAGATCGCCGAGCTTGATCGCGTCCTGCGCATCACCGACGCTGTGGTCCGCCACATGATCGTCCGTCGCGACGACCAGGAGTAAGACTGTCGTTTTGGACTGGGCTTGTGCCCCAAGAGGAAGTAGTGAGTTATGAGCATCAATCGAGTGAACATCACCGGTAACCTCACCCGCGATCCCGAGCTGCGCGCCACCGCCGGCGGAACCCAGGTTCTGTCCTTTGGCGTCGCCGTCAACGATCGTCGCCGTAACGCGCAGACTGGCGAGTGGGAGGACTATCCCAACTTTGTCGACTGCACTATGTTCGGCACCCGCGCCGAGGCCGTGAGCCGTTTCCTGGCAAAGGGAAACAAGGTCGCGATCGAGGGCAAGCTGCGCTACAGCTCTTGGGAGCGCGACGGCCAGCGCCGGAGCAAGCTTGAGGTCATCGTCGATGAGATCGAGTTTATGAGCTCCCGTGGTGGCCAGGGTGGCTACGATCAGGGCGGTTACGCCCCCGCAGCTCCCGCGCCCGCAGCACGTCCTGCCGCACCGGTGGCCACACCTCCCGCGGTCGACGTCTACGATGAGGACATCCCGTTCTAAGGGTGTTCACCTATTTTTGAGCGAGAGGCGGCTTCGGTTCGCCGAAGTTGCCAAATGAAAGGTATTTTGACATGGCTAATGATTTTTCTGCACGTCAGCCGCGTCGTAAGTACTGCCAGTTCTGCAAGGAGAACACTGAGTTCATCGACTATAAGGACACTCAGCTTCTCCGTAAGTACATGACCGACCGTGGCAAGATCAAGCCCCGTCGCGTCACTGGCGCTTGCACGCAGCATCAGCATGACATCGCCAACGCCATCAAGCGCGCCCGCGAGATGGCTCTCCTGCCGTACACCGTCCCCGTGGTTTCCTCTCGTGGCAACCGCGACCGCGGCTAAGAAGGGAGACGCATCATGAAGGTTATTCTTCTCGATGAGATCAAGGGCAAGGGCGGCGAGGGTGACGTCGTAGAGGTCGCTCAGGGTTACGCTGAGAACTTCCTGTTCCCCAAGAAGCTCGCTGTTGCCGCCACCAAGGGCAACCTCAAGCAGCTTGACGAGCGTCGCAACAACATCGCCAAGCGCGAGGCCGTCCGTCTGGCTACCGCCAACGAGACCAAGGCTGCCTTCGAGGGCAAGACGGTCACCGTTGACGTCAAGGTCGGCGACGAGGGCATCCTCTTTGGCTCCGTTACCGCCGCTATGATCGCTGACGCCATCAAGGCTCAGCTCGGTATGGACATCGACCGCAAGCGCGTCGAGCTCGGTAAGCCCATCAAGGTTGCCGGTGCCCACACCGTTGCCATCTCGCTGTACCGCGAGATCAAGGCCGAGGTTGTCGTTCTCGTCGGCGTTACCGCCGAGGAGCTCGCTGCCGAGGCTGAGGTCGAGGAGGCCGCTGAGGTCGCCGAGGCCGAGACCGCCGAGGTCGAGACTGAGGCTGCTGCCGAGTAGCATTTGCTGCAACGCAACAATCTTGTTCTAAGAAGGGCGCTCTGGGAAACCAGGGCGCCCTTTTGTTTTTTTGCGCTGAGTGAGTGTCATGGTGAACGTTGCGTCGAAGTCCTATATACAGGACCGTTCATCCGTTTGGTTCGGTGATGATTGGCGGCGCGCGGCGCGTTTTGGGACCGTGGCTGATACTATGGATGCTCGCAAGCGATATGAATGAGGATGCTCATGGCATATGACGATAGGGAGACCGGGCTGACGGTTGAGGACCGCGGCTCAAAGTTGGGTCTTCCCCAAAACCAAGATGCAGAGGCCAATGTACTGGCCGCTATGCTGCTATCGCCCGAGGTGGTCGAAGAGGCCCAGGTCGAGCTGCAGCCCGATGACTTCTACCGGCCCATTCATAAGACCATCTATACCGCGATGGTCGATATGTACAACAGCCGCATTCCCATCGACTCCATCTCGCTGATCGATTATCTGCGAAGCATCAACAAGCTCGATGCCGTGGGCGGCGAAGCGTATATTTTGGAGTTGATGGGTCAGACCCTGTCGCTCGTCAACTGGCAGCACCATGCCGCCATCGTTCGCCGCGATTCGATGCTGCGTGAGCTGATCGGCGCCACCAACGAGATCAACGCGCTGGCATATAACGCCCCCACCGACACCAAAGAGGTTGTCGAGCTGGCCGAGAGCAAGCTGCTCAAGGTTACGGCGCGCGAGGTCAAGTCGAGCTACAAGACGCTGACCGAGTTTATGGTCGAGGCCTATAACGAGGCCGAGGAAGTGTGCCAGGCCGGTGGCCAGGCTGCGGGCGTGCCCACGGGCTTCCCGTCGCTCGACCGCATGCTCATGGGCTTCCGCGAGGGCCAGCTCATCATCATCGGCGCCCGTCCTGCTGTAGGTAAGACGTCGTTCGCTCTGAACCTGGCACTTAACGCTGCCGCTGCTGGTTATACCGTCGGCTTCTTCTCGCTGGAGATGTCGGGCAAGGAAATTGCCCAGCGTCTGATTTGCGCCTATGCCATGATCTCGATCAGTGATTTCCGCATGGGCCGCATTAGCCCCGAGCAGTGGGCCAATATCAACGAGGCCACGCAGACCTTATCCAAGCTGGATATTCTGATTGACGATACGCCCGGCACCACAGTGACCGAGATTCGCGCCAAGAGCCGTCGCATGCTCCATAACAAGGAGAAGGCCATCATCATCCTGGACTACCTGCAGCTGGTGAGTCCTCCGCCGGGACGCCGCTCCGAGAGCCGTACCGTCGAGGTTTCGGAGATGTCGCGTGGTCTGAAGATCATGGCCAAGGAGCTCAAGATCCCACTCATCGCGCTGTCGCAGCTCTCGCGTCAGGTCGAATCCCGTACCGGCAAGCGCCCGCAGCTTTCCGACCTTCGTGAATCGGGCTCCATCGAGCAGGACGCCGATATCGTCATGTTCTTGGACCGCTCCGCGGACGAGGCCGAGGCCTCGCGCGACGATCGACCCGACGAGGGCGTTACGCGTATCGTCGTGGCCAAGAACCGTTCGGGCCCGATCGGCGACGTCGACCTGATGTTCCTGCCGGCATCCACCAAGTTCTATGAGCTTGATGGGGCACATGCCGAGGAGTAGGACAGGCGCCCGTTGCACGGGTATACTGGGAATGTTTTGTGCTTCTGCGTGCCGGCGTGGCGCGTAGACAGGCCATGAATGTAAGGAGTAAACATGCCGTCAACCGTTTTGGTCGGTGCCCAGTGGGGCGATGAGGGCAAGGGTAAGATTTGCGACCTGGTCGCCGGCGACTTCGATGCTGTCGTGCGCTACTCGGGCGGCAACAACGCCGGTCACACCATCGTCGTCAACGGCAAGAAGTACGGCCTGCACCAGGTGCCTTCCGGCATCATGTATTCCGACCACGTGTCGGTGATCGGTAACGGCTGCGTCGTCAACCCCAAGGTTGTCCTTGAGGAGATTGACATGTTCGAGGCCGACGGCATCACCACCAAGAACCTCAAGATCAGTGGCAACGCGCATGTCATCATGCCGTACCACATCGATCTGGATGGCGCCTTTGAGCAGAAGCTCGGCAAGAAGAACATCGGTACCACCAAGCGCGGCATCGGTCCGTGCTATCAGGACAAGATGGCCCGCATTGGCCTGCGCATGCAGGACATGCTGGACGAGACGCTGTTCCGCGACAAGCTGGAGACCGCTCTCGCCCGCGTGAACCCCGAGCTCGAGCTCATCTACAACCTGCCCACCTACACCGTGGACCAGATTTGCGACGAGTACCTGCCGATGGCCGAGCGCCTGCGCCCCTACATCACCGAGACGAGCCTGCTGCTCAACAACATGATCGACGAGGGCAAGGACCTGCTGTTTGAGGGCGCCCAGGCGACGCTGCTCGACATCGACCACGGCACCTATCCGTACGTGACGTCTTCCAACTGCACCGCCGGCGGCGCCATTACCGGCTCCGGCGTCGGCATGAAGAACGTCGATCGCGTGCTGGGCGTCATGAAGGCCTATATCACCCGCGTCGGTTCGGGCCCCATGCCCACCGAGCTTTCCTATGAGTCCGAGGCTGGCCACACGCTGACCGAGGAGGGCTATGAGTACGGCGTGACCACCGGTCGCCGTCGTCGTTGCGGCTGGTTTGACGGCCCTATCGCCAACTATGCCTCGTGCGTCAACGGCCTCACCGACATCGCCGTGACCAAGCTCGACGTGCTTTCGGCCTTCGACACCATCAAGGTGTGCGTGGCCTACGACGTCGATGGCGAGCGCTACACCAGCGTGCCCGAGCATCAGGTGCGCTTTGAGCATGCCAAGCCCATCTACGAGGAGCTCCCTGGCTGGAAGTGCGACATCACCGGTTGTCGCAGCTTTGACGAGCTGCCGCAGGAGGCTCAGGACTACGTGGCGTTTATCGAGGATCTGGCACACACCCGCGTGACGTTCATTGGCGTTGGCGCTGGTCGCGAGCAGATTATCAACCGATTCTGGAAGTAATCGGGACTATTTGGTTATTGCGATATACCCCTTTGCAGCCCGGGTGGGCGGCCGAGGGGTATATTTGCTTGCAAGGGGCTCGCGCGGAGCGGGCCATTCATCCATAGAGGAGGCACCCTTGAAGGCGGACACTCAAACCATCGACATCCTGTTGTTGGGCAGCGGCGGCCGTGAGCATGCTTTGGCAGCCAAGCTCGCAGCATCACCGCGCGCCGGCAAGCTCTACATCGCGCCGGGCAACGGCGGCACCGCGAGCTGCGGCGAGAACGTTGTTCTCGACGACTGCGATCCTGCGGCCGTGGCGGCGTTTGCGCAGAGCCACGGATGCGGACTCGTGGTAATTGGCCCCGAGGCTCCGCTCGTGGCGGGCGTGGCCGACGCCGTGCGCGCGGCGGGTATTCCCTGCTTTGGCCCGGGTGCCGAGGGCGCCCAGATGGAGGGCTCCAAGCTGTTCTCCAAGCAGCTCATGGAGCGTGCGGGCATTCCGACGGCAGCCTACGGCTCGTTTACCGACGAGGCTTCGGCTCTCGCCTACGTACGCGAGCAAGGCGCCCCGCTGGTCGTCAAGGCCGACGGCCTTGCCGCAGGCAAGGGCGTTATCGTGGCGACCGAACTTGAGCAGGCCGAGGAGGCCGTGCGCGAGTGCTTTGGCGGCACCTTTGGCGATGCCGGCAACACCGTGGTTATCGAGGAGATGCTCGTTGGTCCCGAGTGCTCGCTGCTGGCCTTTACCGACGGCAAGACCGTGCGCCCCATGGCCACCTCGCAGGACCACAAGCGCGCGCTTGAGGGCGACCTTGGTCCCAACACCGGCGGCATGGGCGTCTACAGCCCGGTGCCCATCGTGACTGACGAGGAGCACGCCACCATGGTGAAGGTCATGGAGCAGACCGTGGCCGAGCTCGCTGCCGAGGGTATCGACTACCGCGGCTGCCTGTACGGCGGCTTTATGCTCACGCCTGCCGGCCCCAAGGTGCTGGAGTTCAATGCCCGCTTTGGCGACCCCGAGACGCAGGTCGTTCTGCCGCGCCTTAAGAACGACCTGGTCGAGGTCATGCTCGCCTGCGCCAACTGCGAGCTCGATCAGATTGAACTCGACTGGCGCGACGAGTGGGCCGTGGCCGTTGTCCTGACGAGTGCGGGTTATCCCGGCAGCTACGAGAAAGGCAAGGTCATTACCGGTATCGCCGATGCCGAGGCCATGGAGAACGTGACCGTGTACCACGCGGGCACTGCCGTGGTGGACGGCCAGCTCGTGACCAATGGTGGCCGCGTGCTTGCCGTGACCGCGCTGGGCGATACGTTTGAGAACGCCCGCAACCTTGCCTACGAGGCCTGCGAGAAGATTGATTTTGAGGGCAAGACCCTGCGTCACGACATCGGCCTGCGCGCGCTGCGCGGCCGCGACGCCTGGGATGCCTAAAATCCGAGAGGAATGAGACGGATGGACGAGAAGAACGAAGAGCTCGTGGACGCGCAGATCGTCGAAGAGGACAGCCGCGTGTATGGGCACGCCGAGGGCGAGCCTGGTGGCGAGGTCGCTGACGAGCCGGCGCTGGTGCTGGGCGATGACGACCCGCACGATGCCGAGCTGCACGAGAAGATTCTTTCGGAGGAGTGCGCCTGGAAGGGCAAGATCCTCGACGTCCACCGTCTTGAGGTTGAGCTGCCCAACGGTCGCCGCAGCGCCCGCGATATCGTTCGCCATCCGGGTGCGGCGGCTGTTGTGGCACTGACCGAGAGCGGCAAGATCGTACTGGTGCGTCAGTACCGCACCGCCATCGACCGCGTGACGGTCGAGATTCCCGCCGGCAAGCTCGATCCAGGCGAGGACCCGCTCGATTGCGCCAAGCGCGAGCTGCATGAGGAGACGGGCTTTAGGGCTGGTCGCATTCGCTTTTTGACGTCGATTGTCACGTCCTGTGGTTTTTGCGATGAGATTATCCACATCTACTTGGCTACCAAGCTCGAGTTTGATGCGCCCAACCCCGATGATGACGAGTTTGTCAACGTGGACCTGGTGCCGCTGCATGAGCTGATCGACGCCGTACTCGACGGCAAGATCGAAGACGCCAAGACCGTCGTGGGCGCCTTGGCCTGCGACAGCATCGCACACCGCCTTGGGGGCACGGAGCTTTAACGAGTGGGGATAGCCCTGGGACAAGTACTACTGATTGCTTTGTCCCAGGGCCTTACGTTGCTGATATTTCTTTGAGGATCACATGCTGAAGAGGTTTCTTTCGTATTACGAGCCCCAGATGGGGCTTTTTGTTGCTGATACTGTTTGTGCTCTGGTGCTTGCCGCCATTGACCTTGCTTTTCCTATTATTCTGCGTAATTTGACCGGTGGGCTATTTACTCAGGGTCAGGCTGCCATTATGCAGGCGCTCGGCATGATCGCGGTGGGCTTGGTGCTGATGTATGCCGTCCGCTGCGCCTGCCGCTACTTTGTGAGCTATTGGGGCCACGTGATGGGCGCGCGCATGGAGTCCAAAATGCGCGAGGACCTGTTCGACCAGTATGAGCGCTTTAGCTTTGCGTACTTCGACCGCAACAGCTCGGGTGACATGATGAGCCGCGTGGTCAACGACCTGTTCGATATCTGCGAGGCGGCGCATCACGTACCCGAGTGGATCATCATCTGCGGCATCGAGATTATCGGCTCGTTTGTGATCCTCTTTACCATCGCTCCGGTGCTGGCGCTTGCCATGGCCGTGGTGACGGCGGCGTTTGCGGTCGTCATGTTTTGGCAGAACATGCGCATGCGCGAGGTCTTTAGCGACAACCGCAAGAAGATCAGCGGCATTAATGCACAGCTGCAGGATTCTCTGGCGGGCATGCGCGTGGTCAAGAGCTTTGCCAACGAGGAGACCGAGCGTGCCAAGTTCCGTGCCTCTAACGACCGCTACCTTTTGTCCAAGGAGAACATGTATCACGCCATGGGCGTCTATACCGCGACGTATGGCCTGCTCTCGGGTGTGCTCTATGTGATCGTGGTGCTGCTGGGCGGCTGGCTGGTCGCCAAGGGACAGCTGCAGGCGGTCGATATGGCGACCTTTGCACTCTATATTTCGCTGTTCTGCACGCCGCTTGAGACGCTCGTCAATTCGGCCGAAACGTATCAGAAGGCTATCGCCGGCTTTAAACGTATGGACGAGGTGCTCTCGACCGCGCCGGATATCCAGGACAAGCCGGGCGCTACGGATCTGCAGGTGACTGCTGGCGCCGTGGAGTATCACGACGTGTGCTTTAACTACGAGGATGTCGAGCTGGGCGAGGGCTATGCCGACGAGCGTCCCGTTATCGACCATATGGACCTGTCCATCAAGCCCGGGCAGACCATCGCTTTGGTTGGCCCTTCGGGCGGCGGCAAGTCCACGACCTGTTCGCTGCTGCCGCGCTTTTATGACGTGGCTACCGGATCCATTAGCATCGACGGTCAGGACGTGCGCGATGTGACGCAGCAGAGCCTGCGCCGCGCCATCGGCCTGGTGCAGCAGGATGTCTATCTGTTTGACGGCACGATTGGCGAGAACATCGCCTACGGCAAGCCGGGCGCTACGGCAGAAGAGATCGCCGAGGCCGCCCGTCGTGCCAACATCGATGCCTTTATCGAGTCGCTTCCGCAGGGCTACGACACCGTGGTGGGCGAGCGCGGCAGCCGTCTTTCGGGCGGACAGAAGCAGCGCGTTGCCATCGCGCGCGTGTTTCTCAAGAACCCCAAGATCCTGATTTTGGACGAGGCGACGAGTGCTTTGGATAACGAGAGCGAGGAGGCGGTGCAGGAGTCACTCGAAGAGCTGGCACGCGGCCGCACCACGATTATCATCGCCCACCGTCTTTCGACCATTAAGCATGCCGATGAGATTGCGACCGTTGAGCATGGTCGCGTTATGGAGCGTGGCACGCACGAGGAGCTTCTCGCCCGTGGCGGCACCTATGCCCGTTACTATCGAATGCAGTTCGAAGGTGCGCGTGCGCACGAGCTCGACTGATTGATATGACAGGAAGTTTATGGCTGACAAGAACCCTTTGACTCCGGAAGAAGTGACGGAGTTATTCTCCGAAATCGATGCATCCGGCGTCTTGGATCCCACGCTCGCCAAAAAGCGTACCGAGCGCATGCGTGAGAAGGAGGCTGCGGCCAAGCGCGGTGACAAAGCGGCGCTAGCGCAGCTGCGCAGCGAGGACCGCGCGAGCCAGGCAAAACATATCGACCCGCTGTCCGAGGACGATCCTTCGGGCTCGCAGGTGAGCCATACCATTACGAAGACCGCGATGGCCGTGGTCATCGGTATTTTGGTGCTGATCGTGGGCATGCAGATTGGCTACGGCGTGATGCGTCGTCTGAACACCGCCAACCTGTCCGAGAGCGTTTCGGTCGATACCGTTTCGACGGCGCTGAAGGGCGGCCTTGAGTGGGGCAACGGCTTTACGCAGTTCCCGCTCGACTTTACCGTCGATGAAGCCGATGAGCGTACGGGCACGGTCGAGGTGACGGTGTTGGACACATCGTCTGCCAACGAGCTCGAGCTGCTGTCCAACGGGCAGATTCAGGCCGCGGCGCTTGCGACCAACGCGCTGCTCAACGATAAGATCGACCGCGTGGTGTATAACGTTCACGCCTATATCGACGAGGATAGCAACATTCAGCACGATTCCTTCTTTGGCATGTTCCCCGCGCGGGGCCACCAGAGCGCCATTTTGACGTTCGTGTGGACCAAGAGCTCATCCAACGCCACGAGTATCGACTGGAAGATGCGCATCGTGAGTATGGATGACACCATCGCCGAGCGCATTCAGAAGCAGGTGAACTCGGTGTCGTCGTTGATTGAGGATCCGGTGGTGAGCCAGACCAAGATTGACGAGGAAAAGGCCGAGCGTGACCTGGAGCATCGTCTGCATGGCCGCGAGATTTTCCGCGGCGGCAAGCCCGATCGCACACCGTCCGAACTGCTGGAACAGGACAAGAAAAAGTAAGACGCCATCATCCCGCGTGAGCCACAAGCCCGCGCGGGATGATTTTTTAAGGCTCTGTTAGACCAGGATTGACATACATGTGTCCCCACGGTGCCATATCGTT
>UQVD01000041.1 GCA_900544385.1 uncultured Collinsella sp.
TGCCGTCCTCCGTCGCCAGGAGGAAGAGCTCGACCTTCTCCCTGCTGTACATGCGAACCTCCAGTCCGGACCGCTTCACGGTCCAACTTTCTGTCCGCACCCCCGTTGCGGTGAAATAGTTCCTAAATCCAGCCTTCTGGCTCTTAAACAAGAACTATTCCACCGCAACTTTTTTGAGTGGTTTCGTAGATCATAAGTCGCGCAAATAGTCAAGTCATACCTGTTTGAACAAAGTAGCGGCAGTACAAGCGCATTCGCGCTTGCCTAAAATCGATATTAATGAACAGTCTGCTTGTATCTGTAAAATGCGTGGCTTGATGAGCGACGCCTTGGCGGGTAATGAGTCAAAAAGCAGTAACGTAATCAACTTGTAACAAACTTAGACGTTTAAACAAATAATGCAACCTTTTACGAATTTAGCTATAATTCCACAAACCAAACAGGTATACTCCTTTCATGTCGTGTAGGAATTACGTAGACAAAAAGGAGGTTATGTGATGGTAAGTATTGTTCTTGCTAGCCACGGGGACTTGGCAGCTGGAATCAAGCAGACGGGCTCGATGGTCTTTGGCGATCAGCCGTCTGTGGCCGTGGTCTCGCTCGAGCCGAGCATGGGCCCCGACGACTTCCGTGCTAAGGTCGAGGAAGCAATCGCTTCCTTCGAGGACCAGGAGCAGGTGCTCTTCCTCGTTGATCTGTGGGGCGGCACGCCGTTCAACCAGATTAGCGGGCTCATCGAGGGCCATGATTCCTGGGCTATCGTCACCGGTGTCAACCTGCCTATGCTCATCGAGGCATATTCGCAGCGCTTTGATGCAAAGAACACTGCACATGCGATCGCAAAACATCTCGTGACTGAGGCTAAGGCTGGCGTGCGCGTCAAGCCCGAGTCTCTGGAGCCCGAGGAGAAGAAGCCGGCTGCGGCCGCCGCTGCTCCTGCAGGCGCCATCCCTCCGGGAACGGTCATCGGCGACGGGCACATCAAGATTGCCCACGTCCGTATCGACACCCGTCTGCTTCATGGTCAGGTGGCCACCACGTGGACCAAGCAGATCAACCCCAACCGCATCATCGTGGTTTCCGACGGCGTTGCTCACGATGAGCTCCGTAAGACCATGATCGAGCAGGCTGCCCCTCCGGGAGTCCATGCCAACGTCGTGCCCATCAAGAAGATGGCCGAGGTCGTCAAGGACACGCGCTTTGGTGACACCAAGGCCATGCTGCTCTTTGAGAACCCGCAGGATCTGCTCAAGGCCATCGAGGCCGGCGTCGACATCAAGGAAGTCAACATCGGTTCCATGGCTCACTCCAAGGGCAAGGTCGTCGTCACCAACGCCGTCGCTATGGGCGATGACGACGTCAAGACTCTCGAGGCCCTCAAGGCCAAGGGCGTCAAGTTCGAGGTCCGCAAGGTTCCTTCGGATGCTTCCGAGGATCTCGACGCCATGTTGAAGAAAGCTAAGGCCGAACTGGCCGCTCAAGCATAGTAAAGGAGGGTCCGATACATGTCTGCAATCACTATTCTGCTTGTTGCGATTGTCGCGTTGCTTGCCGGTATGGAAGGCATTCTGGATGAGTTCCAGTTCCATCAGCCGCTCGTGGCATGCACGCTTATCGGTCTCGTAACCGGTCACCTTCAGGAGGGCATCCTCCTGGGCGGTTCGCTCCAGATGATGGCCCTTGGCTGGGCTAACGTCGGCGCCGCCGTCGCGCCTGACGCCGCTCTGGCCTCGGTCGCTTCTTCGATCATCATGGTGCTCGCCCTCAACGGCGGCGCCACTGATTCGGCCAAGGCCGTTACCGCGGCCATCGCCGTCGCCGTCCCGCTGTCGGTCGCTGGTCTGTTCCTGACCATGATCTGCCGTACCATTGCTACCGCTATCGCTCACGCCATGGACGGTTGCGCCGAGAAGGGCGACTTCTCCGGCATCGAGCGCTGGCAGTACGCTGCCATCCTCATGCAGGGCCTTCGTATCGCCATCCCGGCAGTACTTCTGTGCATCATCCCGGCCGAGGCCGTTACCAACGCGCTTAACGCTATGCCCGACTGGCTGTCCGGCGGCATGGCTGTCGGCGGCGGCATGGTCGCTTCCGTCGGTTACGCCATGGTCATCAACATGATGGCCACCAAGGAGACCTGGCCGTTCTTCATCCTCGGCTTTGTCCTTGCTGCCATCCCTCAGCTCACGCTGATCGCCCTTGGCCTCATCGGCATCTCCCTTGCCCTCATCTACCTTGGCCTTAAGGATCTGGCCAAGCAGGGTGGCGGCATGGGCGGTGGCTCCGGCGACCCGCTCGGCGACATTCTGAACGATTACGAGTAGGAGGGGAGTGATACATATGGCAGAGAACAAGATTCAGCTCACCAAGGCTGACCGCAAGAAGGTTTGCTTCCGTCATCAGTTCCTTCAGGGCTCGTGGAACTACGAGCGTATGCAGAACGGCGGCTGGTGCTTCGCAATGATCCCTGCGATCAAGAAGCTCTACACCAGCAAGGATGACCAGATTGCCGCTCTTAAGCGCCACCTGGAGTTCTATAACACCCACCCCTATGTTTCCGCCCCCGTCATTGGCGTTACCCTCGCTCTCGAGGAGGAGCGCGCCAACGGTGCCCCGATTGACGACGTCGCCATCCAGGGCGTCAAGGTCGGTATGATGGGCCCGCTCGCCGGTGTCGGCGACCCCGCCTTCTGGTTCACCCTTCGCCCGATTCTGGGTGCTCTGGGCGCTTCCTTGGCCCTGTCCGGCAGCATCGCCGGTCCGCTGCTGTTCTTCTTCGCGTGGAACATCATCCGTTACGCCTTCCTGTGGTACACGCAGGAGTTTGGCTACAAGGTCGGCTCCTCCATCGCCAAGGACCTCTCCGGCGGTCTGATGGGCAAGGTCACCGAGGGTGCTTCCATCCTGGGTATGTTCATCATCGGCGCCCTGGTCGAGCGCTGGGTGTCCATCTCCTTCACCCCGGTCGTCTCCAGGGTCACGCAGTCTGCTGGCGCCTTTATCGACTGGGCTAGCCTGCCCTCCGGTTCCGAGGGTATCAAGGAAGCGCTGACGATGTATAACTCCATCGGTGCTAACGCCCTTGATCAGGTGAAGGTCACCACGCTTCAGGCCAACCTCGATCAGCTCATCCCCGGCCTTGCCGCCGTGTGCTTGACCCTGCTGGTCTGCAAGCTCCTCAAGAAGAAGGTCAGCCCGATCGTCATCATCCTGGCTCTCTTCGCCATCGGCATCATCGGTCGCGTCTGCGGCTTCATGTAAGCACGTTTCGGCTTAAGACCGAGAATTGCTAGGCAAGGGCTTTTGAGCCATTGAAACGGACCGCACCCGGTGGGTACACTGGATGCGGTCCGATTGTTTTATTTGGAGGGCGAGGCGCGCATGGCGCAATCTCAGAACAGCACGGTCGATCTGGCAACGCCGGCAACCTGCCTGATGGGGCTTACCAGCCACGGCAACGTGATGGTGGGCAATAAGGCGTTCGAGTATTACAACGAGCGCAATCCCGAGGATTATATTCAAATCCCGTGGGATGAGGTCGACTATATTGCCGCCGAGGTTTTACGCGGCACCAAGAAGATCACGCGTTTTGCCATCTTCACCAAGGACAACGGTCACTTTACGTTTTCGACGCGCGACGACAAAGAGACGCTTCGTGCTGTCCGCAAGTACGTCGACGAGGATAAGCTCGTGCGTTCGCCCGACTTTATCGATGTGACGGCCAAGGGCGCCAAGAGCATCCCCTCCGTTATCAAAAACCTCTTCCACAAAGGTAACTAGCTCCTCATAAGTTGCGGTGAAATAGTTCCTAAATACGGCTTTAGATGCTTCAGACAGGAACTATTCCACCGCAACTTCGAAGTCTAGTCATGCGACGTATTGCGATGCAGTAAATCTGCTACACTAGTACAAAATGCCTCCGTAGCTCAGGGGATAGAGCACCGCTCTCCTAAAGCGGGTGTCGACGGTTCGAATCCGCCCGGGGGCACCAGGAAAATCGCAGGTCAGGAGTTATTTTGCTTCTGACCTGTTCTGGTTTTTGGGCTAAGAACTGCTTATGTTTGTAAATCTGGTAAGTAAATTATTTAACTTACCGAGTTTTCCACTGAAAACAGGAAATCACCATTTTGGGGATAAAAAGTTTTCAACAGCCGTTAGTCGGTTCCATTTTGGTGAAGCGCTTCCTCATTTTGGGTAAAAAATATCACCATTTTGATGATTCGACTGCTTTGAGTTTTTGATAAAAACGCCTGTTCAGAAGCTTGTGCTATACCCATTTTGGTGAGACCAATTAATAGAGAAATATACTATAAAGAAATAGGGACGGCGATGCCGTCCCCTTCGCTCGCAAAGCTCGCTGCGCGGTCACGTGCCGTGACCTTGCCGCCGGCTACGCCGTCGATTGATACGCTCACTGCGTTCGCTGATGATGATGGACTAATTCGTTTTATCGCTGACACCAGTCATAAGTGCAGCAATTGATATGTTGAATCCATTGGCAATTTTAGAGAGGTTAGAAAGACTGACATTTCTTCTCCCGACTTCTATCGAGGCATAGTAAGACCTGTCCATGTCAATGCGGTTCGCAAATTGCTCTTGTGAGTAACCAGACTCTGATCTGAGTTCTTTGCACCGTAGACCAAAGGATTGTTGTAGCGGCGAGATATCCATGACAAAAAGAGTCATGGATTGTTGTATTTATGCCAACGGACTATATACAACAATCCCAGTTAAGGCGCATAATTATCTCTATTGGAAAGCACTCTGATGCCCAGTCGGATAGGGCACGGAAAAGGAATGGAACCGCACAATGACTCAGGGAAAGCACTTCGCTGCCGGTGGCGATCACTTCGCCGCACTGCCAAGCAAAAAGATTCACGCCCCGAAGGGGATCGCGCGTCTGACCGTCACCGCGGCGACCATGGCCGCCATGACCGGATCGAGCCTTATCTCACCGTTCACGGCATTCGCCCAGACCGGTGACGGGGGCACGCAGCACCCCGCCGTGATGTCGCCGATCGCCGCCCATGCCGGCGCGGCATCCGGTACCGGCGCGAAATCCGCCGCACAGACCATCGCGGACCTGCAGAAGGCGGTCGACGAGGCGAAGGCGAAGGAAGACGCCGCCAAGGCATCCTACGATGAGGCCGCCGGTCCCTACAACGAGGCGGCTTCCGCCCGCGACCAGGCCAAGGCATCCTACGATTCGGCAGTCAGCGCCGGCACGGCAGCCGACCGAGCGGCAATGGACGAGTACGCCCGTCAGGTCGCGGAGGGCAAGGACGCCGCCGATGCCGCCGGCAAGGACCTCGAGCAGGCGAAGGCGGGTCTCGCAGACGCCAAGGCGGATGCGTCCGAGAAGGACGAAGCGTACCAGTCCGCCCTCAAGGCGGCCCAGGATGCCAAGGACGCCCTCGATAAGGCCAAGGCAGATGCCGTAAGCGCCACCCCGGAGGCAATCAGTGCCGCCGAACAGGCCGTGCGCGACGCCCAGGCTGCCGTGGAAAGGGCACAGGCCGGCCTCGCCAACGCCAACGCGACGCTTGCCGATGCCCAGTCCAAGCTGGTTGCGGCCCAGTCTGCAAAGGATTCCGCCGACGCCGTCCTCGCCGCAGCCCAGCAGAACAAGGACGCGGCGGATGCGAAGGCCGCAGCCGCCAGCGCCGCCTACGAGAAGGCGAAAGCAGACCTCGCCGCAGCGGAGGCAGGCGCCAGCGGTCCGGAGTACGATGCGGCAAAACAGAAGGTCGCGGACGCAGAGGCAACCCTCGCCGCCGCACGAGCGGTGCAGTCCCAGTGCGAGTCCGAGCTCGAGCAGGTGCAGTCCGCCGCGGCAACGGCACAGACCGAGCTAAATGATGCCCAGGCATCCCTCTCTGCGAAGCAGCAGGCCGCGGTCGATGCCGCGTCCGGCGTGAACGACGCCCAGTCCGCACTCGATGCCGCGAACTCCGACCTCGATGCGGCCAAGCAGGCGAACGCCGATGCCATCGCCAAGCTGGATGCCGCGAAGCAGGCTGTCAAGGACGCCGAGTCCGCCAAGGCAGCCGCCGACGTAGAGCTCGCGAACGCCAAGACCGCAAAGGATACCGCTGACGCGGCCGTGACCGCCGCCCAGCAGAAGGTCGACGAGGCACAGGCGAAACTCGACTCCGCCGACGCACAACTCAAGCAGGGAGCCATCGGCTTCTTCAAGGCCATGGGTGCCGATTCAGCCATCGAGATCATCCAGAACTGTACACACAAGGACTACACCGAGGTCGGAAACAGCCTCGATGCGACCAGTCTCGACAACATGCTCGCGGCAATCCCGTACATGAAGTCCATCAACGAGTATCGCAAGTCCGTCGGTCTCTCCGAACTCCAGGTCACCTATAAGCTCATTGCAGCGGCGATAGCCAACGCAAACTATTCCGATGTCAAGTTTGGACATTCCATGCAGTTCGATACGACCGAAAACCTCGCATGGAATTATGGAACCGATCCGAAACCGCAGTGGGTTGACCAAGAAAAGGCTTTCTTCGATCAGGCGGTTCAGGAGCTCTATGGCGTCACCGGTCTA
Source organism: uncultured Collinsella sp. (assembly GCA_900544385.1). GTDB lineage: Bacteria > Actinomycetota > Coriobacteriia > Coriobacteriales > Coriobacteriaceae > Collinsella. The sequence goes on from UQVD01000041.1 coordinate 6,563, forward strand.
ACCGGTAAGGATGCCGTAGATTTCTACAAGACGCATAGCGGGATTGAATCCTATGTCAACCAGCACTTCAAGGTTGCCGGATATCCCGCAACCGTCGGTCACTACCTGCATGTCATCAGCCCCGAAATCGGCTATATGGGCATGGCAGTCTGCAGCAAGGGAACCTTGAACGGCTGGCAGACCGACAGCCTCGATACCGCAAACCTTGGTTGGGCAGGTTCAGGCTGGAACATGAATCCCATGTCCGTCGACGAGTACGAGCAGAAGCTGACCTCCTATATCAACGGCCTCAAGAACGCCAAGAGCGCACTCGACGTAGCCAAGGCCGATCTCGCATCCAAGAAGCAGGCAGCCGCCGGCGCCGCCACAACCGTCCAGCAGAAGCAGGACGCAGCGGATTCCGCACGGGCAGGTGTCGATGCCGCGAAGCAGGACGTCACCGATGCCCAGCGTGCCGTCGATGCCGCAAAGGCTGATCTCGCATCCAAGCAGCAGGGCGTCACGGATGCCCAGACCGAGCTTAATGCGGCGAAATCGGACCTCGATGCCGCCAACGCGGCAGTCGATACGGCAAAGTCGACCGTCCGGCAGAAGCAGGTCGCCTTTGATGCCGCCAATGCGGTCGTAACGGCCGCACAGACTAAGCTGAATTCCGCCAAGGCGGACACCGAGGCCAAGCAGCAGGACGACATGGATGCGAACGCCGATCTCGCGAAGTTCTTCCAGGACGTCGCCGACGCCAAGAAGGCGCTCGATACGGCAAAGAGCGTCCACGACGCGGCGGCAGCCGATCAGGCCGAGAAGGCGACCGTCCTCGCCGCCGCCGAGCAAAAGGCGGACGCCACCGCACGCGCCCTCGCGGATGCCCAGCGCGCCGTCGATGCCGCAAAGACCGACACCGGCGTTGCCGCCGACAGGCTTACCGGCTCCCAGACCGATCTCGATGACGCACAGTCGAACCTCGACATCCTCACCGATCTTGCCGCGAAGCTCGCAGAGGCACAGCAGCGCGAGCAGGATGCAGTAAAGGCCGTCAATGACACCAAGGCCGCCCTCGATGCCGCGAAGGCGGATACCATCGCCGCCGAGTCCCTGGTCTCCGCCGCCGAGCAGGCGAAGGCGCAGGCAGACGCCAAGCTGTCGAAGCTGAACTCCATCGATGCCGGCGCGGCGATCGCTTCCGGCCATGATGCGAACGCGGATGACGCCCTCAACGCGCTTTTCGCCGCCGCCGTCGAGGCACGTGCCAAGGTCGCGCCCGCCAAGGCCATCCTGGACGAGAAACGGGCCTCGGTGGACGGGCTCCAGCCCGGCTACGATGCGGCACGCGCCGCCTACGAGTCGGCGAAGTCCGACCGCATCGCAGCGGAGCAGAAGCTTTCCGATGAGATCGCACGACAGAAGGCGGAGGAGGCTACAAAGCAGGAGGCCGCAAAGGAGCAGGCGGCATACAGCCCGAAGCATCTCGCCGGCACGGATACCGCCCAGCCCGGCAGCCTCGCCCAGACCGGTGACCGCGCGGGACTCATCGGCGAGACGTTCGCCATCGGCGGTACCGTCCTCGTGGCGGCCGGCGTCTTTCTCGATCAAAAGAAGCGCCGCGAGCAGATGTAAAAGCGAGCCGGGCGTTGGATATCGGCTAGTGTCCAACGCCCGGTTTCATGGACAGGGAGATCGGCGTGAGAACAAAGGCTATTATCGTTGCGCTTCTGGTGTGCCTTTCGGCACCTCAACTTGGATGTGCCAGCGTTGCAAAGCAAGGAAGCGGCTCTACGGAAAAGGCCGCCACAGCGGTAAAGAATAAAGACAAAAAGAAGCCGAGCGAAGAAAAGGCGGCGCAAACCTCTGGAACCAAGACCGAGGAGAAGAAAGAATCCGACGGCAAGGACCAGAAGTCCGATGACTCCAAGAAGGAGGATAACAAGTCTTCCGATTCCTCGAAGTCGGACAACAAGGGCGATTCCTCCCAGTCCAAGCAGAATTCCGGCAATTCGCAGAGTTCCGGCAGCAACAATTCCTCTTCCAACGGCGGCAGCCAGAAGAAGTGGGTTGCCGAGCAGGGCCACTGGGAGACAGACTATGGACAGGTTTGGGTTTCCAACTGGGTTTACACGACACACCCCCGTTATTGGGTAAACCACGGTGGTGCTATGGTAGGGCCCTTTGATTCATCCGATGCCGCCTATGCTTGGATTATTAACGATGGCGAAAACGGCGGCATCGGCGGATCTGTCGTAAACGACTCCTATGAAACGAAAGAGGATCAGGGACATTATGAACAGCAGGCTACGGGACAGCATTGGGTTGTCGATGTCGCCGGCCACTGGGAGTAATGTGCATCGTTCCTCTCCTCTTACATTCGGTAAATAAATATTTATTTGCGGGCGGCCGGTTTCGGCCGCCTTTTTTAGACGCCTAGTCTGGGAGCAAACGATAGGAAAGCAATCAAACGAGAGGCCGTTCCAAAAGAATCCGGCGGTGCAGGATGCTTCGGGCAAAACCGTTCGCAAATCGGTAAGGTCTTCCATCAACTTGCTCCAGCCCTCGCCCGGAGTCCGCTGCGCGGTAATGCAAAAACTCGGCATCCCTCGCATTCGCATTACCGCTCCGCTCTCGCTACAGCGAATTTCTAACACTCAGCATCCTTCGCGTTAAAAATTCGCTTCCGCTCACGGTCTCCGCTGACACTACGACACCGCGAAGCCTTTCGCTCGAAACGAGGCCTCTCATTTCGTGTCTACGCTACGCTCCGCCCAATCGCCGTTCCGGTGATTGCAAGATTGGTGTTGGGCTAGATAAATGGGGCCATACTCGCCCCCTTTATCTGCCAACACATCTTGTTTATCACCTCTCACGGCGATAAAGTTAGAAATGAAGTTCGCCTTCATTTCTAAGGGAAGCGACGGCGTCACTTCAAAAAAACGGCGCGACGTCAGTCGCTCCTAAAAAGGAAAGCAATCTCATATCGGTTTTTGAATCGGTGGCCTCACCGATTCGCTCTGCTTTCCTGGGGGGCATATGAGTTGCAAGCGTCCACACACCGTTAAGGCGACACTCACTTCTGAAGAATATGAAACGTTTTCCGCTTTGGCGGAAAAGGCAGGCATGACGAAAGCCGAACTCATTCGTTATAACTTGATCCATCGGAGTGAATCACTCGATAATCTAGTTTCCAAAAATGATGACGGTGGCCGCAGAAAAAAGCTGCAACCCGTTTCAGGTGATTCGGACGAAAAGCGCTCGAAGGTCATTTACGTTAAGGTCACCGATGGCGAGCACGAGGCGATCCTCAAACGGGCGGATATACTCGGTGCGACCGTCAGTGCGTATGCCCGCCGCGTGATGCTTGCCGGTAAAATCGAGAAGATCGATTTCGATAAAAGCCAAGTCGCGAAAATCTATCACGAGCTGTATCGCGAGGGAACGAACCTCAATCAGCTGATGTATTTTGTGAACGCCCAAGGGCTTCCCGCGTACAACGAGAAAGCTGTTTTTCGTACGCTTGAAAAGGTTTACCAGAACGCCCGCAAAGTCACTCTCTTCATAAGAGAGCTCGAGCGGCGCTATTTCACCGACGGCGGTGATCTCAATGACCGTTATTAAGCAGAAAGGTATTTCATCCGAACGCTACGCGAAGAACGTGCGCAAGTACATCAACGGAAAGCGTGCTTTGGCCCGCGGCGGCTGGAACCTCGCGAACGGAAAGTACTGGTTTTCCGAGATGGCTATGACGCGGAAGATGTTTCATCACGACAGGTCCGCGCGTGCCGGCGCGAAGAACATAACGATGCTTCATCAGATTCTCGCGTTTCTGCCCGAGGAGTGCAGCTGCAACGGAGGCAAGATGACCCCAGATGCGTGTATGGCCTACGCGGAGCAATGGCTTGCGAAGCACTATCCGCATCAACAAGTGATTGTCGCGTTGCATGAGGAAAGTGATAAGGCGGGAAAACGCTACGCAGTGCACATGGCGATTAACCGTACCGATTTGTTAACCGGCAAACGTTGCGAGACGGGTGGGCGACGCGGAAAGTACGAACGCGCTGCGTGGGTCCGTGAAATGGACGAGGCTTGGAATCTTACTCAACTTGAAAAGGGAAAGAAAAATTCGAAGATTCGTGATCGCCAGCCGCGCGACACAGAAAAGGAGATTATCGGTCGCGGTGAGTACAGTTATAAAAACAATCTGCGCGAGCTGATCCATCTTGCAATCAATGAAGGTCACCCAAAGAATATGGGGCAGTTCAAAAAACTACTTGCCTCATGGGGCGTAGACATTTTCATAAAGAACAATCGAGTCTATGCGACAGATCTCGATATCAAGGAGGCCGGCAATCCGAAGTGCACTTTCAACCTGACTCGACTCGACGGACGTTTCGCGGTCAAACAACTTGAAGCGGCGTTCGAAAAGAACATGCTGGAAGCCGAGCGAGCGTTGCCGTACGAGAAGCGCTGTGAGATTTACATTCAACGTCTTAAGAAGGCGTACTCGGCGTGGGTCGAACAAGCGAAAGCGAGCAAGGGCGTCGCCTACAATTCATTCCCCAAATTCATCGCACCGAAGTGCGATGAGGACCTGCTCGAAGATCCGGCGGTTCGCGATGAGCTTCTTGCGCGTCGCGGTTACGCAAGGGAGATTCGCAACCGCTATGCCGGCGCCGTTCCCGATGCCGGCGATGATCGCGTTCGCGCCGCAGGTCGAGCCCATGGTGGTAACGTTGACATCTCGCCGCAGGTCGATCGCGCGGTCGACCGAGGCGATTACGCTCGCGGAGACACGCCTCGCTAGTTTTGGAAAGCCTATCGTCGGTGCCCTAGCGCACTGCCATCCAGTGCCGATTCTGCCATACTCGCAATTCGGCGAGGATGAGGAGTATGAATTGATCGGGGCTTATAGGACAAAATGTGTGTCCTATAAGCCCCAAGGATGACGATCCCAATACGGATGACGACACCAAAACCGGCATCGACGGCTCCATGGACGATTCGGATTCCAAATAGGCCCTGTTAGTTGATCTACTTCTTTGCCGGTGTCGTATACGAAACCGCTATACCCGCGGCAATTGCCATGAGACAGCTCGCGATGAATCCGAACTCATACTTCAAAACGTTTGTTGCGGTCAGGGCGATAATCAACACGGTCGCAATTTGCAGAATTATCATTATTGCGAAGAGATTGATTCCTTGTTTGGCCGAAGTCGCTGAGTGAGTTTGGCTTTGTTGATTCAGGTTGTAGCTGACAACAAAAGCGATCAGTTCGCTTGATACGGGGCCGACTACATAGAAAAAGATTGCGTCAATGAAGCCTATAGTGTTGTAAGTGTTGTAAGTTGTTTCGCCGGAAAAAACAGCGTATAAAGCATATCCAAATCTTGGCTGATTCATGTATGAGTAGGAGAAGACCAAGAGCGTCAATATTGCTACTACCAGAAGTGCATTCAGGACAAATCGTTTGCTTTTCATCGATCGCTCCTTCCGGGTGACTCTTATTTGTAATTCTACAGCAGCCATTTGTTTTTCAAAGAATTTGACTGTCCTAAATAACATGCACTTTCGCTGGAGGGTCGCTGTTTGGCGGCCCTATTTTTTTGCACAGGCGCGGTGGGATGGTAATATCGGGCGGGAGTCAGCCGCTCTGATAGAATCGTCCTTGCTGTCGGCAGCCCTCGTGCCGGGCAGAGCCCTCCATCCGATGGGAGGTGATGCCCATGACCGATTTCACCGAGCTCGTGAAGCTCCTGACCGCTATGGTCTCGCTCCTCACGGCCCTTGTCGGCCTTTCCAAGGCACTCAAGCAGGGTTCGAAGCCCAAAAAGAAAGGCCACCGTCGCTAAGACGATGACCTAACTCTACTAAGCAACGGCTCTGCCCAGCTCACCACAACTTGGGCTGCCGTCGGCATCATTTTACCCTCCTGACGAGGAATTCGTCCATATTTCAAAAATCAAATCCTGTTCGCGCGTGGGCGTAAACTTTTAGTTGGGCAAATCCGGCAGATTGGAGCTTGAAACATGAGGGATATGCACCTCATGTCGCTCATAAAACGTCTCCTGACCTCGAAGGAGAACGTTTTTTAGCGACAGAAGGAGACATAAATATGATCTGGTTTACCAGCGATACCCATTTCGGGCATGAGAACGTGCTGAAGTTCACCGACCGCCCGTGGGAGACGATTTGGCAGATGAACGACGCCATCGTCGACAACATCAACGGCAGGGTTGCCGTGGACGACGAGCTCTACATCCTGGGGGATTTCTCATTCAAGATGACCGCCCAGGATGCCTATGGGCTGCGCAAGCGGATCGCCTGCAGACGCATCCACCTCGTCCCGGGAAACCACGACAAGGACTGGACCCAGCCGGCGGTCGCGGGCGCGTTCACCGTGGAGCCGCCGATCTGCGTGCTCAAGATCGACGGGCAGAAGATCGTCCTGTGCCATTACCCCATTGCCGACTGGCAGGGCATGAGCCATGGATCGTGGCACCTTCACGGACACATCCACAGCAGCGGTGGCGCGTACAACGAGTTCAACCGCAAGCAGGGCCTTCTGCGCTACGACGTCGGTTGCGATGCCAACGGGCACTCCCCGGCGAGCCTCGACGAGCTGAGGGAATGGTTCGCCGGAGTCGACGAGCCGTGCGGCCGGGTGAAATGGCCCTGGTGGGTCAACGAGACCGGCGACAGGCAGGTCGAGCGCGAGCTTGCGGCGTACAAGAGGGAAGAGGTGATTCGATGACGGTCTATGTGACGGGCGACATCCACAGTGGACTCGATATGCAAAAGCTCCGCGACTGGGAGCTTGGCGATAGCCTTACCAGCGACGACTACCTCATCGTCGCCGGCGACTTTGGCTTTCCGTGGGATTTCTCTGCCGAGGAATGCGCCGATATCGCCTGGCTGGAGTCGCGCCCCTACACGGTACTGTTCGTCGACGGCAACCACGAGCGCTTCGACCACTGGGCGGAGCGACCCATGGAACCGTGGCACGGCGGGCTGACGCAGCGCCTGTCGGATACTTCGTCTATCCGCCGCCTCATGCGCGGGGAGGTCTTCGAGCTCGACGGCTCGACGGTCTTCACCATGGGCGGTGCCACGAGCGTGGACAGGGAATACCGCGTGCCGTATTCCAGCTGGTGGCCTCAGGAGCTCCCGGACGAGCGCGATTTCGATACCGCGCGGGCAAGGCTCGACGAGGTCGGCTGGAAGGTCGACTGCGTCATCACCCATACCTGCGCCACGCGCATGCTCTCGCCGGCGCTCTACCCGGACCCAGGCTGGGAACGCCCTGATGTGGACCGGCTGACCGGATTCCTCGACGAGCTCGAGGACCGCCTGGACTACAAGCGCTGGTATTACGGCCATTTTCACCGAGACGGCAATCCGGATGAACGGCACACGGTGCTGTATGACCGGATCGTGGGGCTCGGGGACAAACTCCTGCCGTGGGGCGCGTACTGATGACGGTCTATGTGACGGGCGACGTGCACGGCAGGGCCGAGTACGGGTCCAGCCGGTTTGCCTCCAAGTCTTGGCCGCTGGGCCGGACCCTGACACGCGATGACGCGGTGATCGTGGCCGGCGACTTCGGCTTTGTCTGGGATGGATCCAACGCCGAGAAATACTGGCTCGACTGGTTCGAGTCGAAGCCGTGGACCACGTGTTTCGTAGACGGCAACCATGAGAACCATCACGCCTTGGCCAATCTGCCGGTACGGGAGTGGAACGGCGGGCTCGTCCATGAGGTGCGACCGCACGTGCTGCACCTGATGCGCGGTGAGGTGTTCGACATCGACGGGCTCACGGTCCTTGCCATGGGCGGTGCCGCGAGCAACGACAGGCAGTATCGCAGGGAGGGGAGGAGCTGGTGGCCCGAGGAGATGCCGAGCGAGGAAGAGATGGAGCACTGCCGCGCCTCGCTCGACCGCGTGGGCTGGAAAGTCGACCACGTTGTGACTCACGAGGCTCCTGCCGCCCTTGCTGAGGGGCTGTGCCGCGAACGCGGACGTGAGTACCGCGGGGATCCGCTGCAAACCTTCCTGGGCGAGCTCGACGGACGGCTCGATTACTGCGCCTGGTTCTTCGGACATTACCACGGTGACGAATGGCTCGACGCCGGGCATCGCTTGATCTACCAAGACATCGTGCCGATCGAAGATGCTACGCCCGGTTCTAGGAACCTTCTGGAAGCGCTCTAGAAGATTCCTAGAAATCAGCAGCCTGACAGGAGAAGCGCGGGGCTACTCGTCCTTCATCTGGGTCATGACCTCGACCTTAGCCTCGGCCACGGCCGCCCGCTGCTCGGAGGCGGCGAGGCGGTCCTTGAGGGCGGCGATCTCGGCCATCAGGTCGCGCTGGGTCAGGAGTGTGTCGGCTTGGGCTTTCAGTGCAGTGTCACGCTCGCCGCGCAGTCGCTCGATCTCATCGACCATGGCCACGGCCTCGGCATGGAGTTGGACGACCTGCCTGTCGAGTTCCCGAGCATCGGCGAGATATCTGACGCTTGCGGCATGGAGCTCGTTGTTCTCGAGCTCGAGGCTCGCGGTATCGAGTTCGAACTTCTCCTCTATAAAGGCGACCCGCTCATTGCAGTCGGCCTCAAGTCTTTCGTTCCGGTCTCTCGCCTCGACGAGCTTGCGGTTGAATTCGTCGAGCTGGGCCCTGAGCAACGCGTTCTCGGTCCTGAGGTCGCCCGTCTCGTGCAGCAGCTTCTCCCGCCACGTCGCCTCGATCCGCTCGGCGGCCTCATCGAGGACGGACTTCACGCCGTAGATCTCCCTGATTTTCTTCTCGTTTGCCATGGTGCGGCACTCCAATCAACAACGGGCATGGCTCCGCCATGCCATATGGCTGGGAACAATGCACGGCCGCTGTTGATTTGTGTTCGCCCTGCGATCGGTGAGTTCTAAAAGGCGTCTCAAGTCATGCGTTCACGCAGGTTTTCGGTTGGAGAAATACCGCACGTTTTCATGGTAACACGTGCCTTAAAGACCATGAATGGACGGCCATATCGATTCGTTGAAAATGACACCTACGACGTGTTGGTGGCGGGAGAGTGATGGCGTTAAAGATGTCGAGAATGATTATGGGATTGTTTTAGATGCAGGCATGAAAAAGGGTCGAATCGAAGTGTCTGGCCGGACGCCAATTGTCCGGGAACTGTTTCGATTCGACCGTGTTTCATTTTACATCCGCGGCATGCTCTTATAGACGCCCAGCGATTACCGACCTTCACGACCTCGATAGTCGGGCTATGGACTTAAGATTTCTTGGGCTCCCAGCCGTTTTCGATTGCGGCGGGGTAGACTGCGGCGTAATTAAGCATCCAGCTGCCATCGCCCGCTTTTTGAATAAACCCCTTATCCGTCAAAGAGGTATAGGCCCGGGAGATCGTGTTCTTACTTAGGTGGTAGCGCTCCTCAATCCATTTGCTTTTTGCGTAAAAGCCCATGGCTCGTTTGTTTTTGGAAGGATTTCCAAGCTTCCATACTAGGCCGAGGATGAGGCGCTCGGCAGCGACAGTGGTGGCACAACACGCCCAGTCGGGCACCGAAATAAAATTCGCGTTATCCATTTTCCTTCTAATCTCTCGTTGCTCATTAACATCATCGCGATATTTGTCGGAAATTGACGGTAGCTCGCTCATGTTTACCGCCTAGTCAAGGTGGGCGGTACGACCTTCAAGCTGCTTGAAAAGTTCGTAGAACGAGCTTTCAAACATGTAATTCGAGCGATGGATTTGGATGAGCTTGCCGGACTCGCGCATAAACTTGCGCGCGGTGTTTTCGCTCCAGCCAGTGAGTTCGCGGATATCGTTAACGCGGAGCAACCGATCGCACTGAGCGGCACCAGTGGGGAAAGTCGGTGTGGACGCCTGAGTGCTAATCTTTGGAGTAGCCATGTTGAGCTATCCTTTCAATGAGGGCCCTCCCTGTGCTTGTAAGACTTACCAGGTTCATAAGCACTTGGGGGGCCGGTTTTTATGACTACATGCGTAGCCATCTGACAGCTTTAGAATGGAATAAAACTCATTAGATGTCAACTAAACACAGTGTCTACCTGCGGAAACGGTATTATAGTACCGTAATATTATTGATGAAACGATGAATGAAAAACATGCTATTTCTCGCTTCTCTGTATATAGGCGTTGATGAAGTCTTCGTAGCCTTTAACTGCTTTTATTTCTGATTGTTGAACGAGGCTTGTATACGTTTTGAGCGTGATATTGGGGTCCGCGTGGCCAAGAATACCTTGCACGCTTCTAACGTCCGATCCGTTCGCCAGCATAAAAGTGCTTACACAATGCCTGAGCTGATGCGGGCAGATGCCCTTATATAGTTTTCCGCCAGTCGAATTGTTCGGCTCATAGATTCCAAGATTGCAGCTAACTGCGAAATCGCGAAACCAATGGTTGAAGATGTAGTTTTTCATGTGGCAGACGGTAGGGACCCCTCGCTCGACAGCAATATCGCTAATGATGGGGGTGCTGCCAGTCTGGGACAGCCCCAGAGAGGCCAGGAGCTCTTTTTGTATGGCCGACCATGATTGAAGACGTTCGGCCAAGGTTTCTCCAACGGGGATTTTGCGTTGGCTTTCTTGTGACTTGGGTGCCCTCAGTTCATGGTCGTTGGTGTACTGCCTGTCAATTTTCAAGGTTTTATTGGCAGGGTCCCAATCGCGCCATTCGAGGCCCAACATCTCACCTTTCCGCATACCCGTATACACTAGTACTAGCGTACCAACAGCTTCGGCGGTGAGCTCAATGTGTTGAAGATGTGTGCATAGGGTAGCTACTTGGTCGATTGTCAGTGATTCTCTTTTGTTGCGTGGCCTGCGAACATGAACGGTAGCGCAGGGGTTTCGGTCAATTATTCTCTTTGCGACTGCATTCGACAGAATCTGACGCAGTTTCGCATTGATTCGCACAAGCTCTGATGGTCTGTATTTTCCCGTACGACGAGCTTCGGCATATGCTTCTTCGATTAGATCGGGAGTTAGCCCCTCAATTGTCTGAAACGCACCGAATAGGTCTTCGATATGCCTGCAATCGTACGCTTCTCTTTCATAGCTCGTTGGCGCAAGCTCGGTGTCCCTATTTTCATGAAAGGCCCAGCAGTAGGACGCAAGCAAAGTGGGCTTTTTAGTTTTAGTAATCGTGCCAGAGGAGTTGATTTCAGCCAGCTTGGCCTGCATTGCAGCCTTAGCTTCTGTTTTAGTCTTGCAACGAACTGTATAAGTTGGGGATCGTTTGTAGCGCCCCGTCTTAGGGTCCTTGACTCCAAGGGAAAAATAATATCGATAGGTGTTAGGTGATCTCTTGTCTTTCCAACACGTGCCTCTTCCGCTAATTAGTGGCTGTTCTGACATCTTTACACTCCGTTTCTTTGAATAGTTTTCAACAATTCATTGAGTGCAGTTTAGCTAAAGCTGTTAGTAATATGTTTGTAAAAGCGTAGGCGCTGCTACCGGAGGCAAAAGATACAAACTGCTATGTTTATCTGCGGTTATATGATGTTCAATGATGCTTGATGAATGGTGGGGGGTAGCATTAAATCATATCTCCTAAAGCGGGTGTCGACGGTTCGAATCCGCCCGGGGGCACCAGAGGAATATCGAGCCCGGTACCGCTACGGTGCCGGGCTCTTCTGGTCTAAGGGCAGGATTCGAGCCGTCGACACCCGCGTCACCAATTTCCCCGCGGGGGGAGTTTTCGAATCCGCCCGGGGGCACCAGAGGAATATCGAGCCCGGTACCGCTACGGTGC
>UQVD01000042.1 GCA_900544385.1 uncultured Collinsella sp.
TCTACACACTGCATATCGTCGGCAGCGTCAGATGTGTATAAGAGACAGGCCTTGGCCTTCGCCTCGGCGTCCTTCTTCTCCTTGAGAACGGTCTCCTGTGCGGCGATCTGGTCGAGCAGCGAACGGAAGCGCGAACCGGAGTCGGAAGCGGGGACGGCGCGGCGCTGGGCCTCGCGGGCAGCCTCCTCCTTCTCGCGGGCAAGGCGCTCCTGCTCGGCCTTCTTCTTGGCCTCGGCCTCGGCACGGGCGGCCTCCTCGGCAGCCTGGGCGGCGGCGAACTGGCGGCGCTCCTCCTCGCGTGCCTTCTCGGCGGCGATGCGCTCGCGCTCGGCCTCGGCAGCGCGCGCTGCCTCCTCGGCGGCGGCTGCCTCCTCCTCGGCCTGCTTGGCGGCCTCGACTTCCTTGGCGCGGGCCTCGATCACCGAGGCGAGCTGCTTGCGGACCATGGCGACGTAAGCGTCCTCCAGGGCGGAGGAAGCGGACTTAGCGGGAATCTTCATTTCGGCGAGATGACCCATCAGTTCCTTGGAGGTCATGCCGAACTCTTTGGCCAGGGTGGACACACGGACTTTTGCCATATGACTTCACCTACCCTTTCTGGCACCTTGGGTGCCTAGAGACTGAACGAGCGTGGGAGATGCGCCGGGACCTGCCCGGCGCGACCGCGCGCTAGATCAGGTCCTCCGCATCATCAAAGGCGTCGGTGTCGTGGACACCGCAGAAACGGGAGCCCGGACGGGCCTGGTTGCGGCACTGGACGCCGTCCTCGGACACGTACTCGCAGCGACGGACGTCGTCGTCCTCCTCGTCACCGATCAGGTCGGCGGCGGGCTCCTCGTGAACGGGGACGTTCTTGAGGATGTCGGCGGCAAGGGTCTCGGACTTGATGTCGATGTGCCAGCCGGTCAGGCGAGCGGCGAGACGGGCGTTCTGACCCTCCTTGCCGATGGCGAGCGAAAGCTGGTCGTCGGGCACGATGACGCCGGCGTAGGCCTTCTCCTCGTCGATGAGGACGCGGGTGACCTTGGCAGGCGACAGGGCGTTGGCGACGTAGACGGCCGGATCGGCATCCCACAGGATGACGTCGACGCGCTCGCCGCGGAGCTCGCCCACGACGGCGCGAACGCGGCTGCCCTTGGGGCCGACGCAGGCGCCCACGGGATCCAGGCGGTCGTCGAGCGAGTGGACGGCGACCTTGGAGCGCTGGCCGGGCTCGCGGGCGATCGACTTGATCTGGACGGTGCCCTCATAAATCTCGGGCACCTCCTGCTCAAACAGACGACGCATGAGCTCGGGATGGGTGCGGGAGATGACGATCGGCGGACGGCTGTGCTCGCCGCGAACCGGCTGCAGGTTGGAGTTGGGGTCGCGGACGTCAATGATCACGGCCTTGATGTGCTGGTTGTGCAGGTAGCGCTCGCCCATCGGACGCTCGTTGCGCTCGTTCTCGTAACGGCGCTGGTCAAAATGCGGCAGCTCGGCTTCGACGCCATCGCGGATCTTGACGATCGTGAAGTCGGGCGTGGACTGCAGCACGGTACCGCTGATGAGGTCACCGATACGTCCGGAGAACTCCTCGTAGATCTGCTCGCGGGCGGAGTTGCGCACGATGGCGTTGATCTCAGCCTTGGCGTGCTGGGCGGCGATGCGGCTCGTGTTCTTGGGAGTGACGTCGATCTCCTCGAACTCAGTGAAGTTGCCCTCCTCGTCCATTGAATCGTCGATCGGCTCCAGACGGTAGACGTAGATCTTGCCGGTGGTGCGGTCGATGGTCACCTTGGCGCCCCACTCAAGATGCAGGATCTCGGCATAGCTCTTGGCGAGCGACTGCTCCAGGCGGTCGATCAGGTAGAGCTGGTCGATGTGCCTCTCCTGGCAAAGCTCCATCAGGGCGGACATCATGTCAGATGCTGCCATGTTAGTTTCCTTCCTTCGCGGGCTTGAAGTCATAGGTGGGCTTCAACTTGCACTTTTTAACATCAGAGAAATCGAGGGTGACGGACTCGCCGTCTTCAAGCTCGAGGGTCACGTTCGCCTCGGTGGCGGCGGCAATCTTGCCGGCGTACTTGCGACGGCCCTCGGTGGCGGTGGAGGTGAGCTCGCAGTCCTCGCCCACAAAACGGGCAAAGTCGCGCGGGCGGCGCAGCGGGCGCGCCATACCCGGGCTCGACACCTCGAGCGTGTAGCTCGAAGAAATGGGATCAAGCTCCTCGATTACGTCGCCGACCCACTTGGTATTGGCCGTGACGTCGTTGAGCGACAGGCCCTGACCCTCGGCACCCTCGATACGCACACGCACGCAGGGGGCCTTGGTGGCGCCCACGAGCTCAACGTCGACAATATCGACATCGTGCTGGGGAGCGACGGCCTCGAGCGCTTCGATGATCGCCTGCTCGGTCTTGGTCTTGACCATTGCGGCACCTCCATCCATACAAAAAAGAAGCGGGGCCGAAACCCCACTTCTTTCAATTACAACTTCATTTGCAATCAAACTATACCAATACCTGCGAAAACGTGCAAGCATAGTACGAATCTGCAGGTCAGCGTGCGCACAGCTTCTCCACAAGAATAGGACAATTGACCGCAGACATCAGGGCAGGTACATGAAAAACGAGGGACGACCCAACCGGATCGCCCCTCGTCTTTTATGCGTCAGTTAAGCGCGCAGTGCTTACTTAACCACCAGGTTGACCAGCTTGCCGGGCACGCAGATAGCCTTGACGACCGTCTTGCCCTCGAGCCACTTGGCGACGGCGGCCTCGGCGGCAGCCTGCATCTCCTCGTTGGAGGCATCGCGAGCAACGTCGACGCGGCCGCGGACCTTGCCGAGCACCTGGACCACGATCTGCACCGTGTCCTCAACGGACTCGGCCAGGTCGAACTCGGGCCAGGCGGCGGTGTAGGCGTTGCCCTCGCAGCCGAGCGCCTCGTGCCACAGCTCGTCGGCCCAGAACGGGCAGATGGGGGCAAGGACGCTCACGATATCCTTAGCCACGCCGTAGCACAGCGCCTTGTCACGGGAAGCGCCCTCGGTGGCGTTGAGGTAGGCGCTCGTCGCGTTGACGAGCTCCATGACGGCCGAGATCGCGGTGTTGAACTGGCCGCGATCGAAGTCCTCGGTGCACTTGGCGATGGTGCGGTGACGCTCGCGATAGAGCTTCATCGCAAACTCGTCGAGCGCGGACTTGTCAAAGGCCACGTTGGCGTCGCCAGACTGGACGAGCTGCCAAACGATACGCCAGGCGCGCTTGATGAAGCGGTTGGCGCCCTCGACGGCCTTGGGATCCCAGTCGAAGTCCTTCTCGGGCGGGGCGATAAACAGGATCGCCAAACGCATGGTGTCGGCGCCGTAAGGTTCGATGACCGAGCTCGGGGGCACGACATTGCCCTTGGACTTGGACATGGTGTCGCCGTTCTCGTCCTTGACCATGCCCTGGCACAGTAGGTTAGTGAAGGGCTCGTCCACGCTCAGCAGGCCCAGGTCGCGAAGTGCCTTGGTAAAGAAGCGGCTGTAGAGCAGGTGCAGAATGGCGTGCTCGATGCCGCCGATGTAGTTATCGACGGGCATCCAACGGTCGGCGGCCTCGCGGGAGAAGGGCAGCTCGGTGTTGTGCGGGTCGGTATAGCGCAGGTAATACCAGCTGGAGCAGGTAAAGGTGTCCATGGTATCGGTCTCGCGCTTGGCCGGGCGGCCGCAGACCGGGCAGGTGGTCTCGTAGAACTCCTTGCACTCGGCGAGGGTTTCGCCGGCGCCCAAGTCCAGGTTCTCGGGCAGCGTCACCGGCAGCTGATCCTCGGGCACGGGCACGATGCCGCAGTGCTCGCAGTGGATGGCCGGGATGGGGTTGCCCCAATAGCGCTGACGGGAAATGAGCCAGTCGCGCAGGCGGAACTCGACCTTGCGACGGCCGCAGCCCATGGCCTCGAGGTCGGCCACGATCGCAGCCTCGCCCTCGGAGTGCTTACCGCCGCGCATGCCGGTGTACTTGCCGGACTGGACGAGCGTGCCCTCGGCAGCATGGGCACAATCCCAGTCGACGGTCTCGGCATGGAAGGTATCGATGGTCTCGCCGCTGGCCTCGACGGCAGCGCGATCGTCATCGTCCAGGATGATCGGCACGATCGGCAGGTCGTACTTACGGGCAAACTCAAAGTCGCGCTGGTCGCCACAGGGAACGGCCATGACGGCACCGGTACCGTAGTCGGCAACGACATAATCGGCAACCCACACGGGGACCTTCTCGCCGTTGACGGGGTTTACCACATAGCGGCCCGTGAAGGCACCGTGCTTCTCGAGGGTGCCCTGGGCACGCTCGACGGCAGAGATGTGCTTGGAGTCCTCGACGATCTTGGTGACGGCCTCCTCGTACTCCGTGCCCTCGACGAGCTCGTGCAGGCCGGCGTACTCGGGAGCCAGGACAAAGAAGGAGACGCCAAAAAGGGTATCGGCACGCGTGGTAAAGACGGTGATCTTGCCCTCGTCGCCCTCGATGGGCTCGCCATCCTGGTCGCACAGAGTAAAGTCGACCTCGGCGCCCTCGGAGCGACCGATCCAGTTGGCCTGCATCTGCTTGACGCGCTCGGGCCAGCCGGGGAGCTTCTCCAGGTCGTCGAGCAGCTCCTGAGAGTACTCGGTAATCTTGTAGTACCACTGCTCAAGGTCGCGCTTCTCGGGCTCGGTACCGCAGCGCCAGCACTTGCCCTCGGTGACCTGCTCGTTGGCCAGAACGGTCTTGCAGGTGGGACACCAGTTGACCGGGTTCTTCTTGCGGTAGACCAGGCCCTTTTCCCACAGCTTCTCAAAGATCCACTGACCCCAGCGGTAGTAGTCGGGGCTGCAGGTCTTGACCATGCGATCCAGATCGTAGGAGAAGCCCATGCGCTTCATCGTGGTGAGCGCCTGGTCCATGTTCTTATACGTCCAGGCAGCAGCCTGCGTGTTGTGCTTGATGGCGGCGTTCTCGGCAGGCAGGCCAAAGGCGTCAAATCCGATGGGGTGCAGCACGTCGTAGCCGCGCATGCGGGCCTGACGGGCCATGGCATCGCCGATGGTGTAGTTGCGCGCGTGGCCCATGTGCAGGTCGCCCGACGGATACGGGAACATCTCGAGCACGTACTTTTTGGGCTTACTGTCGTCGGTGTCGACGGCAAAGAGGTTGGAGTCCTCCCAGGCCTTCATCCACTTGGACTCAATGGCCTGCGCGTCGTAGGCAGGGATCTCGTCCTTATGATCTGTGCAATCGCACATATCAGCTCCTTTAATCTTAGCTGGGGTCGGGTGGCTTGGCTTTATTTGCTACTGCGGACAGTCCTGCGCAAGACGAAGAGCACATTAAGTGCTCTTCTTTGCGTGCGGAACTTGTAGCGAACAAAGCCAAGCCACCCGACCCTAAGGTTAACTTGACTGATGATAGCAAATACGACAAGCGAGATGCCTGCGACTTGCGGCCATCTCGCTTTA
This sequence comes from uncultured Collinsella sp., assembly GCA_900544385.1. Classification (GTDB taxonomy): domain Bacteria; phylum Actinomycetota; class Coriobacteriia; order Coriobacteriales; family Coriobacteriaceae; genus Collinsella. Next base: position 5,462 of record UQVD01000042.1, read on the forward strand.
TCTAAATAACGTGGTTGAAACTCAACCTTTATGTGAGGCTCTTACCTTATCGATAAGATACGGACTGCTGAGAATCCTTCACGACTACATCGTGGGCGCCGCCTTCGACGATGGAGGTGGAGCTGACCAGCGTTAGGCGTGCCTTTTCCTGAAGCTCGGGGATCGAGAGGGCACCGCAGTTGCACATCGTGGACTTGACCTTGTAGAGCGTGCCGCCCACGCCGTCCTTGAGGGAGCCGGCATAGGGAACATAGGAGTCGACGCCCTCGACGAAGCTGAGCTTCGCGGCGCCGCCCAGGTCGTAGCGCTGCCAGTTGCGGGCACGCGCAGAACCCTCGCCCCAGTACTCCTTCATGTACTGACCGTTCACGTTGACGCGCTCGGTCGGGCTCTCGTCGAAGCGGGCGAAGTAGCGGCCCAGCATCATAAAGTCGGCACCCATGGCAAGGGCGAGCGTCATGTGGTAGTCGTAGACGATGCCGCCATCGGAGCACACGGGCACGTAGACGCCGGTCTCCTCGTAGTACTCGTCGCGAGCGCGACAGACGTCGATCAGCGCGGTGGCCTGGCCACGACCGATACCCTTGGTCTCACGGGTGATGCAGATGGAACCGCCGCCGATACCGACCTTGATGAAGTCGGCGCCGCAGTCTGCCAGGAAGCGGAAGCCCTCGGCGTCGACGACGTTACCGGCACCGACCTTGACGTCCTCACCGTAGTTGGCGCGAATCCACTCGATGGTGCGCTTCTGCCACTCGCTGAAGCCCTCGGAAGAGTCGATGCACAGGACATCGGCGCCGGCCTCGATGAGCAGCGGCACGCGCTCGGCATAGTCGCGGGTGTTGATACCGGCACCGACCATGTAACGCTTGTCGCCGTCGAGCAGCTCGTTGGGGTTGGTCTTGTGGCTGTCGTAGTCCTTGCGGAAGACAATGCCCATGAGGTGATCGTTGTCGTCGACGATGGGCAGGGCGTTGAGCTTGTTGTCCCAGATGACGTCGTTGGCAACCTTGAGGCTGATGTTCTTGTCGCCTACGATGAGCTGCTCACGCGGGGTCATGAACTCGGAGACCTTCGTCTGGTGGTCATCGCGACTGGGGCGATAGTCGCGGCTGGTGACGATGCCCAGGAGCTTACCCTTGGGAGTGCCGTCGTCGGTAACCGGCATGGTGGAGTGACCGGTCTTCTCCTTGAGCTCGATGACCTGCTCCATGGTCATGTCGGGGGTCAGCGTGGAATCGGACTGAACGAAGCCAGCCTTGTGATCCTTGACGGCCTTGACCATAGCGGCCTCGGACTCGGCGCTCTGGGAACCGTAAATGAAGGACAGGCCACCCTCGGTAGCGAGCGCGACACCCATATCGACGCCCGAGACGGACTGCATGATGGCGGAAACCATGGGGATGTTCAAGGTGATTGCCGGCTTCTCACCGCGCTTAAAGCGGGTTAGCGGCGTCTTAAGAGAGACGTTGTTGGGGATGCACTGCGAGGACGAGTAGCCAGGGACCAGCAGATACTCCGAAAACGTGTGGGACTCACCGGGAAAGAACGTAGCCATGTTTCTCCTTTTTCCATGCGACCGGTCGGCTGCAGGCCTCGTAGGACCCAGCCCAACCTTGGGCGCCCAATACTGGGGAAGTATCTTAACGCACTTTGACTGCTACAATGCATGATTTAAGAAGAGCACACGAGGGTTTGACGCATGCTTTGCGTTTGCCCAGCAAACACTTTAGCGGGGAGACGTGGAGCAGATGGAGTACAAGACGACGGCAAAGTTGGTCATTCAAGCGTGCGACAAGGATCTGCCGGGCGTGTTTGGTCACGGCTGCGTCTTGCTGCTGCAAGGTATCGCCCGCGAGCACTCGCTCAACCGTGCCGCCAAGAGCATGGGCATGGCATATTCCAAGGCCTGGCGCATTGTGAACGAAGCCGAAGGCCAGCTGGGCTGCAAGCTCATCGAGCGCGACGGCGCCCGCGGATCCACGCTCACCCCAGCCGGCGAGCGAGCCATAGCAGTCTACGAGGAGCTGCAGGCCGACATCAACAACGTCATTGCCTCCAAAGCCAACGACCTCATCGCCAGCATCAAAGAGTAGCTAATTGGCGGAGGGCGTTATCTAGGGTGGCGGCTACCGTCAAGGGGTCGTCGGTGCCGGCGAAGAGACGGATGGTGCCCCCCTGCTTGCCGCGTGGGGCCGAAAGGCGCGTCGTTGCGCCGCCGGCAGGCGATGTGCGAAACTCCCCCGGCAAAGCGTCGAACAGCTCTCCCGCGCTACGCTCGATAAGGTCAAATTCAACTGCCGGGCCAAAACCATGCTCGAGGATTCCCGTTGCAACCGCATGGTCAGGATGCGAGCTCAGTCCGGGATAGCGCACGTTGCGCACCATCTCGTTGGCGACCAGATACTCGGCCAGCGCACGGGCGCGGTCGAAGTGTGCCTGCATGCGGGTATTGAGCGAGTCCAGCCCGCGCTCCAGCACACCGGCCTCGTCAGCAGGCAAATTAAGCTTTGCCAAGCCGCAGTCCTCAAACAGGGCATATGTGCACGCGGCGGCAGCATCCACACGATGGCGCTTAAGCTGCGAGCGCGCAACCGATACGGCAACCAACTTGCGTGAAGCATCACCGGCGCACACGCGGTCGAGCGCCTCGAGGGACAGCGCAGCACCCAGACGCAGCGGATCGCAGCCAAAAGCCGACGCCACGGTGTTGTCCACAACCAGCAACGCATGGGCCTCACGCGCCGCCCGACCCAGCGCACGCAGATCGGGCACACACAGGCCAAAGCCGCCGATTGAGTTCACAAACCACCACAGGTGCGGCCCCTCGGCATCAAACGAAGCATCAAAGTTCTCGGACGCGGCGACAAACGCTGCAACCGACGGCTCACCCACCATAGCCACGTCGCAGGCATCAAAGCCGCTCGCAAACGTATCGGCAAAGTCATCGGCAAACGCGACCAGGCGGTCACCGGGACGCACAATTCCCAGCTGCGACAGAGCAACCGGCACATGCGGGCCCGCAAGCAACCGCGCCTCACGCGCGCCGGCCCTCAAAGCCCAAGTCTCTTCTAGCTGCTGCACATCCACACGGCACCGTCCCTTCATAAACAAAAACCCACGATGCGGGTGTTCCCCGCATCGTGGGCAACGGCTGCAGTATAGCGCCGATAGACGACCAATCGCCTAGATATTGAGTACGTGGCAGGTCACGCTCGCACCCGGAGCGTCAACGGACGCGCCATAGGCCTCCGGATAGATGCGCGTCGAAAACACGAGCGCGCCATCATTCACAAACACCTCGACCGACGAGACATCGCCGACAATGCGCACGTTACGAACCTCGTCGACGGGCTCCCAGCGCACGGTACGACCGCAGCCGGCAGAAGCGCGACCTTCATCGGTAAATCGCATCTCAAAGCGCGCGGACAGTTCGCCCACAGCGGGCATAAACGCCAGTTTCAGCTCGCCATCAACGGTTGCGGTGAACGCGCCATCGACACCGTCAACAACAACGTCAAAGCAGGTATCGCCGGCAACCTCCAACGAGCCCTCCCCCACACGCACCGAGGCATAATGGCGCTCGATCTCGCGCGCCGGCTGCTGCAGCACTACGCCGCCGTCACCGGCTGTAAGCTCACGCGGCACCGTCATGCAGTGCTGCCAGCCGCACGCCACAGTGGGATCGTTGCCATAGGTCGGCTCATCGGGCATGCCCATCCAGCCGATCAAAATGTGGCGACCGTCCTCGGACGTAAACTCCTGCGGCGCATAGAAGTCAAAACCGGCGTCCCACAGGCGGAACTCGCCCAGCTCATAGGCACCGTCACCACCCGTAATGTCGCCCGATACAGGCATGTAGCCAGCGGCATACACATTGCCGCGGTCCCAACGACCGCCCTCAAGGCCCTGGGGCGAGAACGACAAAAATGCAGCGGTATCGCCATTCGCATCGAGCTCAATATAACCTGGGCACTCCCACATAAAGCCGAAACGCTCGGGCGTAGACACACGGCTCTCGAGCTCCCAGTTCAGCATATCCGCCGAACCATACACCAGGATCTCGCCCACATCGCGCCCGGCACCCTCGCCGTGCATCGCACAAAAACGGCTCTCGACATGAGGCCCGTCCACGCGACGACGCGCGCCCAGCACCATGTGATAACGCCCGTCCGCGTCACGCCACACCTTGGGATCGCGCACATGGCAGGTCAAGTCCTCGGGATAATCATCGGACGCCAGCACCACGCGCTTTTGGCTGAACTCCCGACCGGCAAGGCCATCAACGCTCTCGACGTAAACAGTATCGGCACGACGGCCGGTATTGACGTAGTCGTACGTCCCGTCCGCATCGGATAGCTTCACATTGCCTGTGTACAGCACGCGAATGCGACCGTCCTCGGCAAGCGCGGAGCCCGAATACACACCGTGGCAATCGAACGGCTCGTCGGGCAGCAGCGGGGCGCCAACGTAGTCCCACGTCATAAGGTCGCGGCTCGTCGCATGACCCCACATCTTGACGCCACCCTCGACATCAAAGGGCGCATACTGAAAGTACGCGTGGAACATGCCGCCCGCCTGGTAAAGACCATTGGGGTCGTTGAGCCAGCCCGCCGGCGGCATAATATGGAAGAGCTGGCCATATGCGCCATGACCGCACTCAGAAGCGGCGGCGTCAACAGCGGCGACCAGCTTTGCAAGGTCGCGACCAAGGGCATTAGACATATCAAAGTCCTAACGGATCGAAAGTTACAAGGCGCCAGAGATCGGCACCAGATACGGGAAACGCCCGCGAGCATACAACCCGCGGGCACCCCCTCAATCAAAAGCTCTTAGGCCTGCTCGGAAGCCTTGGGCTCGTCCTTGTACAGGACAAACGAAACGCCAAAGGAAACCAGCGCGGCGACCGCAAACATGATCGCGTACTGCACGGGCTGGGCCAGGCACAGCAGGATACCAAAGATGCCGGTAACGCCGGTGCCGGAAGCGGCAAGCGAGGTGAGCGCGCAAACCAGGGCACCGCAACCGCCGCCGATGCAGCCGGCGATGAAGGGCTTAAAGAAACGCAGGTTCACGCCGAAGATGGCAGGCTCGGTAATACCCATGAAGGCGGACAGAGCCGAAGGAAGCGCCAGGCCCTTGATCTTGGCATCGCGGGTCTTAAAAGCAACGGCGAGCGCGGCGCCGCCCTGGGCGATGTTTGCAGCGCTGGCGATGGGCAGCCAATAGGTCACGCCGTACTGGGCGAGCTGGCCCAGGTCGATGGCGGTGTACATCTGGTGGATACCGGTAACGACCGTGGGGGCATAGAAGAGGCCGACGATAAAGGAACCGATGCCGAAAGGCAGGGTCAGCAGAGCCTGAATCAGACCGAGGATGGCGTTCTCGGCCCAAACAAAGATGGGACCAACGGCAACAAGCGTCACGAGCACGGTCACGAACACCGAGACGAGCGGGGTCACAAAGAGGTCGAACATCTCAGGAACGATCTTGTGCAGGCGCTTCTCGAGGAAGGCCAGAATGGCGCAGGCGATAACGATGGGGATCACATGGCCCTGATAGCCGACCCACTCAAAGCTGTACACGCCGGGAATGACGGTGACCATGGTCTGAACGCCCTCGGAGGCAACCGTGTAGGCGCTCTGCAGCGAGGAGTTGACAAACGCACCGCCGACGACGGCACCCAGGTACGGGTTGGCGCCAAAGGCCTTAGCCGCGGAGTAGCCGATCAGGATCTGCAGAATGCCAAAGGACGTTCCCGAGACCAGGTCGGCGATCTTGTAGATAAAGTTATTGGTGTCGAGCCCGATAAAGCCGTTGGAGGCCATAAAGTTGAGGGCGCTCATAATGCCCAGCAGCAGGCCCGAAGCCACGATGGCGGGGATGATGGGGACAAAGACATCACCGAGCACCTTAATGGCGCGCATAAAGATGTTCTGCTGCTGAGCCGCGGCCTCCTTGACCTCGGCCTTGGTAGCAGCCTCGACGCCACTGAGCGCGATGAACTCCTCGTAGACCTTGTTGACGGTGCCGGTGCCAAAAATAATCTGGAGCTGGCCCTGGGCCTCAAAGACGCCCTTAGCGCCGTCGATATTCTCGAGAGCCTCCTTGTCAACCTTGGCGTTATCGGCAATCACCAGGCGCAGACGCGTGGCGCAGTGTGCGGCCGAAACAACGTTGCCGGCGCCACCGATGTTGTCGAGCACCTCTTGGGCTGATTTGCGGTAGTCCATGACTTCCCTTTCCTCCAACGGGCGCATCTGCACCCGGCCATCTTTGACACTTACACTGTAATCGTTTTCAGTTTCATATGTCTGCAATCGTTTTCACAGTAGGGTGAACGGTAGGAAAAGCCGGCGAATGGTAGTTTTGAGACAAAAACTGGGGACTCAAAGGCAGGCAGGCATGCCCAAAGCCTAGACATTCATAAGTTGATGGCCGAGCTTGAGCGACTTTAGACCGCACTCCCCCTCCACGCCATCGAGCGTGTTGAGTAACATATTGGTCGCCTCGACGCCACTGGTCAGATACCCATAATGCACGGTGGGAATGCCACCCGTAAGCGCGCGCAAAAACGCGTTGTCGCCAAAACCGCTCACGCGGTGTATACCCTCGCCCATGCCGCGAACCTCATCGATGGCACGCAGCGCGCCCGCCGCCATGGTGTCGGTCGCGCAAGCGATAAACGAAACATCGGGAGCGACGGAAAGCAGCTCACGCGCTGCACCATAGCCCGAGTCGAGCGTAAAGGACCCCTGGCGAATCAGGCTCGGATCAAGCGCCACGCCCGCGGCGCGCAATCCAGCCTCAAAACCGCGACGGCGGTCATAACCGGCCGCGCGGTCCTCTTCGGTAACTCCAATATAGGCAATCTTGCCGTCCACGCGACCCGCAAGCGCATGGCCCAGTTCAAAGGCGGCCTCGTAATCGTCGTGATAGACGCACGCCGCGCCCTCAACATTCTGGCCGATCAGCACGATCGGCACGCGGCACGACTCAATCGCCCGACGATGCTCGTCGGTGATCATGGTTGCCACCAGCACAATGCCGTCAACTGGGTGGTTTTGGAATAAATCGAGGTATTCAAGCTCGCGATCGGCCGCATTGTCGGTGTTGGCAAGCAGCATCTGGTAGCCACGGCGACCGAGCACCTGGCCAATGCCGGCGGTAATGCGGCTCACGGACTCCGAGTTAATCTTAGGCACGATGACGCCGATGAGCTTGGTGGAACCGGTGCGCAGCGCGCGAGCCTGGCTGGACCGCACGTATCCGGTCAGCTCAATCGCCCGCTTAATGCGCTCGGCCTTATCCGCCGAGATGTATCCACCGTTGAGGTAGCGCGAGACGGCTGCGCTCGAAACGCCGGCCAGCTCGGCCACATCCTTCATCTTTACCACGAGTACCCCTGTCATTGAAATCGCTTTCACCATGATACCCGTGTGAAGCTACATGCGTGTCGCAAGACAGGACGTCACGGTCAATTTAGCTGTCGTAGCACGGGCATCGCAGGGCTTCAGCCAGAAACGTCGAAATATAAGTTCCGAATCAGTCAAACTACCGATTCGGCACCCCGTTACATTTGCAAGCGGTGGCATGCAAAATCCAAATCGAGAACAGCTTACTCACTTAGGAAAGACGCATCGCTGTCCGCTGCCAATTCCGAAGGAAGAATTGCCGGCAGCGTCAAAGCCCCCATGGGCGAAAGTCCAGTAACGATCATCAGATAGCTCTTAGCGTGACCATACGCCATGGAAATCGCATTAGAGAGAAGATAACGGCGCGCTTCATCGTCTGAAATGTCGAACGGCAATTTTGTAGACACCGAAATAGCGACCGACACATCAGCGCGCATTTTTTCCTTTGCATCGTCTCTATCAATCAGACTGCCACACACATACAGCTTTAAGTCTGCACGCTCGCCCGCCTTGTTCCTCAATAGATGGACGTCCTGATAACTAACGTCAACTTTTAAATCCATATTCTGGGAGGGCTCATTCTCAATATGAAAAGTTGAGTCGACAACAAACAAATGAACAACCTGAATAGGCGCAATGAAATCCTTACTCATGCAGCCAAACCTCCCGGAATCATCTCAAAGTCCAATCGTTTAGCCGAGCAGTCGCTGTTAAATGAAGACCATTGTTCTCGGACAGAGTTATTAGACGAAGAAAACGGCGCCTCATTCGAATAACTGGAAATGACCTGTGGAATAATTTTGACACCCAGCGCAAGCTCAAACTTTGCGATTGTTTTCAGCGTCATGTTGGGCTGAGAATTCAACAATTTCGAAAGCGACTGAAGACTCACGCCCATACGCTTTGCCAGCTCGCTTTTACTCAAGCCCGAGCGCTGCATCTCGCGATGAACAATAAACTCAATATCTAGTGCGTGCTCATAGGCACGGGTTTCGCTCGTTTCCGTTTCCGCGTAAAAGTCTGATAAATCGACCTTAACCATTACAAGTCTCCGTTTCGTAAGCGGGCAAAAAAGCCGACGCTATGACTCCAAAAGCTGCTTTGCTATCGGGGCCAACTTTTTTGCGCGTTTAATTTCTTTGGTAATATTTCCCGAGCCTTGATGGCCCTTAAACCAAAAAAGCAAAACAATCTTGTCCACGCCTTGGCAAATCGCGTAGACCATTTCTCGATTAACCCCATCAAAACCCTTGAGTTCGTATAGCCCAATCTTAGGCTCGATACATCGAAGCTTTGACGTTCCAGTGACATCCTTTAGCCCGTAATCATAGATTTTTGAAATCTGATTGATCATCTAACGGGCGGTAAACTTCGTTTTAGGATCAGACATCATCTTCTGAAACTGAGAGTTCTCAGGGGAGGTGGTTAGTTCCCAAAAAGGTCGTCCCTCGGGATCAGTATATTCGACAAGTTCATAGTCACTAACCAAAGGCCACCCCCTCCGCCTCAGATGAAACCAAATGTGGTTAACTTATAAGTTAAGTTTAGTCAAATTCAAATACATGGCAAGCCCCAAGCCGAGTTCAAGCAATCTGCATTATTGACTCAGAGAAATGTGGGAAAGAAGCGGCAGAAACTACATTGTCAAATAAAGCCCCCAGCGAAGTGCCCGAACTTTTATGGTGACCAACAACATACCTAGAAGACGAAGGCAAGGCACGCAACCACCCAGTCACCGTGGCCGGTCTTAGGGAGCGCGGCGGTTTGCGTTGTTGCGGGCTAGGTCTTCTTGGCAGTCTTGGTCGCAGGCGTCTTGGAGGACGCGGGCGCAGGCTTGGCGTCCGACTTGGGCGACGGATCAGGCGTGGGGGCGGGTTTTCGCTGGACTTGGTCTCATCACCGGGCTTTTCTTCGCTACCGGGCTTTGTATCCCCCGCGGGATTGCCACCGGTGGGCTCATCGGTATCGGGCTGGGTCTTCCCCGCCGGTGGCTGGGCGCCTGTGGGTTCAATTACCACATGCTGAGCTACGGCCCCGCTGGCATCCATAACACAGGCGGTACCAAAGGCCCCGCCCATCGGCGTCACAAACTGCGCCGACGTAAGTGAGCCACTCTCGCAGGCAGCATCGGCTATGGCGCCGGTCGCGTCCACCCAGGAGGCGTCCACGGCAAACTGGCCATCGGAGGCGTACAGGCCAAAGAAGCAGCAGTCCTCACCCGATCCGCTGCAAGCAGCAGCAACGTGCGAGCCCGTAGGTTGACTGCGTCAATACCGCTAGATTCGGCCTAGTATCCTATCGGGTCCCAAAAGGTCAATCCGGTTAAAGACGGCAGGCAGCCCGAAACAACATCTTTCATGAATCTCCAGTCCCATCAAGCCCGATCGAACTTGACCGTCAAACCAGATACGGCCCAATCACATCAAATATCTCGCCAACCTTAGTTGAAGGGTTTTGCGCAGATGGCTTAATGTTACCCAGTTCCCTATGGTACGCGACGAGGCGCCCAGCACGCTGCAATGCTTCGCCTCGCCTATCATCCACTGCCCCAAACATCCCGTCAAGGTTCTTGCGGTACTCGATACCCAAATTCTTCGACATCTCCTGCGCGAGGGCATGCTGGCAGTCGGACGCGGACATATGCGCGGTCGTGTAGCGAAAGTGCAAAAGCGGCCACAGCTCGAAACAGGGGTTGGACCACAACGCGTGGAAGGTCCTCGAACCATCAGAGAGCTCGTTGCACTTACGTTCCATCGCGTCGAAGTCGGACGCAGGGAAGTCATCCTTGTCATACACGAGCCACACGTGGTCGAACGTCTCGGGCGCATAGAGGCAGTGTTCGACGGCGAAGTCGAGCAGGTCGAGAGTATGTTTGCCAGTCCCCTTAACGACTACGGCAACCTTCCGCTCGTTTGCTGCGCCCAACGCGGCGCGCACGCCCTCGAAGTAGCGAGGCTCAGTCTCCTTGCCCTCGGTCACCACGAGATGGCGCGTCATCTGTACCATGCGAGAGCGTCCCTCGCGCTTGCCGCTGCGCCAGTCCCTCGACTTTTTCGCGGCCATACTAATCCCACTCCTCAATGCGCGTGAGATACGGGTCGGCACCATAGCGGCCAGACAGGTACTGCTTGTCGAATGCCGCGTTCTTGCTGACCAGGTTGCCATTTGACTCGTGGATGTCGGCGAGCGACCATAGCTGGCTCGCCTCCCCCTCGCCGCGTGCGGCAAACCATATCTCGTCGCGGCGAAAAACATCGTTTCGCATAGTGGACACGTCCTGAGACGAGAAGATGAGCTGCGCGCCGCTCTTGTTGACTTCGGGATCTTTGAACAGCAGGATCACGTAGCGCAGGAGCTTCGGATGCAACTTGGCGTCGAGTTCATCGACAACGACGGTACCGCCGCGTTCGAGCGCCGCCAGCAGAAACGCCGCCAGCCCCATGAGCTTCTGAGTACCGGCCGACTCCTCGGACAGGCGCAGCTCATAGCCCTTACCGTCCACCTCATGTTTTACGAAGACGCGCTGGCCCCGCCATTCCGGAGCTTTCTCAACCCTAAAGCCATCGATACGCACGTCAACGGCACGCAGAAAACGCGTGATCTCGGGTGAGTCATCCTCATCGAGCAATTGTTCGAGCATCTGCTCCAGATAGGAGCTGTTATAGTTCAGGAACACCCCGTCAAGAAACCAGCTGGCAGCCTCCTTGACCACCGGCGCGTCAAAGTTGATGCAGAGAAACGACAGGTACGGCAGCCTCGGGTTGAATCTCGCAGCCGTCACGAGCTTACGCAGTGTGGGACCGAGTTCAACCTCTGCGCCCTCACGCTCGAACAGCAGCGCCGTGCGTGACGCTCCCAATTTTCGCCGCCACAGGCCTTCGGACACGATCGCGTCCGCATGCACGGACAGGGCATAGCGGTACTCGTGCTCACCCGCGCGATAGTAGAGCTCGAATTCGGTGGGCTCAGCAGCCGACACTTCATCGAACTCAAACGCAGAGCAACGGGGTATCGAAGGACGGTTACCCTCTGGCGCATCAATGCTGGCAGACAGCAATCTGATCGGCTTGGCCACCGCCGAACGAATGTAGTCAAGCGCCTCCAGCAGGTTAGACTTGCCGCCAGCGTTAGGCCCGTACACCGCAGCCACCGGAAGGAAACTCTGCCCGTCAGGGCACTCTATGAGGGAGCGCTCGAACTCCCTCATCGATGTTGCCTGCATGGAAAGCTCAGTTTCGTCGCGATAGGATCTATAGTTCCTGAAGGTAAACTGGCAAAGCATCGTCCTCAAAATTCCTTTCATTGTTTTGAAAAGATATTTCAGAGTTTTTATTCGATTATAGACCTTAAATAGCATCAATCAAGTGTTTGCAGCATCTGGAGCAAAGGGTACAAGGCCAAAACTCGGAAGTATGCGGCTGCGGACACGCTAATCCATGCCCGCAGCCGCAATGGCGTCAAGCCCCTATCCTCTCGGCGGGAAGGGATCGTGCCCATGGGAATCCTTTGCGCGGATTCTACCGTCGGGACGATGGGTGATTAGCTCAGAGTGCTGATTAGAACTAATTTGACGACCGCGCTTTATAGCTTCGCCCTGGGTCGTCGTAACAAAGGAAGCGCGACGCGCCCCCTCGCCCTTAACCTGCCAATTGCCATCCGCCCGCTTCGTAACGTGCTGGTTTCTACCTTTCATACTCACCTCGCCTTCACGACTGATTGGTTAACGCGCTCACAGCATGAGGCTTGTAGCAAGTTCACTCGTGCCGCTTTGCTTAAGGCTCTGTTAGACCAGGATTGACATTCCGCCCCGTCATCTTCTTGCGATTGCA